>CAZQCR010000022.1:0-21169 GCA_964591745.1 uncultured Anaerolineaceae bacterium
GGCGGCGCAACTCTTCCCCGGCCTGACGATCCCGCGGCTCTTCACCTGCGCCGATGGCTACCTCGCGATCGCGACGACCCTCCCGATCGTTGGCGGGCGGACGCACCACGAACTGATGCGCTGGGCCGAGGAACACGGCATGGCGCAGCCAGAACTCGCCGGGCGCGACTGGCGGAACTGGATCGGTGACCTTGTTTCCGGGGCCCTGCCGGTGGCGGACGTGCAGGCATCGGTCGACACGATCCAGGCCTTCCTGAACACCATGGCGAAGGCCGATATCCAGGCCCACGCGGCGAGCACGGGCATCCTCGTCGCGGCCATCTACGACGTGGCTGATCTGGTCGACGACAGCCATCTGAAAGCGCGGGAGTACTGGACGACGGTCGGTGGGCGCCTCCACCCGGGGCCGTTCGCGAAGCTCAGCGCGACGCCGGTGCGGATGGATCGGGCGGCGCCGCGGCTTGGAGCGGACCAGGCGGTCCTGGCGCAGCGACGTCCCGCGAAGCCGCGCCCGGACAGCGACGCGCCCCGCCGTCCCGCCTACGACGGGCTGAAGGTGGCGGACTTCGCATGGGTAGGCGTTGGACCGATCATCAGCAAGAGCCTGGCCGACCACGGGGCGACGGTGGTGCACGTGGAGTCGTCGACGCGGCCCGATATCCTCCGCCTGCTGCCGCCCTTCAAGGACGGCCAACCGGGCATTAATCGGGCCCAGTTCATGGCGAACTTCAACAGTTCGAAGCTTGGGCTTGGCTGCGACCTTTCGACGGCTGAGGGACGGGAGCTGGCGAACCGGCTCATCGATTGGGCCGATGTGGTCGTCGAAAGCTTCACGCCGGGAACGATGGCGAAGCTGGGACTGGACTACGAGACGATCCGGAAGCGCAAGCCCGGGATCATCATGCTCAGTAGCTGTCTGCGAGGACAGACTGGCCCGGAGGCCCCGTATACCGGGTTCGGCGGCCAGGGCGCGGCGCTCGCGGGCCTCTTCTCGGTGACCGGCTGGCCGGATCGCCAGCCGGTGGGGCCATGGGGCGCGTATACGGACTTCCTGAACCCCCGCTATGGCGGCGCTGCGCTGACCGCCGCCCTCCTGCACCGCGACAGCACGGGCGAGGGCCAGTACATCGACCTCGCCCAGACGGAGGCGGGCATTCGCTTCATGGAGCCGCTCATCCTCGACAACACGGTGAACGGGAGGGTGGCGGGCCCGGCGGGACACGATTCGCTCTACGCGGCGCCCCACGGTGTCTTCGCGACGGTGGGCGTCGAGCGCTACATCGCGATCGCTACCGCCAGCGCCTCCGAATGGCGGGCACTCTGCTCACTGGCGCCGCTCGATGCCTTCGCCGACCCCGCTTACGACGGCCTGGAGCGGCGAATCGCGGAACGTGAAGCCATCCAGGCATCGCTGGCCATGTGGTGCCGGGACCAGGACGGATTCGCCCTCGGCCAGATGTTGCGTGAGGCGGGTGTGCCGGCCTATCCGGTCCTCTACCCGGCCGACCTGTATACGGACCCGCAACTGGGGCACCGGGGCTTCTTCGTGACCCTGGACCATGGGGAAATGGGCCCAACGCCCTACGACGGCCTGGCGACGGCGTTCTCGGCAACGCCTGGCCATCTGCGAAACGCCGCTCCGCTCCTCGGCCAGGACACCGAATACGTCCTCTCCGAGCTTCTCCACGTGTCGGAGGAGGACCTGATCCGGTACGCCTCGGCGGGCGCGCTCTCGTGAGGCACTATCCCGGACCGGCGGCCTCGGCCTCACCGTAGGTCGCATCACGCGAGCGGCGGAACGCCTCCCACCCCTCTTCCCGGAGGACGGCAAGGTGGGGGTCAAGCGAGGCTCCGCGCATCTGTGCCACCTGGCCGAGGATCGGGTGGTCGCGGTAGTTCAACGCCTCGTTAAAGCCGGCCAACTCATGGACATGGTTCACGAGCAGTTTGTTCGCGCGGACCGTGCCTTCGGGGAGGGCGATCAGCTTCCGCGCCATCTCTTCCGCGGCCGTCATCAGCTCTTCCCCGGCAACCACACGATTGACCAGTCCGAGGCGAAGCGCCTCGGCCGCGGAGATGCGTTCGCCGAGCATCAGTATCTCCTTCGCCTGCTTGGGGCCCACGAGAAACGGTGTCACGAGCGTCGGCGGCCCAAAACCGTGACGGATCTGGAGTTCGCCAAAAACGGCATCTTCGGCGGCGATCGTGAAATCACAGATCGCCGCAAGTTCGTGCCCCTGGCCTACCGCATACCCGCGCACCGCGGCGATCACCGGCTTCGGCATTCGCCAGATTCGGAGGCAGATCTCCATGCCGCTGGGAATCGGCTCATCATCTTCGGGCGGCGTGGACTGGATGTCGCCGCCAGCGGAGAACGCCCGCCCGGCCCCGGTAAGGATGATCACCTTGATGGCGTCGTCAGCCTCAGCCTGGTCAAGCGCGGCACTCAGCCGGCGAAGGATCGACCAGTTGATCGCGTTGAGGACCACGGGCCGATTCAGCGTGATCACCGCGAAGCCGTCCCGCGGTTCATACAGCACATCATTGGGGGAAGGAGGAGGGATCTCGATCTGCGGGGAGGTCATGGTTGTGGGCTCCGGGTCGAAGGTGCGGCCCAGAGCCTAACAGGCGAGACCTTGCCGAGCGATGACAATCGAGGTCGAACTGACACGGTCCATTTGGAGCCCGCGCGGGCGTATTTGTCGGCCCCGCCAGAATCCCGCGAAAAGTCAGACGTCGCGCAATCCCGCGACCAAAGAGGGGGCCTTGTGGAGGCCCCCTCTTCTCATGCCCGTCCCTGGTACGGCTTCGAATCAGAACTCGTAGCTGCCGAGATCGCAGACGGCGTTGCGGGCGACGCCCCGCTGATCGGTGGGCAGAGCGAAGTCCGGAATGCCGTCGGCATTGTTGTCGCCGCGGCAGCCGCCCGCGGGGCCGGCGTCGATGGCGGGACTGCCGGCGAGGAGGGCGTGGGTCTCGGTCGCGCCGGGGGCGTTGAGCGTGAGGATATCGAGCCCCGGGGCGAGGCCGTTGAGGCTGAATCCGCAGGACGCGGCTCCTTCGAGGTTCGCGCCAATCCCGGTGACGACGCCACCGGCCGCCGTCGCGCAGTCATCCCCGGCCACGGCCTGTTGACCAATGATCGAGTTGCGGGCCTGGAGAAGCCCCCCATTGACGGCGACTCCGGACCCGGAAAGGCCAGCGGAGTTGGCGGCAACGGTGACGTTGAAGAGGTAGGTCGCCGCGCCAACGGGGCCGCTGAATTCGGTATAGACACCGCCGCCTACGCCGCTCGCGCTGTTCCCGCTGACGGTAGAGTTGTTGACAGCGACCCGGGACGTGACGAAGTCGTCTTCGTTGTACAGTCCGCCACCATCGCCGGCAGAAACCGCGTTGCGGGAGATAGTGCTGGCCGTGATCACCAGGGTGACGTCCGTGGCGCGAATACCGCCGCCTTCGCTGCTGGCCGTGTTGCTATCCACCATGGAAAAGAGGACACGGGCGAGCGCGCCGTAGAGGTACAGGCCACCACCGGCTTCGGCGGCGTTCTGGGAGACCGTAGTGCGGTCGAGGACGAGCGGCGAGGGGACACCGTCGTTGTCGAGGAAGTAGATGCCGCCGCCGAAGCCGGCGGTGGCGTTGCCGGCGATCGTGCTGGTGGTAACCGTCATCGTGGACATGCTCGCGGCTTCGACCCAGAACCCGGCGCCATCGCCCGCGCTGTTGCCCTGAACGGTGGAGCCGGTCATGAGGAACGACTTGAGGAGGTTGGCGTATCCACCGGCGATCCAGAGGCCGCCGCCGTCGTCAATCGCGGCGTTCGATTCGATGGTGGAGCCGGTCACACTGGTTGTTCCGCCCGCCGCCAGGCCGCCGCCAAAGAGGGCGGCGTTGGCGGAAACAGTCGTCCTGCTGACGGTGAGGGAGCCAACGAAGCTGAAGATGCCTCCGCCCCAGGCGGTAGCGGCGGCGTTGCCGCTGACGTCGCTGTCGCGAACGCTGACGGTATCGACGGCGTCGTCAGAGTGACTCCAGATACCACCGCCGCCCAGCGGGTAGGCGGCGCCGGAAGCGACATTGGCCGTGATGGCTGACTGGATGACCGTGAGCGACTTCCGGTTGGCGATCCCGCCACCGCTGATACCGGCGGCGTTGCCATCGATCGTGGTCGTGCGGATGGTGGCCGTGCCTTCGTTGAAGACGCCGCCCCCATCGGTGAAGGCGGTGTTGCCCGCAACCCGAGAGGCGATCGTGGTGAGGGACGCTCCCGGGCCGTTGAAGATGCCGCCGCCGCGGCCGTTGCCGCTCACGTTCGCGGTCACTTCCGTGCCGCGGAGGATTAGGGTGGCCGTGTTGTGGATGCCGCCACCCTCGTTGGACATGGCGTCGTTCCCGGTTACGAAGGCGTTGACCAGCGTGACCACGCCGGATTCGACGCGGAGGCCGGCGCCGGGCGTGCTCTCGCCGCCGGTGAGCGTAAGCCGTTCGAGCGTGACAAGGCCCGGGGCGCCGAGGACGTGGAAAGCGCGGTCGCCCGCGAGGCCCGAGGCATCGATCGTAGCTCCGGCGCCGAGGCCGCGAATGGTGAGGGTCGACGTGATATCGAGGTCGCCAACCAGGGAGGCGTCGTCGTTGCCAGCGACGGTGAGGGCGTACGCACCGGCGGGGACACGGATCGTATCGGCGCCGGCAAGGACGTTGGCGGCGATGATAGCGCCACGCAGGCTGCAATCGTTCGGAGCGGCGGTACAGGCCTGGAAGGCCGGGTCCGCGCTATCGACGAACGTATCGACGGTGACCGTGACGGCGGCCGCCGAGGAGGCATTGAGGAGCGCCAGTCCTCCCAGCAGGAACGCCGCGGCGCCGGTGATCGAGTACTTCATTGTCGTTCTCCCCGTACTGTGCTCCGGCGCTAGCGCCGGGCGGGGCCGTCGATGACGGCGCCCATACAGGCAATGGCCAGCGAAGAGAAGGAGGTGACGGGCCGCGCGGACCGGGTTGCGCCCTGTGTGAAGTAGGCCACGGAGTGCTCCGCCAGGTGGGACTCCCGGGTGGAGCCTTCCACTCTGCGAACCTCGAAGTGGTGGGCCCGGAGGGGCTCGAACCCTCGACAAATGGATTAAAAGTCCACTGCTCTACCAGCTGAGCTACAGGCCCACACGCGCGCGCGCCGCCCTGCGCTTACTCAGGTTACCAGACTCCGTTCTTTCGCTGGCGGCCCCTTCGGAACAGCGCGCCGCACACCCCTCGCATGTAGAATCGCCCGGGCAGAGGGGGCACGGCCGTGGACTACGATGTCATTGTCCTGGGAACGGGAGCCGCTGGTCTCACGGCCGCCATCACGGCGCACGCCAGCGGCGCTCGCGTCGGGCTCTTCGAAAAGGGCACGGAGGTCGGGGGCACCAGCGCATGGTCCGGCGGCCTCGTCTGGATCCCGAACAACCCGCACATGGCCGAACTTGAGATCGGCGACAGCCGGGTCGAGGCGCTCGCCTACCTCCAATCCATGTCCCTGGGCATGCTCGACGACCGCCTGATCGAGGCCTACGTGGACGCCGGCCCGGAGATGGTCACCTTTATGGAAGAACACTCACCGGTCCGCTTTCAGGTGGTGCGGGGCTTCCCCGACTACCACCCCGAGCACCCGGGCGGGAAATCGGGCGGCGGCCGCTCATTGGAATGCCCGGTGTTCTCCTTCCTCGAACTCGGAGACTGGTCGGCGCGCGTAACCGTTGGACGGCAGATGAACGGCAACATGACGCTCGGCGAAGGCCCCCTTGGCGGACAGCTCAGGCTTCCGCCGATCGAGCTGCGCGAGGAACGCCGAGGACGCGATGAGCGCGGCTACGGCCAGGCCCTCGTCGGGCGGCTCCTCAAGGGTTGCCTCGAACGGGGGATCGAACCCCAGACAGATGCCCGCGCGACGGATCTCGTGATCGAAGGCGGCCGCGTCTCCGGCGTGCGCTTCGAATCCGAGACGGGCATCTTCGAAGCCCGCGCGCGCGGCGGCGTTGTGCTCGCCACGGGCGGCTTCGAATGGAACCCCGCGCTCGTCAAGAGCTTCCTCCGCGGCCCGATGACGCGGCCCGTCTCCGTGCCCACGAACACCGGCGACGGCCTGCGCATGGCGATGAAGGCCGGGGCAGGCCTGGGCAACATGCGCGAAGCATGGTGGGTGCCGACGACGGATGTCCCGAAGCCCGAGGGTGGCGGCACCTGGCCTTACCAGGTCCAGAGCGGCAAAACGAAACCACACTCGATCATGGTGAACCGGCACGGCAAGCGCTTCACCAACGAAGCGGCGAACTACAACACCTTCGGCGCCGCCTTTCACGTCATCGATGTGACGGCCTTTGACTACCCGAACCACCCGTGTTGGATCGTCTTCGATGACCACTACCTCCGGACCTACGGCATCGGCGACCACATGGCAGGCAACGAGGCGGCTATCCCGGCTTACGTAGCGAAAGGCGGCACCATCGAAGCGCTCGCCAGCGCCATCGACGTCCCCCCGGCCGAACTGCTCGCAACCGTGACCCGATGGAACGAGAACGCTGCCAACTTCAACGACCCTGAGTTTCATCGTGGCGAGAGCGCGCACGACCGCTGGTGGGGGGACCAGTCCTTCCAGGGCGCAGCCGCGACCATCGGACCGGTGGACACCCCGCCGTACTACGCCGTGCAGGTGCAGAGCGGCGCCCTTGGAACCAAGGGCGGGCCACAGACGGACGGGAACGGCCAGGTGCTGGATCTCGACGGGGAGGCGATCCCCGGGCTCTACGCCGCCGGGAACGTGATGGCCTCGGTGATGGGGGCAACCTACGGAGGCGCCGGGGGCACGCTCGGGCCGGGGATGGTGTTCGGCTACCTGGCCGGCCGCCATGCCGCCGGAGCCGCCGGGCGAATGCCCGGACGCGAGTAGTCAAAGGAAGACACGGTCCGAATCCGGGCCCTGTCCTCCATCTGCGGGGGCGATAGCACGAACCGGCAGAAGGTCCACGATGGTTGAGCGCAACCCCCTCGCCCAGCGCTCCGGGAGCGGGGTCGCCGGCGAGGGCGCACCAGAGGCCACGCTTCTCAACCCCAACGCTAGAACAAAGGGTCCGGCTCCAGGCCAGAAAGGATGCGCCCGGCCGAAGCGTAGGTCTTCAGCCCGATAGCCACGTGCTGGCTGATGGTGTGTATGTCACGAAACTTGCGGTCCAGTCCGCTCCGCTGCGTGTAGAGCGCCGAGCTGCCGGCGATCCGATAGAGCAGATCCACAGCGCGGGTGCAGCTGTCGTAGGCGTGGGTCATGGAGAGACGCTGGCGGGCGCGGGCCTCGGCCGAGGGTGGACTGCCCGCCACAAGGCCATCCCAAACGGCGCTCAGTTCCGCTTCGGCGAACGCTCGCGCGCTCCCCACGAGGGCGGCCGCCTCGCCGAGGGCGGCCGAGAACCACGGCTCCTCACGCAGAGGCGTTCGGACCATAGTCGTCCGCGTCTGTGCGAGCGAGACCACTTCGTCGAATGCAGCCTGCGCGATCCCGATGGCCACGCCCGACATGTTGGTGATGAACATCATCCGCCAGGCGTAGAGCGGGCCCTCCCGCAAGATCGGGCCGCTGTTGAAGCTGAACGTTCGCTCCTCGGGGATGAAAGCTGCCGCGGCGGCGACATCGTTGCTGCCACTGCCGCGCACGCCGGTCGTGTACCAGGTGTCCAGGACTTCGATCTCGCTGCGATGCAGCACGCAGACACGAAGCTCGGGACTCGCGGGGGTAGCCATGCGCATACCCGATTCAGCGGGGACCAGGCATGCCAGTGCGAACCATTCGGCGTGTGGGCTGCCGCTGGCAAAGGCCCAGCGGCCAGTGACTTTGTAGCCGCCATCCGCGGGAACGGCGCGGCCTCCGGGTCCGATGACGAACACCGTGCTGGCGTCGAGGTCCGCGTACATCTTCCGCCCAACGGCATCATCCAGGAACGCGGACACGTAGCCCCCATCGGAGCCGATCATCGTGCACCAGCCGGCGGCGCCATCGATGCGGGAGACGGCCTCCACGGCCCGCAACTGCGTGACCGGGTCGTGTTCGGGGCCGCCCCATGCACGGGGCATGGCGAACCGGAACACGCCCGCCTCGCGGAGCGCGTTCACGGCCAGATCGCTCAGCTGACGCGCGTCATCGAAGCCCAGCGATTCGGCCCGGAGCACGGGTTCTTCGGCGGCAATCGCGGCGAAGAGCTCCACGGACGACTGCGCCGGGCCATCAATCACTGTGCTCACGCGCTGCCACCTCCCCGTCGATGCGGCAGCCTACCACGACATCCGTTCGCTTTCAGCGCGGCAGGGTCAGAGCCTGCCGGAGTGGCGCATCGCCAGCTGCTGCTTCACCAGGTAGCGCGCGATCCGGTCGCGGTCCCGCGGCGCGAGGCCGACGAACTCGCAATGGACCTGGCGATTGGTGTAGCCCTCGGAAGGCTCCTCAGTGGCCACCACGCGGGCGTCCGTTTGAATGTCGCCCTGGTCGCCGATGGTGAACAGCGCGCGAAGAACCCCGTCGAGGGAACGGCCGCCCTTGGTCACCAGGCACATCCCGCCCGCGCTCAGGTCGACTATTGAAGCGCTTACCGGTTCGACCTTCTCCTCGGCTCCGTCTTCCCCGGGTTTGACACAGACAAGGCTGGCCGGCTGGAGCGTGACGTCCAGGCGGAACTCCCTGCGCCGCTCGCGGTCTTCCAGCCTGGCCGGCATTGCGAGGAACTCGCACGCGCCCTCGTCGTCATGCCCCGTCACCGTCGATCGGAACGACACGGTGCGGCGGCCGTTGCGGAACTCGACGCGCACCTCCGTGCCGGTCGCGTTCGGCCGAAGCCGCAGCCGTCGCATTGGGCTGAGGACCATGATCCTTCCGCCCGCAATCTCCTCGATCCGGCTGGCGAGCGCCTGCACTGCCCCATCCCGCTCGACGAGGAGTGTGATCGGGATGCCAGCGACGAGACCTTCCCGTACGAAGCGATTCGATTTCATGAAGTCACCATACGCGGGGACAAGTGGGGCGAAACACCCTCCTGCTGATATTCGTCACGTTGGCCGGAAACATTGAATGCCGATTCGTGATGAAAATTCGGGGGCCGGGGTCGATCATCGCGAGACCGTGGAACCATGTGGTAGGTTGCGCGCGCAAATCCATGCCGGAGGGCTTCCCCAATGCCTCGCTTCATTCTCATCGGGCTCGTCGAACCGCCATCGCCGGAGCTGCAAGGCGCCTTCGACGAGTGGTTCATCGGCCAACATATCGAAGACACCGCCCGTTGCCCGAACTTCATTCGCGGCGGCGCATACCGCCTGGCAGGCGGGCACAGCGGTAGCGAGCCGATCGCCAACTACATCAGCATCTACGAAGTCGAAGCTCCGACGTACGAAGAGGCGGAGCGAGTGCTCAACGAATGGCAGCGCAATCCGGACGCCTGGGAGGGGCGCACTCACCACCGGGAGACGGGCGAGCGCTACGGCCAGATCCCGCTCAAGGTGGTCGGCTCCGGCTGGTACGAGCTCCAGAACGAATACGTGAAGCCGTAAGCTGCCCGCCCCCCGTCGGGGCGGTAGACTGCGGGCATGGAAGCGATCCTCGCCGATGTCCAGCCCTACGAGATTCACGGCACCCGCTACTTCCGCATCGCGTATGCACGCAAGGACATGCCCGACAAGGTGTTCGAAGGGCGCGTTGCCGCCGAGGGCATGTACCGCGATGCGAAGGCCGGCGACCGCGTCGAAATCCGGATGCTCCTCGGCGTCATCGACGACGTGAAGAAGCTCGAGCCAGCCTGAGGGCGACGGTATCGCCCCCTCCGGTAGGATAGCGCCGGGACAGTCGGACCCCGTGCCCCGCGCCGGCGGGCCGCTGCACTCCACACCGGGGAATCGAACGCATGAGCCTCACCAGCCTCCTCATCGCCAATCGTGGCGAGATCGCCATTCGCATCATCCGCGGTGCGGCCGAGATGGGCCTTCGCACCGTCGCCATCCACTCGGAGGACGACGCCGAGTCACTCCACGTTCGCAAAGCTGACGAAGCGCGGGCGCTCACGGGCGTTGGGGCTGCGGCCTACCTCGATATCGAACAGATTATCGGAGTCGCGAAGGCGGCTGGTTGCGATGCGATCCACCCCGGCTACGGCTTCTTGAGCGAGAACGCCCTCTTCGCCGCCCGCTGCGCCGAAGAAGGCATCACCTTCGTGGGCCCGCGCGCGGAGATCCTCGAGCTCTTCGGCGACAAGGTGAAGGCGCGCGCCCTTGCCGAACACGCCGGCGTGCCCGTGCTGAAAGGGACCGGCGGACCCGTGGATGGCGAGAGCGCGCGTGCATTTCTCGCGGCGCTGGGGGCCGGCGGCGCGGTCATGCTCAAGGCGGTCGCCGGCGGCGGCGGCCGGGGCACACGCGCGGTCCACACCGCCGACGAGATCGCAGACGCCCTCGCCCGCTGCCAGTCCGAAGCGCAGGCGGCCTTCGGCAACGGCCAGGTCTACGCGGAGCAGCTCGTTTACCCCGCCCGCCACATCGAAGTCCAGGTGATCGGTGACGGCTCGGGCGCGATCAGCCACCTCTGGGAGCGCGAGTGCAGCATCCAGCGGCGCTACCAGAAGATCGTCGAAGTCGCGCCCAGCCCGGGGCTGCCCGGCGGCCTCCGCCAGCGCCTCACCGCCGCCGCCGTCCGCCTCGCCGAAGCCGCGCGCTACGACAACCTCGGCACCTTCGAGTTCCTCGTCGATGCGAACGCGGCGGACACCGACGACGCCCCCTTCTACTTCATCGAGGCGAACCCCCGCCTCCAGGTCGAGCACACGGTGACCGAAGAGGTGCTCTCGCTCGACCTCGTGCGCATCCAGCTCGAACTGGCGGCGGGCCGCTCGCTCGCCGAACTCGGACTTCTCCAGGCCTCGGTTCCTTCACCGCGCGGCTTCGCCATCCAGTGCCGCATCAATATGGAGACGCTGGACGCGAAGGGCGGCGTGCGGCCGGCTGGCGGGACCATCACGGCGTTCGAACCACCGTCCGGGCCTGGGCTGCGCACCGACACCTTCGGCTACCCCGGCTACAAGACGAGCCCGCGCTACGACTCGCTGCTCGCCAAAGTGATCGTCCACACCCCATCCGCGAACTTCGCGGACGCCGTCGCCAAGAGCTATCGTGCCCTCTGCGAGTTCAAGGTCGAGGGCGTCGGAACGAACATCCGCTTCCTCCAGAACCTGATGCAGCGCTCGGAGATGCGCAACGGGCGGGTCCACACGCGGTTCATCGAAGAGCAGATCGCCGAGCTGGCCCCCGCGGAGAGCGACGCCCACCAGCGCCTCTACGTCGATGCCGCGCCCGCCGCGGCGCCCATCGCGGCCCCGGCGGCGCCAAGGCTCGCCGGTGTAAAGGTGGACGCGCGCGACCCACTCGCCGTCCTCGACTACGGCAAGGGAAGCGGCGCCAGCCAGGCCCCGCCACCGCCGTCGCCGGCCGCGGCGACACCGGCCGCCTCGGCCTCCGGCCCAGAAGGGACGACGGCGGTCAACGCGCCGCTCCAGGGCACCATCGTCGAGGTCACGGTTGCGGCCGGCGCGACCGTCTATCCCGGAACCCAGCTTCTCGTGATGGAAGCGATGAAGATGGAGCACGTGATCGCCGCCGAGATCGGCGGCTTCGTCCGCGAGATCACCATCCAGGCCGGCGACACCGTCTTCGAGGGCCACCCGCTCGTCTTCATCGAGCCAGCCGACGTTGGCGAAGCCGCGGACGAATCCAGCGGAGAGCTCGACCTCGACTACATCCGGCCCGACCTCAAGCTGATCCTCGATCGCCAGGCCATCACCCTGGACGCCTCACGCCCGGACGCGGTCGCCCGCCGCCGCAAGACGGAACAGCGGACAGCGCGAGAAAACATCAACGACCTCTGCGACCCCGGCACCTTCGTCGAACACGGCGGACTCGTCCTCACTCCCGGCACTGGCCTGCCCATCGACGAAGTGATCCGCAAGTTCCCAACCGACGGCATGATCACCGGAGTCGGCAGCATCAACGGCGACCTCTTCGATGAGCAGGCCGCCCGCACCGTCGTCCTCTCCTACGACTACACCGTCCTCGCGGGCACCCAGGGCGCGATCAACCATCCCAAGACCGATCGGATGCTCGAACTCGCGGAGAAGTGGCGCATCCCCGTGGTGTTCTACACGGAGGGCGGCGGCGGACGCGCCGGCACCGGCGGCCAGCGCCAGGGCGGAGGGCGCGTCAGCGATGGCGACGGCTTCGCCGGCCGGCCCCTGGATACGCCGACGTTCACAACGATGGGCCGCCTTAGTGGCCTCGTGCCCGTCGTCGGCGTGAACTCCGGCTTCTGCTTCGCCGGCAACGCCTCCCTCCTCGGAATGTGCGACGTCATCATCGCCACGGCCAACTCGAACATCGGCATGGGCGGCCCAGCGATGGTGGAGGGCGGCAACCTCGGCGTCTTCACGCCGAAAGAGATCGGGCCGATGAGCATCCAGGTGCCCAACGGCTGCGTGGATATCCTTGTAGCCGATGAGGCCGAGGCGACGGTGGTCGCCAAGAAGTACCTCTCCTACTTCCAGGGCACGGTGAAGACGTGGGAGAGCCCGGACCAGCGCCGCATGCGAAGCATCGTCCCGGAGAACCGCCTGCGCATGTACCGCGTCCGGGACGTGATCAACACGCTGGCCGATGCCGGCTCCGTTCTCGAAGTGCGGGCCGGTTTCGCGCCGGGCATGGTGACCGCGTTCATCCGTGTCGAGGGCCGGCCGGTCGGCATCATCGCCAACAACCCGGCCTATCTCGCGGGCGCCGTCGATAGCGACGGTTCGGACAAGGCTGCCCGCTTCATGCAGCTCCTGGATGCGTTCGACATCCCGCTCCTCGTGCTCTGTGACACGCCCGGGATGATGGTCGGCCCGGAGATCGAAAAGACGGCGCTCGTGCGTCACTGCAGCCGCCTCTTCGTGACGGGCGCGAACCTCACAATCCCGCACTTCACGGTCGTCCTTCGCAAGGCGTACGGCCTGGGCGCGCAGGCGATGGCCGGCGGGAGCATGAAGGAGCCGTTCTTCGCGGTGGCCTGGCCGACGGGCGAGTTCGGGGGAATGGGCCTCGAGGGCCAGGTCAAGCTCGGCTACCGCAACGAACTCGCCGGCATCGAAGACCCGAAGGAGCGGCTGGCCCGCTACACCCAGCTCGTGGACCGTGCCTACGAACGGAGCAAGGCGATCCACCAGGGCGTCTCGTTCGGGGTCGATAGCGTGATCGACCCGATGGAGACCCGGGCGTGGCTCCTCAACGGCCTGCGCTCCGTACCGAAGCCGCTCCCCCGCCACGACAAGAAGCGACGGAACATCGATACCTGGTAGGGCCATCACACGCGGGCGCGAGAATCAACCTTTGCCCGGGGAATCAGAGAGCCAGTTGTACCCGCATGGCTTCATCGACCAAGTCCATCACCGCTGGAGGCAGATGACCGACTCGAGTGAGAAACCGCTCGACGTCGATAGCTCGAATCTGTTCAGCCTGCGCCTTGGAGTCTGCCCGCAACCCGCTCGCCGAACGAGGGACGAAGGTCTGAAAGTGATGTACGAGCGCGGTATTCGTTGAAAGCGGCACCACCGTGACCAATCCCCGGCCCCGATTGGACACCGACCGATTCGCCGGATTGTTGCTCACGATGACTGCTGGATGTCGCTTGTTGGCTTCCGACCCACGGGTTGGCTCGAAGTCAACAATCCACACCTCGCCGCGCTCCATCAGTCGAGTTCCTCCAGCCCGTCACCCGTGACAGAGTCCCAGAGCGCCGCGTCCTCCGTGCCCTGCCACTCACCGAACGCCTGGTCGTATTGCGCCTCAAGTTCGGCCTCACGCAGGAGCGCGATGGCCTGCTGAATAACGGAGGACCGTGTCCTGGCGTTCTGTTCGCTGTACTGATCGACGAACGCCAGGTCCTGGGGCCGAAGACTCACGCTAACCTTCATGCGGCTATGCTACCACGAGTAGCAAGGCCCGGGGCACTCCGGCCGCGTTCAGGTAGTAGCCCGCAGCCAGCCCCGGCGGTCACCCGCGGCCGTACGCTGTACCATGGCGGTGATGCGACAGCCATCGTTGCCGGATGGAGTCACCCGCCTCGTGGCGGAGATCGCGACCGACCCCGCCGTCGATCGCGTCGTCCTCTTCGGCTCGCGCGCGAAGGGGACAGCCCGCCAGCGGTCCGACGTGGACCTCGCCGTCGAGGCGCCGGACGCGTCGATACGGACCTGGTCACGCTTGCAGGAGCTGGCCGAGGAAGCGGAGACGCTCCTTACAATCGACCTCGTCCGGCTCGACACGGCGAACGCTGAGTTCCGCGACGAAATCCTGCGGGAGGGTGTCACGCTCTATGCCCGACGCGACGACCGCGCGTAGCGTGGAGAAACTCGGCCGGGCGGTGGAGCGACTCGGGGAAGCGCTGGCCGAGCCGGAAGACTCACCGCTCGCGATCGACGGCACGATCCAGCGATTCGAGTTCGTCTTCGAATTCCTCTGGAAGACCTTCCGCCGGCTGCTGCACGCGGACGGCATCGACGTTGCCACGCCACGGGATGCGCTGAAGGCGGCATTCTCCGCGGGCTGGATCGACGATGAGACCGCCTGGCTCGAGATGCTCCAGGACCGCAATGAAACGTCACACACGTATGAGGAAGAGAAGGCGCTCGCGGTGTACCGATCCATCCGAGCGCGATTCCCCGCCATCCTCACCGCGTACCGCGATGTCGAGCAGCGAGCTTCCGCGGGAACATAGTCTTCGGTCGCCGCCGAACGGTGAGGCGGTCAATCGTCCAGGAGCGCCTCGGCCGGGTCGGCGTCGCCCTGTGATTCCTGGTCCGCTTCGATCCCGAAGGCTTCCGCGAAGCGCCGGAACGGCTCAAGCGAGTCCCCGTACTTGATGTGGGCCGCCGTGTGATGGGCGGAGGCCATCAGGAGGGCGTCACGGTTGGCGTTGGTGTTCTTCGGGTAGTCTTCCAGGAAGCAGAGGCCAAGCTCCTGGTTGTGGGTATCGTTGCCGTGCTTGGCGGCGCCCAGGGCGAGCGTCTCCACCAGCGGCCGGCGCACATGGCCGGCGTCGAGGTAGGCGCGCACCCAGGAGACCGCTTCGTCCGGGCTGCGGCGGACGAGTGCGTCGTCGAGGCGGGTGAGCTGCTGGCGGGCGGAGAGCGAGTTCGCCTCCATCAGCGGAGTCGTGTTGCCCACGGCGTTGCCCGGCGTGGCACGCAGCCAATGCGCCGTCTGGCTGATGAACGAAGCGGCGACGTAGAGCAGCTTGATCCGGTGCGGGTGGCGGAACCGGTCGAAGAACCAGGCCAGCGCATTCGTGTACTGGTACGTGTGCTGGGGCATCGAGAAGTTGCGCGGGTCGCCCGTCTCCAGCATCAAGTTCGAGGCGGCCACCTGGAGCGAATCGACGACCGACCGGGGACTCTTTCCCGCCAGCAGAAGCGCGCTGATCGCCTCGATGCTCGCCGGCTCGTCGCACTTCGTGAGGGCATGGACGAGCATCGCCGGTTCGGCGGCGTTCAGCGGGTCGGTGTTGGCGAGAAGACGGCGTTCCGGCGGGAGTTCGGGCGAGGCGCCGATCGAAGACTTCTGGCGCTCCTCCGGCTCGGCGAGCTGAATCCAGGCGACTTCGCCCGCCATTTCGTACGAGGAGTACCAGTGGGGGCCGACGGCGAGGTCGGGCACGCCGGCGTAGAAGATGGCGTGTTCGTTTTCACGTCCGACGGCCTCTGCCAGTTCGATCGTCGCCTTCGCCCGGTAGGCGCGGTGGCCCGTGGTGTAGGAGCGGTTGAAGTACATCCGGTCCTGGACATCGATCAGCCCGGCGAAGACGAGTTGCGCGAGGACGCGGTCCCGGTCCTCCTCTTCCAGGAGGCCAAGGAAGACGCGGTAGGCCTGGACGACATCGCCCACCTGGACGAGCGTGAGCCAGTGGTTAAGCCGCTCTTCCAGCGTACCATCGATGTAGAGCGGCTCCTGGTCGGCGATATGGGAGGTAGGCATCGGGAAGGCTTCGCCCGGCTGGAAACGCCTCCGCGCGTAGTGGCCCGGGATGTTGCCAAGCAGCTGGTTCCAGGGGTCGAGCCCGGTCGGCACGTACCACATGGTCTGGGCCATCGGGGCGAGTTCGTACCCCTTTCCGACGAGCCGGCGGAGCTGGAGCGCGGTCCGGGCGCTCAGAAGGCAGTGGTCGTTGTTCACGAAGCGGACCACGCCATTGTCGATCCGCTGGTGGTAGGGGATGTGGAGGTACGGCGAGGCGATCCGGACGGTCTCCAAGAGCATCTCGGGGAGCGGCCGTTCGGCGCGGACAAGATCGTAAAAGACATCGCTGGCGCCGCGCTGGTCGCGGCCGAGGATGCGCTCCTCGAGCCGGTCGTACAGGGCTGGGCGTTCCTTCGTTGCTGATGCGGGCATCGCGTCCCTCCGGCCGCGCGAATGCGGCCAGACCAGATCCTACGCCTGCGTAGGATGGTACTCAATGCGCAAACTGTTCAACGCGTTCGAATCAAGGTGACGAGCCAGGACGAACCGGCTCAAGGGCGGGCAGGGCCGCCAGGACGAGCGCAGCTACCACCACGTGTCCCGCTGGCGAAAGGTGCACGCCGTCCGGGTGCATAAGCGATTCGACGTCACCGGCGGCCTGCATCGCGGCATGAGCATCGACCCATGTGAAGCGATGCTGGTCGATCACCGGACGAACACTCGCCTGGACGCGCGCGATAACGTCATCGACCCGCCTGTTCTGACGCCGGATCTCCTGCCCGAAGTGGCCGTCACCCATCACCACGACGTGCACACCTTCACGGCGAGCAAGGGCGAGTAGCACGGAGTTGTAGGCGGTAATCACCTGGTCGACCGAAGCGCGCGCCTCAGTGCCCACGACCCGGCGCGTCACTGCCTGCGCGAGGCGGTTGAGCCGCCCGGGCTCTCCCGCTCGACGTGTTTGGCCATCGAACCGGCGCTCCAACCCCAGGTAGGCTGCTTCCGCACGGGAGCCAAAGCGCCGCCTGACCCGCTCACGGACAAGCCCTACGGCGCACACATAGACCGAAAGCGGCAGAACGATGAACTCCGGTTCGAGCTCGGCCACCTTGCGATCGACATACGCCGCGGCATCGCCGACCGGGACGAATCGAACCTCGGCAAGCGTATCCTGCGGCCTCGCCGCGCGGACGAGGTCCGGCCATGGGTGCTCGGCGCGATCGAGTTCCAGGCCCGTCGTATCGCTGTTGCCCAGGAGGAGGATCTTCACGCAAGAACACCGGAGGCGGAGGAGATAGCTGGCGGAGAGGGCGGGATTCGAACCCGCGGAGGGTATGAGCCTCGACCGTTTTCAAGACGGTTCCCTTCAACCACTCGGGCACCTCTCCACCAGCGAGTGTATCGGAGTGAGGGAGTAGCGGGGTGACGGAGTCAGGGGCGACGCCGACGAAGCAGGCTCGCGGCGAGCAGTGCGGCTGACGCGGCGAGAAGCACCAAGGGAACAGCGATGGCGGGGTGGAAGCCGCTCCGGACGTCCACGCCGCGGGCGAGGCCGGACCCGGCGGCGGGCGGGCCGACGTTGGCGGTGAGCTTCTGGACGACGGCGTCGTAGTAGTCGCCGCCGGGGTTGTCGCTGAGGAAGACGGTGGCCGGGCGCCCCATTTGGAAGCTGCCGTCTGGCCTTCGGTAGAGGGCGGCGATGACGTACCGTCCGGTGGGGTCCTCATCGAACGAGCCGCAGGCCCCTGCTGCACCTCCCCAGGAAAGATGATCGCCATTGACGTTGGTCGATATCAGGCTGGCGTGGTCCGTCATGCGGAAGGGCGTGGGCACAGCTCCGCGGTAGACACGCTCCACATTCATCGAGACGTTTATAGGAATCCAGGCGCCGGGCTCCGAATCTGGCCGAACTCGTTCCCAACCGGTGATGCGGCCTTCCACGATGAGGTCGGCTTCGTGGACAATCCGTTCGCACTCGTTTCCGCAGCTACAGGCGAAAGCGGCGCGCGGCGCTGTCCCTGCCGTGCCACTGGCAGCGGC
This sequence comes from uncultured Anaerolineaceae bacterium, assembly GCA_964591745.1. Taxonomy (GTDB): domain Bacteria; phylum Chloroflexota; class Dehalococcoidia; order Tepidiformales; family Tepidiformaceae; genus JANMTH01. The sequence goes on from CAZQCR010000022.1 coordinate 18,079, forward strand.
GAGGGCGAGCACCAGAGCGAGTACGAGTCCTCGCCCGGCGCCCCGGCTCATCGGAATCCCTTTCAACGGCCGCACAAGCATCCTCCCGCCGCTCCTCTTCAGTTCAACGTCCGGTCAACGCTTAAGGTTCCCGAGCGAGGCGACGTGACGGGTCCGTCGGGGGTAGGATGCGCCGCACACGAAGGAGACCACTATGAAGTTCGGCGTTTCGATCTTTCCCACCCACTACAGCATCGGCCCGGCCGAAGTCGCCCAGGCCGTTGAGGCCGCCGGCCTCGAGTCGCTCTGGTTCCCCGAGCACACCCATATCCCCACGCAGACGCGCTTCCCGATGGGCGACGGCACCGTGCCTGAGCACTACCGCAGCACGCTGGACCCGTTCGTCGCGCTTGGCGCCGCAGCGTCCGTGACGAAGACGATCCGGCTGGCGACGGGCATCGCGCTCATCCCCCAGCGCGACCCGCTAACGCTGGCGAAGGAGATCGCGTCGCTCGACCTCGTCTCGAACGGCCGGGTGATCGTCGGGATTGGGGCTGGCTGGAACGAGCCGGAGACGCGCAACCACGGCACCGACTTCGACCACCGCTTCAAGGTGATGCGCGAACGCATCGGCGCGATGAAGGAGCTCTGGACGAAGGACGTGGCGGAGTACCACGGCGATACCGTCGACTTCGGGCCGACCTGGTCGTGGCCGAAGCCGGTGCAGAAGCCACACCCGCCAATCATCCTCGGGGGCGATGGGCCGAACACCCTGAAGCGGGCGGTAGATTACTGCGACGGCTGGATGCCGATCGGCTTCATGGGCGCCGATGCGCTGGCGCCCAAGATCGCTCAGTACCGGGAGATGGCGGCGGCGGCCGGGAAGCCGCGCCCCGAGGTCACGGTCTTCGGAGCGATCTTCGACGCCGAGGGAATCGCCCGCGCCGTCGAGGCCGGGATCGACCGGCTCGTCTGGGGCCTCGAATCCGAGCCAGCGGAGAAGGTGCTGCCGATCATCGAGCGCTACGGCAAGGCCGCCGCGGCCTACCGGGGGTAGGAATGGGTGAAGCTGGTACAGGTCACGCGTCCGGCGCTGTAGGATCGGTTGGTGATGTTCGATCCCTGTGAAGACGCGCTCGCCAGCTTAGCTGATGCCCGAGACAACGTGGAACGCATGCGCCGCGATGTCGCGATCTGCAGCGGGATTATCCGCGAGTGCACCGGCATTGCCTACGAACTCCTCTTCCGCCAGAAGGCGCCGTCCCTCTTCGGCGAGTGGCTGCGAAAGCCACGCGCCATCGAGATCGATGAGGTCCCGGGGTTCGATGAGCTGGAGGCGACGGGGGGCTTCACCTCCCAGGAACTACGCCGCCTCCGCGCCCTGGACCTTGTTGTCGCCGGAACCGACAGGTCCGCTTCCGCTCCGGGGCCAATGCTCCTTGCGGTCGAGATATCACAGACGATCGACCTGGAGGACGTGGACCGCGCCGCCGAGCGAGCGCAGCTCCTTGCCCGTGGCGGCGCCAACACGCGCGCGGCCGTCGCCGGGAAGGTGATCACTGGGCGGGCGCGGGTCCGGGCTGATGAGACGGCGACGCTCATCCGGCTGCTCGAAGATGTGGCGTGAGCGCCGTTAGGCGATCGGCTTCACGCGCACCAGCTTCTTCAGGCTCTTCAACTCGCGCGGCGGGTCCATCAGCCGTCCCCGGATGCTGAAGGCGACCTCGCCGACGTAGATGTCGCCGCGCGAATCGACGGCGATGCCATGCGGAGCGATGAACTGGCCCGGGCCCTCTCCTTCGTTCTCATCACCGAAGCGGGCGAGGAGCTTGCCTTCCGGGCTGAGGATGCTGACGCGGTGGCCCAGCCCGGGGCAGCCATCAAGCAGCGCATCCTGGCCGTTCAATTCGCCGATGTAGATGTTGCCGTCCGGGCCGAGGCACATGCCATCCGGGCGATGAATGTTGTTCCACATGTGCTGAAACTTCCCGTTGGCATCGAACACCTGGACGCGGTGGCATTCGCGGTCGGCGATGAAGACGTTGTCGTCGGCGTCGATAGCGACCGTGTGCGGGCGAATGAACTGCCCCGGGTCGATTCCCGGAGATCCCCAGGTGAGGACGTGCTGGCCTTCCGGGGTGAACTTGTGCACGGCCGAGTTCCCATAGCCATCGCTGATGTAGACGAAGCCCGTCTTGGGCGAGACGGCAGCGTGCGTCGGCCGGTTGAATGGCTGGTTACTCCAGCGCTTCGAGGGCTGGCCCGGAGCGCCGATGGTGAGCAGCAGCTGGCCATCGATGGTCCACTTCGTGATCGAGTGCGTCCCATCATCCGTGCACCAGACGGCGTCATCCGGCCCGATGAAGAGCCCGTGCGTGCGCGCATCAAAGACGCCCTTGCCGAAGGTGCGCAACAGCCTGCCGTCGCGGTTGAAGACCATCACCGGGTGGTCCGTGTTGCGGGTGAGCGCTACCAGGTTGTCGGTGCTATCGACGGCCACGCCGGGTGTCTCGCGGAGGGTGATGCCGTCCGGCAACTCCTCCCACGCTGGCAGTGCGTCATACGTGTAGTCCCCGGATCCGATGCGAACGCTGTCCATGGCTGTCTCCCTTTGCGGCGCATCCTACGGAAACCGGGGGCGTTCCGGTAGCGGCGGGCGTGGGGCGCCCGGAAAGCGGGCGCGCTTAGCACTCTTGACAGGCGAGTGCCAAGGCCGTGCTATCATGGTGCTTCAGCCACCTGCTGGTTCACGGGGAATTCCTTTGCCGACCTACGACTATCTCTGCGCGAAGTGCAAAACGACCTACGAGACCCGCGAAGGGTTCGACGCCCCGACGACCCAGAAGTGCCAGGAGTGTGGCAAAGGCACGGCCAAGCGCGTCCTCACCGCCCCCCGCATCGTCTTCAAGGGCAGCGGCTTCTACGCCACCGATAGCAAAAGCAAGACATCATCGATCGCCGATAGCGGCGAAAACGCAGCCGCTGGTCAGAGCGACTCCAGCGCGAAGCCGGAGACCAAAGGCGAACCCGCGGCTCCGAGCGGCGACGCAAAACCCACGAAGAGCGAAGCGCCGGCGGCCAAGAGCGAACCCAAACCCGCGAAGAGCGCTCC
>CAZQCR010000023.1:0-21109 GCA_964591745.1 uncultured Anaerolineaceae bacterium
CGGCGATCGCCGCCTCCTGCATCCCCTACCTGCCGGGCGGGGCGGGCGCCGTGGAGGCGGTGCTGCCGGCGTTGCTCCACCGCTGGGGGGTGCCGATCGAGACGGCGCTCGGGGGGACGCTGGCCTGGCGCGCCCTCTCCCTGCTCCTCCCAGCGGCCGTGGGCGCAATGTTCGTGGCAGCCGGGCGCATCGCGGGCACGCTGTCCGCCGCCCGGAGCGAGCTTCAAACCCCGATCGAGGCCGAGTAGGCCATCGCCTGAACCGCGCTCTCGGAGTGAACGGACCACCAATGCCCGAAAGCGTTATGCACGGGCCTGTCACGGGATTGGGACGAAACACCGAAGCGATGGGCACGCCGCCAGGGGCTGAGCGCGGTCGGCGACATAGATGGACGCTACTCCCGCGGTGGCCTGGCGAGGAGTGAGAAACTGTGCGGCCGGTCTGGGGATCCCCAGAACTCGCGCCGATACACGTCCTGGAATTCCAGATGAACGATAAGCCAAAACCAGCCGTCGTCGCTCGGAAAGCCGGCCTGCTCATCCGGCCGCAGCAAGGGCTGCGACGACGATGATCCGGCCATGAGCACCGCCGGAGCGGACCGGGCAGCCGGCGGCTCCACGAAGGTCCGGTCGAATTCAGAACGAGTCCGGTCAACGTCCATTGGTCTCTCGGACCCCTCGTACGCCGAAATCCAGACGCTCGCCACCACGTCCAGGGCCGGGCCGACACCGACGTTCTTTACTTCTAAACTGATGCGCCAGGCGCCTCTGAAGGGAACACTCTTCGCGCTAACCGCGACGACAAGCGGACGGAGCGAGTCCATCCGCGCTTCTTCGAGCGCCTTCAGTTGCGCCTCATTGGCCCTCGCGGCCTGCTCAACCTCCGCCTGCAGCAGGGCCGATTGTTTCGTGCTCGCTTGCTCGCTCTTCTCAATCTGATCGCGCAGCGAGCCGAGCTGCCACCACGCCGTCAGGACAAGGACCCCGGTGAGGACGGTGTAAACCATCGCCGCAGCAGTAGCCCATTGGCCAGCATCACCGGGGATCGCGTTCCACATGACTGCGATTCTCGCAGGCGACAGCGTCTCCGTCGCCGTCCGATCCACAGACGTCCGGTCGGACGAGACCGAAAGGGGGGCTATCACGCTGCAGAGGAGGCCGCTGCGCCTCCGCCACTTCACCGTTACCGTGAACCCCATGAACGTCGCCCGCGGCCTCGCCTTCGCCTTCGCCCTCTTCGCCGCTGCCTTCGCCCTCCACATCGTCGGCGGCGCCACCGACCAGGGCTGGCTCTTCGCCATCGCCGTCGCACTCATCTTCGCCACCGCCGTCCTTTTCCCAGCGATCGCTTTCGTCCTCGCGGGCAGGCCCTCGGGCCGCGCCACCATCGTCACGGTCGCGACCGGCGCGCTCATCGGCGTCGCGCTCACTGCCAGCGCACTCTGGGCCGCCAACGGACGCGCCATGGCCTGGTGGACACTGCCCGCAGCGGCTGCCATGGTCGCCGCCGCAAACGCCGCCGCCTGGGTCGCCGCCAACCGTCGAAAGCGAACCCTCGAAGCTCAACATCCGGTCTCTACGAGCGCCCCCGCTCCCCGCTAACCCCTCCCGCGTGGTAGGCTCCGTCGGCAAATTCCCTTCACCGGAGGTCCTCCCATGGCGCGACGCCTCGCCCTCTCCGTCGGTTTCACCGGCAATCCCGAACAGAACAAAGAGCTGATCAAGCGCATCCAGATCGCCGAAGAAGTCGGCGTCGAAGCCGTCTTCACAGCGGAGACGTGGGGACGGGACCAGTTCTCGCTGCTCACCCAGGTCGCCCTCCAGACATCGAAGATCAAGCTCGGCACGGGCATCGCGCCCGTCTTCGGCCGCTCCCCCGCCGTCCTCGCGATGACCTACGCCACACTCGACGAGATCTCCGGCGGCCGCGTCATCATCGGCCTCGGCACCTCCGGCTCCCGCGTCATCGAACACTGGCACGGCGAGCCGTTCGAAAAGCCGCTCCAGCGGATCAAGGAATACTGCGAGATCATCAACCTCATCATGGCCGGCGAGAAGGTCTTCTACGACGGCGAGATCTTCAAGCTCCAGCGCGGCTTCAAACTGCTCTTCAACCCCGTCCGCAACCACATCCCGATCTTCATCGCCTCGATTGCGCCGAAGAGCATGGAGATCGTCGGCCAGGTCGCCGATGGCTGGATGCCGATCTACTGGCCAAAGTCCAGGTTCAAGGACGGCCTCGCCACCGTCGGCAAGGGGATGGAGAAGGCTGGCCGGTCGGCCGGGGCAGTCGAATGCGTCGCCTCCCTCACCACCGTCATCGAGCCCGACCCCGCGAAGGCGAAGCGCATGGCCGCCGGCCCCGTCAGCTGGTACGTCACCAACATGGGCGATTTCTACCACCGCATGCTCAGCCGCAACGGCTTCCCCGAAGAGGTCGCCGCCATGCGCAAGGCCGCTGAAACGCACAAGCCCGCGCCCTTCCAGACCAACGACGAGCTGATGGCCGCCATGGGCGACCGCATGCTCGACGAGACGGCCATCTGGGGCGACCTCGAAACCGTCGCCGCCGGCATCGAAGAGCGCCGCCAACTCGGCGTCGACCTCCCGATCATCGGCATGCCCCAGGGCGACCCGGCCAGCCTCGAACGCATCCTCGGAACGCTCGTTTCCTAGTGCTCCACCAACCTTGATTGTAGGAAGCGCTGGGCGACTGGAACGAACCTCTCTCCTACCGCGGTGGCAGAGAGGCCGGGGTGAGGGCCGGTGCCGGAACTCACCGGCAACGGCATCAGCTAAGTTGGAACGGCGCCAGGCGCGGGAACTCCCCCGCGCGGACACGGAGAACGCAGTGGCGATCGTCAATAGATTCGAAGACCTCGCCGCCTGGCAAAAGGCCCGGCTCTTTTCGCGCGCGGTCTACGCAAGCTCCAGCCGCGGCACCTTCCAGCGCGACTCCAGCCTCGCCGGACAGCTCAACAGTTCGACCGCATCCGTCGCCTCCAAGATCGCCGAAGGCTACGACCGGGGAAATCTCACCGAGTTCTCACGCTTCCTCGTGATCGCGAAGGGGCTCTGTGCGGAGTCCCGCTCTCACCTCTACCTCGCCCTCGACCGCGGCCACCTGGACGAAGGTGAGTTCGCCGCGCTCCTTGAACAGGGAGAAGAGGTCGCGCGCGTCATCGCCGGCCTGCTTTCGAACATCCGCCGCCAGGTAGCTGGCGCCGCCATTCCCTCCGCCCCATCGGCGGCGGAACAACCCTCTTCACCCTGAGTTCTTTCGCCGTTCTTCGAACGCGGCACCCGGAGGTACCCACCATGCCACTCAATCCCCAGGCCAAAGCGATCGTCGATGTGATGGCGCAGATGGGCATCACGCTCACCGGCGACGACCCCGTAGCCGTGCGCGCCAGCCTGGCCGATTTCCCGCGGCCCGAGGGCGAGGTCGTCGGCAGCGTCGTCGACCGCACGGTACCCGGCCCCGCCGGCGATATCGCCGTACGGATCTACACCCCGGCGCCGCATTCCGGCGGAACCCGTGCCGCACTCGTCTGGTTCCACGGCGGCGGCTGGGTAATCGGCAACCTCGACGGCGCCGACTTCACCTGCCGCGCGATGACGAATCGGTCGAATTGCATCGTTGTCTCCGTCGACTACCGGCTCGCCCCGGAAGCGAAGTTCCCGGCGGCCGCCGAGGACTGCTACGCCGCCACGAAGTGGGTGGCCGACAACGCCGCCTCGATCGGCGTGGACGCCCACCGGATCGCGGTTGGCGGCGATAGCGCCGGCGGCAACCTCGCCACTGTCGTCGCCCTCATGGCCAGGGCCAGCAGCGAACCCGCGATCGGCTTCCAGGCGCTCATCTACCCCGTCACCAACCACAACTTCGACACAGCTTCCTACCGCGACAACGCAGATGGCTACCTGCTCACCAAAGACTCGATGGTCTGGTTCTGGAACCACTACCTCAAGTCGCCCGCCGATGGCAACGACCCGATGGCCTCGCCCCTGAAAGCGGACGACCTCTCCGGCCTGCCACCAGCGATCGTCATCACCGCCGAGTTCGACCCGCTTCGCGATGAAGGCGAGGCCTACGCGGCCCGCCTCAAGCAAGCCGGCGTGGCCGTGCAGTCGCAGCGCTACGACGGCCAGATCCACGGCTTCTACGGCAACGCCGCGATCGACGATGGGATGAAGGCGATCGACCAGGTCAGCGCCGCCGTGAAGGCCGCCCTGGGGTAGTACCAGGTCAAGAAATCGGCGAGAGATTGTGGGTCCGTCAACAGTCGCTCCCCCTCGCCCGCCGCAGAGGGAGCAGGGTCTCGGGGAGAGAGGGAGAGATGCCCGCAGCTCACGCCAAACGTACTGAAGCAAGTACCTGGCTGGGCCCTCCACGCCGGGTGTGAAGCGCATCGCTGTGCGCCGCCAGCGTTCCGGTTAAGCTATGCCCCGCGCCTGCCGGCCCAATGGCGCCCGGACAGGAGATTGATTGGGCTACCGCCAAACCGGTCGCTATCTCGTCACCCGCCACCTTCGTGGGCAGGTCCATCGAAATGCGGACGCTGCTCAATGAGCTGACGGCGGCGCGATCAGGACACCCGCGCGTTGTCCTTCTCGAAGGCGACCCCGGGATCGGCAAGACACGCCTGGCCCGGGAACTTGGCCGCCAGGCGGAAGCGGCCGGGGCACGCTCCCTCTTCGGCCGATTCCTCGATGACGGAGCCGTGCCATACCTCGCGTTCACCACCGCCCTGGTCCCGGAACTCGATCGCCTCGGCAAGCTCACGGTGGAGGAAGTAGGGCCGGGCGCGAACGCCCTGCGCCTGCTCTCCGGGTTAGCCGGCTTGGCGAGCCCGGTCCCGGAGCAACCCGGCGCGCTCGTCCAGGCGATCATCCGAGGGACCTTCGCGCTCGCGGCCGACGCCCCGCTGCTCTTCGTGATCGACGACCTCCAGTGGGCAGAAGCGCAGGCCCTGGAAGCCTTCTTACACCTCGCCCTCGCCATCTCCGACACCGCCACCCAGCGAGGTTCCCGCATCGCGCTCGTCGGAATTCACCGGCCCGTTGAGGCCGAGGAGCCGTTAGGGAAGGCGCTCGCCCGGATCCGGCGAGAGGCCGGTGTGCGAACAATACGGGTCGAGGGCCTGGATGAGCTCGGGTTGAGCGACCTCGTCCGCTCGGCGACATCCACGAGATGCTCCAGCGTCCTGCTGGCGAGCCTGCAAGAGGCCACGGCCGGCAACCCGCTCTTCGTCCTCGAATCGCTCCGTGCCCTCTCCGCCCTCGGAGTCTTAAGCCTCGAACAGGGCTTCCTTAACGCTCGCGTCGATCCGGCACAGCTGCCGCTCCCGGCGGAAGTCATGGCCGCCATCCGGGCGCGCGTGAAGCAGATCGAGAAGGGCGTGCTCAGGACCCTCGGTGTAGCCGCCCTCCTGGGCGACGAGTTCACCGTTCATGACCTGGAAGTTGCCACCGCCGCCACGCTCGACGAGATGCAAGCCCACATCGATGTCGGCTGCAACGAGTCCGTGCTTGGCGAATACGGGGGCGAGAGCTACCGGTTCGCCCACCCGTTGCTGCGGCGAGCATGCCACGACACGTTGAGTTCACAACAGCGCCGTCGTCTTCATCGCGACATTGCGAACCGTTTCATCGCGGCCGAAGGCGAGCCCATAAGTCCGCTTGTCGTGGCGCATCACCTGGTTGGCGCTGGCCCTGAAGCGAACCAGGCGCTCGTCGGCCCGTTCTGCCGCGAAGCTTCGCAACTGGCCTATTCGGCCAATGCCTGGAATGAGAGCGTGCGCTATGCCGAAGCCGCGCTCGCCGCTCCCGGGTTCATTGAAGGCTTGAGCCCGGCTGACCGGGCAGCGCTCTACAGCAAGGCGGGCGAAGCGCACCACCGCGCGATGGACTTCACCGCCAGCCGCCAGCGATTCCTGCTGGCCACCGCGATCTACGAAGAGCTGGGTGACATCGACCGGTGGGCGTCGAGCCTGGTTGGCTGGGGAAGGTCGGGAGCCGTCCAGACCAACGAACCGTTGGATACAGCGTCGCTCGAACAATTCCTTGCCGCGGCGGGCGAAGGACACGACGCGGCGCGCGCGGAAGTCCTTTCGTTCTGGGCTGAACTGCTCTTCGTCGGCGGCTCGCCAGAAGCCGTCCGCGTCGCCGGGCAGGCGCGAGATCTCGCCGTACGGGCAGAATCCTGGACAACGGCCGCCCAGGCCTGCACAGCGCTCGGCAGTTCACTCCTCCGGGCCATGGAGCCAAAGCTCGCCCTGGCCAGCTTCGATGAAGCGGTGGCAATAGCGACGCGAACGGGCGATCCGTGGCACCTCGGCTGGGCCTACCCGCGCCAGGCAATGGCACTCCTCGCCTTCGGTCGCCTGGAGGAGGCCACAGTCGCAATCGAGCGCGGCCTTGAGGTGACGGAGCGAATACGGGACTTCGCTGAGCTTTCGCTGGTCCTTGCCGTGAAAATCTGCCTGTTGGTTGCGAAGGGCGAACTGGACGAGGCGGAAGAGACAGCATCCAGGGCCCAATCAGCTATCGACTATTCGGGCTACGCGTGGTCCGCGCCGTTCTTGTACGCGCCGCTGGTTCAGGCGCGAATGTTGCGAGGGCGGCCTCGCGAGGCGGCGGATGCCCTTGAGCTGCTGGGTCGATCCGTGGGGCCGCCGGCCGCCTGGCTTTTGCGGCTCCTCCTTCCGCCATACGCCACCGTGGAGACCGTGCGCGAGGCCCTCGGGCAGTACCCGGCGCGGGCAGCATGGATGACGGACCTCCCGGATGTACTGGCGCTTGGCGTGGCGGGCTCGCGGGCGGTCGTCTCCCACTTCGTAGGAGAGTCGGCCCCCAGCGGTACGCTCGACATCCTCGCGCGTGCCACCACGAGCGGGCTACGGTTGTCGCTTTCACCGCCGCTCTTCCTCGAGCGGTTGACGGCCTCATCGCTCGCATTCAGTGCGCCAGCGGATGAAGCCGTCGCCGCCCTGGAGGCCGCCGCGAGCACCGCGGACCTCCTGGGGCTCCCCATAGAACGAGCGCTCTGCGACCTTGCGCTCGCTCGCCTGCTGGCGCAACGGGCCTCCGAGGGCGACCGCGAGCGCGCCGGCCGCCTCATCGCTGCAGTCACAGCCGTCGCCCGCGAACGAGGCCTCGCCGGGCTGCAGGCCGATGCCGCGGCCCTGGCCACCGCGAACGGCTTCTCGCCGGGTGCCGCGTTGAGCACGGCCGCCTACCCGAACGGGCTCTCCGAACTCGAGTACGACGTGTTGGCCGCCATGGCCAACGGCCTCTCGGGATCATCGCTGGAACGGGCCTTGCTGGTCAGTTCAGCCACGCGGGAGCAAGTGGAGCGCTCACTGATCGAGACTGCGGGGGTTCACGGCCCGGCCGATGCGCTCGCCTTCCTCGCGCGCGTCGCCCAAGAGTTGGTACCGGACGTCGTGGTCAGCGGTGAGGCGATCGAAGAGATGGCGACCAGCGGCCTCCGCGCCTTCATGTTCACCGATGTCGTCGGATCGACGCCGCTCCAGCTGGCGCTCGGTGACGCGACCTATGCGCGGTTGCTGCAGCTGCACGACCGATCGACGCGCATGTGCATTCGCGATGCCGGTGGAAAGGAAGTGAAGCGCACCGGAGACGGCTTCTTCGCCTCCTTCCGCGACGGGACATCGGCCGTGCGTTGCGCGCGCGACATCCAGACCCTGATGCCGCTCGCCCTCCCGGAGCATCCCGATCAACGGCTCATGGTTCGAATCGGCGTCCACGTCGGAGAAGCGGTGGAGATGGGCGAGGACCTCTTCGGCATCGCGGTTTCTACCGCCGCCCGGATCTGCGCCCGCGGACAGGCGGGCGACATACTGATATCCGACCCGGCGCGATCGTCCGTCGCCGCCCCGGGCGTAGAGTTCCAGCGCTACGGACGGTTCGCCCTGAAGGGCCTGACCGAGCGAATGACGCTCTATCGCGTTGCAGTGTGAAGCGGCCCACACAACGGGCTTGACGAGCGGTCCCAACCGGCGCAGATTGCGGCCATCAGGCGGATTGGTGGAGGTGACTCAATGGTCGGTATGCCGACAGTTGTAGCGAAGGGAACGATTTTCGCAAGTTTCGACAAGTACCTGGAAACGTCGGAGCACCAGTACGCGATGCTCAAGGCGCTCAAAGAAGCCGTGGCCGCGGGCCTGGACACGGTAGTCAAGCTCAGTAGCGGCATGTTCGGCAACGATCTCTTTCCCACGGCTGAAGACATAGACCACACCCAGGCGGACTGGTTCGGAGTCGGCCACGGGCCGCGGTCGTCCTTCTTTCGCACCCTCAGTCTGCCCGTGGACCCTTTGAATCCCGATGTGATGAACGTGAACGGACACGCCACCGTCGGCGCGCCAACCGACAAGGTGGTGCAATCCGCCAAGGTCCTCATGGCCCACGGAATGATTGAGGCCCTGGAAACGGCCCTCGGGATCGATGACGGCACGGACCCGTTCGCGACAGGCGCGACTCTGCCGCCAAGCAGGCCGGTCGAGATCCTCTGGGTGTGTGGCAAGGGCGATGGGTTCGAATGCCAGGTTGTCTGGAACAGCCGCCAGGTCACCCTCCTGCTGGTCACGCCGCCGGTGAAGTTCCTCGTCGAGGATCTCATTGTCACTACCCTGGACCGCAGAGCCGCGAAGCGCGACCGCACCAGCAAAGGCATGGTGATCGTACGGCCCACCGCCCCGCTCGACTCGACCCCAATCAAGCGGCTCATGGCCCAGAGGGACGGCGGTGTAACGCCGGACCCCTGAGCCGCACCCACGGGCCCAGCCAGCGAAAGCCAAACGAGGAGGAAGACGATGCCAGACAGTAGCGGCCGGTTTTCAGATGGTTCGACCGTGGAACGCAGGGCGATCGCCGAGGCTCTCGGCGTGTGGGCTGCGTCCCATTTCCGCGAGGTCTTCGGCCTGGAGCTCGGCGCGGATGTCTCGTGGTCCCCGGCCGAAGACGTGAACTGGGCCGAGACGTTCGCCGTCGGTGACCGCTTGTGCGTCAGCTGGGTCTTCCGCGGCCGCCACACCGGTGCGGACCCCGCTTTCCCACGCGCTTCGGCCCGGAGTAGCGAAGCGGATTCCGACGGCGACCCCAAAAGGCTGGAGATCCGGGCTAACGGACTGGGCCTCGGCGCCCCGGCGACGGGACGGGAAGTCCACCTGAAGGTCCTGAGCGTGGGCTCGGCGACGATCGAGGGCGGCGTCCTCGTCAAGGCGGAGCTCATGGACAGCCGCTGGGATAGCCTCTCCGCACTTGGCCAGATCGGCGTCCAGGCGTTGGGTCGCCCGGTCGGGGCCACTCCGGTGTTGCCAGTACGCCGTTAGACCACCAGCGCCCGGGCGAGAGACGAAGACGATCTCGGGCAGGTCAGTGCGTCGAGAGCCGCGCTCGGCTGACGCTGCCCGGAGCCCCGCGGCCGATCTAGCGGGCGTTGTGCTTCGGCCTCCCTACCTGTGTGAACTGCGTCGCTGTGAGTCGTCTCCGTTTCGCTTACGATGCGCCGGGGGCGGAGGAGGTTGGCGTGGCCACGCCTGAACCGTTTGCTATCTCGTCACCGCCCGCCTTCGTCGGTCGTTCGCGGGAACTGGGCCTCCTGCTCGGGCACCTCGACACGGCCCGGAAGGGCGAGCCGCGCATCGTCCTGGTCGAGGGCGAAGCGGGCGTCGGCAAGACCAGGCTGGCACGTGAAGTCCAGGAGCACGCCCGGCAACGGGAGTTCCAGACCTGCTTCGTCCGATTCGTCGAAGGGTCCGGCGTCCCGTTTCAATCCTTCCGGAGCAGCCTCATCCCCGAACTACGCAGGGCTGGCGTTCTCGATATCCCCCACCTCGGCCGGGCGGCCGCGGCTCTCGAGGCCCTGGAGGGCGACCACGAGTCCTTCACCCCCAGCCAGCCGCGCGGCGACCAGGCCGGAGTCGGGCCAGCGCTGGCGGCCGGCGTTCTCGCCCTCGCCAGGCGAAGGCCGTTGCTCCTGGTGATCGACGATTTCCAGTCCGGCAATTCGGCCGAGCGTGATGCCGTGGTCCAGATCGCCTTCGCTCTGGGCGACGCCGCGCTTACCCATCAGGCGCGAGTCGTTCTCTGCCTCGTCCTGCGTCCGCCCGAGCCGGATTCCCAGGTGGCCCGCCAGGTAGAGCGGATTCGCCGCGAAACGGTCGCTCGGCCGTTGACCCTTTCGGGGCTCGATGAAGCCGAGATCGGCGCCCTCGTGCGGGCTGTCACGGCTCACTCCTGCACACCCGGCCTCCTCTTCCGGATCGCCGGGAGGACACGGGGAAATCCACTCTTCGTGATCGAGACGCTGGACAACCTGGACCGGCGAGGAGCGCTCGCGACCAAAGGAGGAGCGCTCGAGAGCCCCCTCGAACCCGGGGACCTGCCGCTCCCGGCAGAGCTGGCCCGAACCATCGCCGATCGGGTCGACGGAATCGCCGAGGACTTGAAAGGCGCGTTGACCATCGCCGCGCTCCTCGGCGACGACTTCACCGTCTCCCGCCTGGTCGCCGCACTGGACCTGCCGGAGGAGCGCGTCATCGAGCTGATGGACGCGGCGATCGCCGGAAGGCTGGTTGAAGAAGACGGTTGGAGCTACCGCTTTGCCCATCCGTTGATTCGCGACGCGCTACGGCTCTCAGCATCTACCGCTCGCCGCCAGCGGCTTCATGCCACGATCGCCCAACGGCTCATGGCCCGCTCGCCTCACGACATCAGCGTGATCGCCGATCAGCTGGCTTCTGCCGGCCAGGTGGCGCCGACGGGAGAGGCCGCCGCCTACGCCCTCCGCGCCGGTCACGAAGCATCACGCTTGAACGCCTGGGCGACAGCTATTCGCTACTACGAACTGGCGCTCGCCGGCCTCAATGCCGGGCAGCTGGGGCAGGAAGAGCGGCCCAACATCGAGTTCAATCTCGCCTTGGCTCTCCACCGCGGGATGGACCGAAAGTCCAGCATCCCCCACTACGATGAAGCGCTCGCGGGGTTCCAGGCTGCCGGGATGTGGGCCGATGTCGCTCGCACCCTGACGGAGCGCGCCCGCGCCCAGGTAGCGGCCGCCGTCCCGGTTGACCGTGTAGCCCTGATTCAAGACGCGGAACGGCTGGAAGGGCTGCTACCTGGATGCACAGTCGAGCTCTGGACCCAGATCTCATCCAGCGCCTATGGCGTGGGTGAAGCCCTCGAAGCCAGGATCGCGGCCGACCGGGCCCTCGAATTGGCCCGAATCGCTGGCGACGAATCGCTTCGCTCAGAAGCGCACTTCTCCTCCGGGCTGGCCCACTGGCTGGCGAACGACCCGCGCCAGGCGCGGTCTGCGTTCCAGGATTCGCTGGCCGCCGCCCGGCGCGTACAGGACTCCTTGCGCGAGGGCAACGCGCTATCGCGTATAGCCCTCGCCTGGTTCCAGCAGGGCGAACTTGAACTCGCGACGAGCGTCGCCCGTGAGGCGCAGCAGCACTGCCGGACGCGCCACGAACAGTCGTCCCTCGCCGTGAGCCTCGCCGTTGAGTTCCTCGCCGCCGCCGCTCGGTTCGACGACGAAGGGGCGGAGATCCTGGCACTGACGGCAGGCGCGCATGCCGAGCGTTCGGGCCACGCCTGGGTCCCGCTGATGATTCAACCGGCCCTCGCGAGCCTGCGGGCCGCACGGGGAGACCTCGCCGGTGCCAGGGATGCGCTCCACGGTGGGACAATCGATGGCGGAACCACGCCCAGGCGCCTCGGCTCCGGGTCCAGCCGCATGCTTTCAGCGCTCATAGAAGCGACCTTCGCCGATGCCAGCGGCATTTACGACGGACTCGCCGAATCACACCTGCCCGACCTTCGGCGGCGAGCGCCGGAGGTGGCCCTCCCCTACGCCTGCGCGTTCACCGATATCGCGATGCTGGCCGGGAGAGCCCCGCTGATCGCCGGCCTCTCCGAACTGATGGACGCAGCGTTGGAGCGAGGGTTGGTGATCGCCACCGTGGCAACAACCTTCATCCCGCGTGTGAGAGCGAACGCCCTCCTCCTCGATGGGAAGGTCGAGTTGGCGTTCGCCGCCTATCTTGAGGCGGCTGAGTTGGCACGCCGCCAGGGCATGGCCCTCGAAGCCGGTCGCGTAGCGCTCGACCATGCGCGCGCCCTGGAGCGCGAGGGCCGGGAGGACGAAGCGGCCACACGCCTCGCCGCCGCTGCCCTCCAGGCCTTCCAGGAAGCTGGTGCGCACGAATACGCACGCCACGCGCGGGCCTTCCTCGGCATGCCCGTACTCGACCGCGCAGAGGCCAACGCCAACCCTGGGGACGGCGCTGACGCAGCGCCCCTCGCCGGCGGCTTCCAGGTAATCATGGTGAGCGACATCGGGAATTCGACCCACCTGAACCACCTCATCGGCGATGAGCGCTGGGTGCGCGGCGTCCTCGTCGAGCACGACGCTATCCTCTCGCGAGCGATCGGCCGTCATGGCGGCCGGCGCGTCAAGCACACCGGCGACGGCGTCTTCGCCACCTTCCCCAGCATTCCCGATGCCCTGCTGGCGGCGCGCGATGTCGCCATCGACTTCGAACAGCGCCAGCTGAGCGCCCCGGACACACCCCTGGCCGTGCGTGTCGGCCTCAACGCCGGGGAAGCGCTCTCTTCCGGCCACGACCTCTTTGGCACGGCGGTGACGGCGGCGCACCGCATCTGTGCCCTGGCGAAGGACAACCAGGTGCTCGTTTCGGCGAGCGTCATGCAGGCGGCGGCCGGCCACGGCTTCACGTTCGAAGATTGTGGCGTTCACGACATGAAGGGATTCCCGGAACGGATGCAGCTCTGGGAGTTGCGGCCGTAGGCGTCGCCCGCGACGCGATTGTGTGACATATGTCACACAATCCAGTTGTCTTCCCCGGACCAATGGCTATGCTGGCGCCAGTCTCAGATGGGACTGGCGCCCCCGGCGGACGACCGCCGACGGTGCCAGCCCGAGAGAAGGAGAACCGCCATGCCCAACATGCCCGACCACGTCTACAAAGGCCCCATCTTCAAGCGTCTCGACGATTTGTACTCGACGGCCGAGGGGCGGAGAGCGATGCGGGTTGCGCTCGAGGCCGTGAAGCCCGAAGTGAATCCAGGCAGCTTCGAGAGCGACCTTGCTAACCTTGGTGGGGACCCGGCGTTCAACCAGTTCCTCACGGAACAGGATCGGGAGGGCGGAAGCGTATTCCGTCGCGGCGGTGAGGCGGGCGAAGCCGCGGGCAACCCCTTTCGCAACCAGGTCGCTCACGTGGAAAGTCATTGGTTCGGGAAACGGGCAAAGCTCCCGGCAGAGGAGACTTCCAGCTCGACTGGCTCCACCCACTCAGACACCCACCCCGCACCAAAGTACGACCCCGACAAGGGCTGGTGGAACGACGGGACCGAGGTGGCGAAAATCATCCGGCTCGGCGCGATCGCGGCCCTCGATATCGCTGGATTCGAAAACGACGGTAGCAGCATCGACGTGCTCTGGGCGTGCTTCGGCAACGAACCTGAGCCGGGAACCGAAGTCGCGGCCCCTGCGCACGGACACGACGCGGTGAAGACCCAGGTCTTCATCTCCTGGAAGACGCTCCCAGGCGGTGTCGGAAAGCGAGTCACCATGCTGATCATTACGCCAGAAGAGCCCCACGACATCCCCAATGCACCGATGACGGTGAAGTATCAGCAGGTCGCGCGACTTGGGGAGAGCGGCATCGCCGTCGTCGAGAAGCTCGATGCCTCGCTACCCGGGGTGCCGGAAGGACTGGCGGGCACGATAGGCCTTCGCCTCTGCGAAGACGAGCGCGGCTACTACCCGAAGGCCTGACGTTTAGACCCCCAGCGCCCGCGCCACCGTCTCCAGCGCCTCCAGCGCCTCGTCCGTCGAACGGAGCATCACGTCGGCCAGCTCCGCGATCTCTTCCGGCGTCTCCGTCCCGCCCGAGACGCCCGCGAGAAGCACGTGCACGCCGCCGTCGCCCGCCAGCTTCAGCGCCGCCCGGAACATCGCTGCGTCCGTCGCGTCATCACCCATCACCAGCACGGACTTCACCTTGTACTGGTTCGCCAGCGCCAACAGCGAGAGATCCTTACCACCCCGGGCATCCGGGACGATCTCGAGGACCATCCGCCCCTCACGCAGGCGCAGGCCGGGCGGCAGGTCAGCGAGCACGCGGCGCAGCTGCGGCTCCAGTTCCGGCGTCAAGCGGTAGTGAAACGCCGTCGAGATCGCCTTCCGCTCGACGTGGAGAAACGCGCTCGGCACGGCCGAGACGACGCGCTGCTCCACCCGTTCCAGCGCTCCCCCAAGAGCCAGGCGGTCCACGCCCGGCAGAAGGTCGTTCTCGAAGCTCGCTTCCAGGCCGTGGCTGCCGACGACGACGACCCCCTCGCAGGGCACCATCCGCCGGGCCGTGTTCAGGTCGCGGCCCGTGATGACGGCCACCCGGGCCGCCGTCGCCAGCCTGTCCAACACAGCGAGCGTCGCCGCCGGCACGCGCGCATCCGCCGCATGGGAGACGATCGGGGCGAGTGTGCCATCCAGGTCGGTGGCGATGAGCAGCGGTCCGCGCGCCGCCGCCAGGGATCGAAGCTGTTCGATGGCGGCCAGGTTTAGCAAAGCGCATCCTCCAGGTCGGTCAAGAATCGTGTTGCCCAGGCCCGCGCGTCGTTGCCCCGGACCTGCTGAATGAAGGCGTCGGTAACGCGGCTCGCCGTCCCCGCCACGGCCGCCGCCAGCGTCCGCGCTGTCGCCGCCCGATCGAACGGATCGATAATCACCAGTCCAACGCCAGCAGAACCGCCGTACGCCTGGCTCACGCCAGCATCACGGCCGGCCATCAGAACGGCGCGCCGCCCGGCCGGACGGCAGGATTGGGCGACCGCGGACTGCAGCGGTACGAGGTTCATCCCGTCCGCCAGCGACGACGTGAACACGACGTCGGCCTCACGTTGCAGGGCAACGACATCCTGGAACGGGATCCCGCGACGAAGCTGGAGGAACGGTACTCCCGCGACCGTAGCGGCCCGCTGGGCGCGCGCGGCGGCGGCGCGAATCGCCGCCTCAAGGCGGTCGTAGGCGGCTACGCCCAATCGGGTCGGCGCGGCGATACCGAGGTAGGCGAACCGTGAGCCGGATTCTAGCGCCGCCGCAATCGATTCCAGCCGTTCGGGGATGCCCTTGGTGTAGTCAGACCGTTCGAGGCCGACGACCAGGGGGAGCCCCAGGGCGGCCGCTTCCCGCGCCTCCGGAGACCCACCGGGAAGGGCAGCGAGGGCGTCCACTTCGTCGGCGTCGATCCCGACCGGGTAGTCACCGAACCGCACGGTGCGCCCGTCGAGGCGGACCGTCCCCGCAACGGGCTCAAGGCCTTCATGGCGCTTCAGCCAGGCCGCGAACCGCGCGACATCCGGCTTACTCTGAAAGCCCACAAGGTCCGCACCAAGCAGGCCCCTCACGATCGCGGAAACGCGGCCGAAGCCCGCGGGATCGAGCGCTCCCGTCGCCACCTCCGGGTCAGGGAACGGCGTGTGCAGGAAGAACCCGATCGGCCGGCCCGGGGAGAGACGGCGAAGCATCGCCGGCGCGAGCGCGAGCTGGTAATCGTGGATCCAGGCCGTCCCGGCCGGCTCACCGCTGGCGGCCGTGGCGAAGGCCCGGTTCACGCGCTCGAATGCCGCCCACTCCGCGGATGAAGGCGTGGCCGGGCGCGGGTAGTAGGGAGCCAGCTCGGGCAACGACAGCCGCACGAGGTGGAGCAGCGGCCACAGGAAGCCGTTCGCTACAGCCGAGTAATGGCCAGCCCACGTCGCATGGTCGAATGTCAGGCGCCGCTGCCGGAGCTTCCCATTGGGGAGATCGACGAACTCAACGTCATCGAGCGTGTCCCTCTCCCCTGGCCGGAGTGGCGCGGCGCCGATCCAGGTCGTCCCCGCGCCCCCTTCCCACGGCTGGATGGCGGGGCGGACGGCCGCCAGCAGACCGCCGCTGGTGGCCACGGTTTGGCGCGCGCCATCCGCGCCGCGAGCGTTATCCTCGAAGGCGCGGTTCGCGAGAATCAGTCCGGCGCGGGCGTGCATTCGACCGAGTATACGGCGCGCCGGTGAACAACTCCGAGCAGGGCGACCCCGGCCGGGCCCCTTACTTTGCCCAGGCGCCGCTTTCGTTGGAGGCGTAGCCAAGCGAGCGGTAGGCCGCATCGACGAGCGCCTGCCCGCGGCTGTTCAGCAGGATCCCCTTGCCCATCCGGTTCATGGCGTACCCAAAGCTCATCCCAGCCTCCGGATCGGCGAAGCCGATGCTGCCACCGGCGCCCACATGTCCGAAAGCGGGACCACTGAGGATGACGCTGTCCGTCTTGCCCGCGGCCGCCCGCCGGTTATCCATCGACTTCATGAACCCGAGCGCGAACTTCGTTGGGATCATCAGCGTCGCGTCCTCGTTCGTCGAGACCGAGATCGGCCCCATCCGGGAGAGGGTAAGCGAATCGACGAGCGCTGCGCCGGGAAGGGAGCCCCCGCAGGCCAGCGGCGCGTAGATGGCGGCCAGCCCACGAGCGTTGGCGAAGCCGCCGCCGCCACCGACTTCCGCCGCCCGGGCCTCGCGCTCCGCCGGGTTCCAGCCACCCCCATTCACCATCGCCAGGGCGGAGATGCCCTTGCGGTCCTCAACAATCGCCAACTCGAAGGCGCTGAGCGGCTCCCCACTCTGGCGAACGTACGGGATCATCGGCGCGATGCGCGGCTCGATCACCTCCGGCAGGCCGATCCAGAACTCGGCGCCCGTCGGCCCGGCCACGTTTTCGGCGAAGAACGTCCCCAACGACTTCCCACTCACCCGCCGAACCAGTTCGCCCACGGTCCAGCCGAAGTTGATCATGTGGTAACCGTTGCGCGTCCCCGGCTTCCAGAAGGGCTCTTCGGCCGCCAGCCGTTCGCACATATAGTCCCAATCCAGCGCCGCGCGCTGCTTGAGCGCGTTATGGAACGTCGGTACACCAACCGAGTGGTCCAGCATCATCCGGACAGTCGCGCGCTCTTTGCCATTGGTCGCGAACTCGGGCCAGTAATCGGCGACGGGAGCCTCGATATCGAGCTTGCCGCGGCTCACCAAAATGTGCGCGCAGATCGCGGTCGCACCCTTCGTGCAGGAAAAGACGACGCAGACCGTGTCCCGTTCCCAGGGGCGCCCCTCAGCGACCATTCCGCCCCAGAGGTCCACAACGGTCTCGCCACCGAGGGTCAGGGAGACGGCGGCGCCCGCTTCGTCACGTTTGCGGAAGTTGCGCTCGAACTCGCGAGCCACTTCACGAAATCGCGGGTCGCAGAAGCCGTCGATGCGGCCGTTGGGGAGTTCAATCGAGAGCTGGTCCATGGCGGTTCCTCAGAGCGTGGTTGGGGCGCGCCAACTCTACCATCGGCTCCCGGTAACGGGGACGGATGGCCGGGAGTCGCGTAAACTCCCGTTATGCTGGAACTGACCAAACGCCTGCTGGCTGCCGCCGAAGGCGGCGAACCGGTGGTGCTCGCCGCCATTCTCGAACCCGGACCCAGGAACCTGGCGGCCGGGAGCCGAATGCTCGTCTCGGCCTCCGGGGTGCGGATGGGGGCGCTCGGTGATGCCGAGCTTGAGGCGGCCGTGGCCGATTACGCCGTCGGAGCGTTCGCCCGCCACGCGGCCGAGACCGTCTACGTCAACGAAGGGCCCGCGGCGCTTAGCCTGACCCCGCGCACGGTCGCAGACGCGACAAGCGTCTATATCGAGGTCGTGGAGCATCGGCCCGTCTTCCTCGTGGTTGGAGCCGGCCACGTTGGCCGCTGCGTTGCCCGCCTGGCGAAGTTCCTCGGTTACTACGTCGCCGTCCTGGACGACCGCGAAGACTTCGCCGACCCGGAGAAGCTCCCGGACGCCGACGAAGTCATCTGCGACGACTTCGAAGCCGCCCTGGACCGCTTCCCAATCGACGCCAACACCTCCATCGTCCTCGTTACGCGGGGCCACAAGCAGGACGAGCTCTCCCTCCGGCGCTGCCTCGGACGCGGAGCCGGTTACCTCGGCATGATCGGCTCGAAGCGCCGAACGCGAGCAGTGCTCGACCACCTCACCGACGAGCGCCTCGACGCCGCGGAGCTAGCGAAAGTTCGAACGCCGATCGGCCTGGATATCGGCGCGGAGAGCCCGGAAGAGATCGCCATCAGCGTCCTGGCCGAAGTGATCCTCCTGCGCAAGGGCGGAAGCGGCGCACCGATGTATCACCGGGGCGGGACATCTCGCTGACCTGAGGGTGCGGCCACAGGCCGGACGCGGCCCCCGCCATCACACCTGAACGATCTCCTGTCGCCGGGTGCGGTACACTGATAGCCACTATGCCCAAGCTCAAATTCATCGGCCGGATCCTTGGCGATTCGAACGACAAAGAACTGAAACGACTCCGCGCCATCGTTGAAGAAGTGAACGCGCTCAACGACGAGACAGTGGCCCTGCCCGACGACGAGCTCTTCGCCCGCTCGGCCGCCCTAAAAGCGGAGATCGCGGCGGGAGCGACGCTCGAAGATGTGCTGCCCGAGGCCTTCGCCGTCGCCCGCGAAACAGCCTGGCGAAGGGTCGAGCAGCGCCCATTCGATGTCCAGCTCATGGGCGGAATCGCCCTTCACGAAGGCAAGATCTCCGAGATGCGGACCGGCGAAGGGAAGACCCTGACCGCCGTCGCTCCGGTCTATCTCAACGCCCTGGCGGGCCGCGGCGTCCATGTCGTCACCGTCAATGACTACCTCGCGAGGCGCGATGCCGCCTGGTACGGCCCGGTCTACCACGCCCTCGGCATGAGCATCGGCATCGTCCAGAACAGCGGTGTTTCCTACATCTACGAACCCGGCTACCGGCCCGGCGAAGAAGGAAGCACAGGTGGACTCGACGACCTCCGCCCCTGCGATCGCCGCTCGACCTACGCCTGCGACATCACCTACGGCACCAACAACGAATTCGGGTTCGACTACCTGCGCGACAACATGGTCCGCGAACGGGAGCAGAAGGTGCAGCGGCCGCTGTACTACGCCATCGTCGATGAAGTCGACAACATCCTCATCGACGAGGCGAGGACGCCCCTGATCATCAGCGGAGCGGCGGAAGAGGCGAGCGGCACCTACCTCTCCTTCGCGCGAGCCATGAAATCCCTGCGGGAGGACGCCGATTACGTCGTCGATCACAAGTCGAAGCACGTCGCGCTCACAGAGGAAGGCATCGAACGGATCGAGAAGACCCTCGGTTCCGGGGATATCTTCGCCGGAGACCCTCGCCTCGCCCGCCACCTCGAAGCCGCCCTCGATGCCGAAGTCCTGAAGCGCGTCGATCGCGATTATGTCGTGAAGGACGGCGAGATCATCATCGTCGATGAGTTCACCGGCAGGCTCATGCCCGGCCGCCGCTGGAGTCACGGCATTCATCAGGCGGTCGAAGCCAAGGAAGGCCTCCCCATTCAACGGGAATCCGTGACCTACGCGACGATCACCTTCCAGAACCTTTTCCGGCTCTACGAAAAGCTCGCCGGTATGACTGGTACCGCCGAAACCGAAGCGGAGGAGTTCCACAAGATCTACGGCCTCGATGTGGTGATGATCCCCACCCACCGGCCGATGATCCGCGACGACAACTCCGACGTTATCTACATCAACGAGCGGGCCAAGTTCAACGCCGTGGTCAACGAGATCGAGCAGATGCACGCGGCGGGCCGCCCCGTGCTCGTCGGCACGACTTCGATCGAGAAATCGGAATACCTCTCAGACCTCCTCAAGCGCAAAGGCATTACCCACGAAGTACTCAACGCCAAACAGCACGAGCGCGAGGCCCACATCATCGAAGACGCCGGCGCCGAAGGCGGAGTCACGATCGCCACGAACATGGCCGGCCGCGGCACCGACATCAAGCTTGGCCCCGGCGTGCCGGATAAGGGCGGCCTTCACGTCATCGGCACAGAGCGCCATGAATCCCGCCGGATCGATAACCAGCTACGCGGTCGAGCGGGCCGCCAGGGCGACCCTGGCTCCAGCCGCTTCTACGTCTCCTTTGGGGACGACATCATGAAGCGCTTCGCGCCCGATTGGGTGCCCGGCATGATGCAAAAGATGGGCATGACCGAGGAGATGCCGCTCGAATCCCGCATGGTCGCCCGCGCCATAGAGCAGGCCCAGACCAAGGTCGAAGGCCACAACTTCGACATCCGCAAGCGGCTTGTCGAGTTCGACGACGTCATCAACGAGCACCGCAAGGTCATCTACACGGAACGCGAACGGATCCTGGATGGCGTCGATACGCGAGCAAACGTCCTCGGCATGGTGCTCGACGAAATCGACGACCTGGGCAAGAGCGTCGCCATGAACGACCGCATCTCCCGCGAGGTCTTCCACAACGAACTCCGCGAAGTGCTTCCCACGGATGACATGCCGACCGAAGACGACCTGATCGAACTCGGCGAAGAGGCCGTCGAAGACATGATGGCGCGGGCCGAAGAGCGCTACGAAGCCCTCGAAGGCACGATCGGCGCGGAAAACATGCGCAAGGTCGAGCACTGGCTCCTGCTCGAGACCATCGACTTCCACTGGCGCGAACACCTCACCGCGATCGACGACCTCCGCAGCAGCATCGGCCTCCAGGCCTACGCCCAGGTCGACCCGCTGGTCGCCTTCAAGCGCGAAGGCTACGACATGTTCCAGCAACTCCAGGGGAACATCCGTAAGCAGGTCGCGCGGACGGTCTTCAAGGTCAAGATCGAGTACCAGCCAACCCCTGCACCGGCGCCAGAAACGCTCCTCGCCGTGCACCCGGAGGCCAACGAGGACGGTGACGTGTCGCCAACCGCCAGCGATGCGCCAAGCCTCCAGGCAGCCCCGGTGCTGAGGCGTTCCGCGGCGCCTTCGCCCGCACAGCTGCGAACGAACCGGGACGAAACGCCTGCCACCCAACGCGCCGCAACCGCCACCGCCGCCCGGGTGGGGCGAAACGACCCCTGCCACTGCGGCAGCGGCAAGAAGTTCAAGAAGTGCCACGGCGCACTCGCCTAGAGGAGAAACGGCTATGACGGCGACCGCAACCTCGGCTCCCCTCC
>CAZQCR010000024.1:0-21052 GCA_964591745.1 uncultured Anaerolineaceae bacterium
CTTGCTGGTACACCCTGGACCCTGCTTCGCTCCTCATCACCAGCCACTACCACGATGGCCTGGCCACGTTTCCAGAGGAATGGCTGGCTGCGGAGTACTACGAGGACGACGTGAACAAGATCGCCGATGTCGTGCGGTCGCCGGAGGGGATGAGCACTCTCCACGAAGCGACAGGCGGCGACCCTTCGAGCAGCCCGCGCTGGCAGCAGAACATGACCATGGGCGGCGACCAGGAACTGATCCTGGGGCTGCGGACGAAGCCGGGAGAGGTCTGGGGGGCGCTCGGCCTCTACCGGGAGCCGGAACGCCCACTGTTCGGGACTGACGAGAAGGCGTTCCTTCGGGCTGCGGCGCCGCACCTCGCCTCGGGCGCCCGACGCGCGCTGCTGATGGGCGAGGCGGCAGACCCGGAAGGGCCAGACGCGCCCGGCCTCGTGATTCTCAACGAACGGTGGGGGCTGGAATCCGCCTCAGAGGGAGGCGAGCGCTGGCTGGCCGAGCTCCCGGACGGGGAGGTCCAGGCGGGGCGGTTGCCGTCCGCTGTCCTCTCGGTCGCCGGGATGGCGTTGCGAATCGCCGAAGCGGGCGGCGAAGCAGCCGAGGGCGCAACGGCGAGGGTCCTTTCCCGCGCGGGGACCTGGGTGGCGTTGCACGGCGCCTGCCTGGGCCGGCAGGGCGGGCGCCAGATCGCCGTCATCATCGAGCCCGCGCGCCCCGCGAAGATCTATCCGCTGCTCATGGCCGCCTACGGGCTGACCGAGCGTGAGCGCGATGTCACCGAGCTCGTCCTCCAGGGCGGTTCGACGATAGAGATCGCGAGGACGCTCGGGGTGGCGGCCCAGACAGTGCAGCAGCACCTCAAGAGCATCTTCGAAAAGACCGGCGTTCGCAGTCGGCGTGATCTGGTGGGCAAGGTCTTCTTCGCTCACTACGAGCCTCGTTTTCGGGACAACGAGCGCCGGGTGGCGAACAGTCGCCCGATCCGGGGAGGGCCCGCGGCGCCGGAGTGGACGATACTCTAGCGGTAACGCGCCGCCCCCGCGGAGCGGCCGCCGCGAGTCTCCGAGCGGATTCGTTTACACTGGTCCGGATGGGGGCCCATAGCTCAGCGGTGAGAGCGGCCGGCTCATAACCGGTTGGTCCTGGGTTCGAATCCCGGTGGGCCCATTTCTACCTCAACTCGATCTGCACATACCTCCCGCCGCGCCTCGAACAACCCCCGAAATTCCGCCCACGGCCGCACCCCCACCCGCTGCCCGATCGCGTCCACCTCCACCAGGACCCCTTCTGGTATCCTTCCCGCCATGCCCGACTACCAGGTAAGAATCGTCGATGCGTTCACCAATCAGCGCTACGCGGGGAACCCCTGTGGCGTCGTCCCGAAGGCTGATGGCCTTTCCGATGCCCAGATGCAGGCCATCGCTCGCGAGCTGAATCTGAGCGAGACCGCCTTCGTCTTCCCATCGCAACTGGCGACCTTCCGCGTTCGCTTCTTCACCCCGCAGGCGGAGATCCCGCTGGCCGGCCACCCCACAATCGCTACCATGCATACGCTCGTGGAAGAAGGCCGAATCGACCTCGCCAAGGGGCCAACGCGCGTGACCCAGGAGCTGAACATCGGCGTCCTCCCCGTCGATATCGCCCTCGACGCAGACCGCAACGTCCGCGTTGTCATGACCCAGGCGAAGCCGGAGTTCCAGCGCCGGCTCGACCGGAACGTCTACGCCGAAGCGTTCGGGATGGCCCCAACCGACATGCTCCAGGAAGCGCCAGCCCAGGTGGTGAGTACCGGGACGCCCCAGGCGATGGTGCCCGTGAAGTCGCTCGACGTGCTCAAGCGCCTGAAGCCGAACTGGCAGCACCTGAGCGACCTGGAGAGCGTGAGCGATTACTTCAGCATCCACGTCTTCGCGATGGAAGCGTTCGACCCAAAGCACCGCACGCACGCGCGCCACTACCTGGCCAGCCAGGGCTTCGAAGACCCCGTGACGGGGAGCGCGACGGGGGCGATGGCCGCCTACCTCTGGAAGTATGGGCTCATCCGCGAGGCGACCTACACCGTGGAGCAGGGCCACCTCATGGGCCGCCCCGGAATCGTCGAAGTCGAAGTTGACGGTGACGGCGACGATCCCACGGCCGTCCGCATCGCCGGGACGGCGGTCACCGTGCTCCGCGGGACGCTGACGGTCTAGCACCCGCGTGCCGCCGGGCCAGGCGCCAACGGCTAC
Source organism: uncultured Anaerolineaceae bacterium (assembly GCA_964591745.1). Taxonomy (GTDB): domain Bacteria; phylum Chloroflexota; class Dehalococcoidia; order Tepidiformales; family Tepidiformaceae; genus JANMTH01. The sequence goes on from CAZQCR010000024.1 coordinate 2,229, forward strand.
GGCCATCTCTGCTACGCTCCCGGTATGGCGGATGACGCGGCCGTTGGTTTCGAAGCAGCGGAGGAGCTGCTACTGGAGGCGACCTTCGAGGACTGCCGCACGCTCTGGTACTCCTCCAATTATGTCTACCTCTGCCAGATGACCGTAGCCGACGGTGGCACCTTCGCGGCGGTCTACAAGCCGTTAAAGGGCGAATCCCCGCTCTGGGACTTCCCGGAGGGCAACCTCTACCGCAAGGAAGTCGCGGCCTACCGGCTCTCCCAGCTCCTCGATTGGACGTTCATCCCGCCAACCGTCGCCCGCGAAGGCCCCCACGGCATCGGCAGCCTCCAGCTCTTCATCAGCCACAACCAGGAGTCACATTTCTTCGAACAGCGCGAGAACCCCGAACTCGTGCCCCAGCTTCAGCGCATCTGCGTCTTCGACGCCATCGCCAACAACGCCGACCGCAAGGGCGGGCACTGCCTCCTGGACGAGGCTGGCCGAGTCTGGGGCATCGACCATGGCCTCTGCTTCCACCCCGAACACAAGTTGCGCTCCGTCATCTGGGATTGGTCGGAGCAGCCCATCCCCCAGGAATGGCTTGAGGATGTGGCGCGCCTGCGCACCTGCCTCGCGGCCGAAGCGCCAGAGACCCTCCCCCTCCTCGAGATGGTCAGCACCGCGGAGGCGCGGGCGATGTTGAAGCGGATCGATCACCTGCTACTCAGCCGAACCTTCCCGACTCCCGGCCCCAACCGCCACTACCCCTGGCCGCTGGTGTAAGGCCAGGGCGTCCGCCCTCGGGACGCGGGCCGCGGAGCGACGAGAACCGGACTACCTTCCCATCGGCCGTTCGGCGGTTAGAATCCGCCCTCAAAGGGGACGCTCATGCACACTGTGAAGGTCGGTACCGTCGAAATCCTGGCGCTGCAGGACACATCCATCCTCATGAATCCGCGGAACTTCATCCCGGACCATGGCGAAGACTTCGCCTCGCAGTACGCCCACCTAGCCGACGAGCGCGGCCTGATGCCGATGAGCATCACCTGCTACCTCATCCGTTCCGCTGGCCAGACGACGATCGTCGATACCGGCCTCGGCGGCCGCAAGCGGCAGGGCTTCCCCCAGGGCCGCCTGGACCAGGCGCTCAAGGAGGCGGGCGTCGACCCGTCGGAAATCGACCGCGTCGTGAACACCCATCTCCACATCGACCACACCGGCTGGAACACGATCGATCGGGAGGACGGTACCCGCGAGTTCTTCTTCCCGAAAGCGCGCTGGCTCGTTCAGCGTGTCGAGTGGGACTACTGGACGCAACCACGTTTCGTCGATGACCCATCCCACCCCCACCTCGCCGAGACCGTCATCCCCCTGACGAACTCAGGACGGCTCGACTTCGCCTACGCCGAACAGGCCATCGACACTAACCTGACGTTCCTGAGCAGCCCCGGCCACACGCCCGGCCACGTCTGCATCGGCATCGCCTCCGCTGGTGAACGCGCCGTCATTATCGGTGACGCCAGCCACCACCCGGTGCAGCTCGACCACCCGGACTGGTCGCCCGCTTTCGACGCGGATTCAACCGTCTCCGCGAAAACACGGGACCGGCTCTTCAACGAAGCGGCGGATGACGGCCGAACCTGGATAGCGGGCCACTGGCCGTTCCCCGGCATCGGCCAGATCGTCCGGCTCGAAGGGAAACGCGTCTTCAAGGCGCTCTGAGCCTGGTGGCCATCCAGGCCGCGCCAACCGTCAGCTCCAGGGCCGAGGTACACCGATGAGGGTTCGTTCGCTCCTGCTCGCGCTCGCGTTCACCCTGGCGGCCATGTCCGCCGGCGCCGCACCCGCCGACGCGCAGGCGCCGGGCGTGACGATCGTCGTCACGAATAGCAGCGATGGCGCAGGCGCGGCCTGTCCACACGCCACCCTCTGCACGGTCAGGAAGGCGATCGAGACGGCGAACGCTACGCCCGGCGATGGCCTCGTCACGATCACCTTCTCGACAACCGTCTTTCCCAGGGTAACGCCCACCACCATCGCCGTCGCCACCACGAAGCTGCCCACCGTAACCCGCAACTCCGTCACCATCGACGGTTCCGCCGCCGGCGTCATCCTCGATGGCGCAGCCGTTCCGCCTGAGAGTGCTGGTATCGCCGCTACGGGAAGCGGCTTCACCCTCTATGGCCTCGGTATCTGGCGGTTCAACGGTGAATGTGTCGTCGCCGCCGGCGCCGGTGCCGTGATTGGCGGCGACCCGGCGACGGGCCGGGGCAATCGCCTCTCGGCCTGCACCGTTGGCCTGCTCATTCGTGGCGCCGGGGCGAAAGTCGCGGGCAACCTGATCGGCTTCGAACCGGCTTCCAACCTGTCAGCGCCGATCACCGGCGTGGGCATTGTGATCCAGGAATCTTCCGCCACCATCGGCGGCGAGGCGCTCGCGCCCGCCTTCCGCAACATCATCGGGAACACGCCGACAGCCATCCGGATTGGCCCGGCCGTCGCGCCGGCGGCGCCCGCCTACGCCAACATCGAGATCGCCAGGAACCTGATCGGGGTGGACCCGGCCGGAGCGCCCGCGCCGGTAGGCGTCGCCATCGATATTCGGCCGAACGCGAAGAACAGCGCCATCCTCCTGAACGAGGTTCGTAACGCCTCGGGCGCGGGGATCAGCCTCGCTCCGGATGAGGGCGCGGCGACAATCAGCGGGATCACCGTCCGCAAGAACGTCTTTGTCGGCGTGGCCGGACTGCCGATCGACCACAAGGGCGACGGCGTCCTGAATCCGAACGACGAAGGCGACACGGACAGCGGCCCGAACGGGCTACTGAACCGCCCCACGATCCTCAAGGCCACGCAGGCACGCGTGACGGGTACCGCCGGGGCGGGCTGCATCGGTTGCAAGGTCGAGCTCTACATCGCGGTCCACCAGCCGGGGGCGCTCACCGATGGCACGCTCACTCCCGTGCCAATCGCCCAGGCGATTGCCGACGCGACCGGCGGCTTCGCCTTCGAGGCCGCCCCGGTCACCCCGGGCCAGTGGGTCGCCACGACGGTGATCGATGGCGGGGGCAACAGCTCCGAGTTCAGCCCCAGCGTCCGCGTCGGCTCCGGCACCATCCAGTGCGGCAACGTCTCGCTCCAGGCGGGCTGGAACATGGCGGGCTTCTTCGCCGCGGGCGTCCAACTCGGCGCAACCTTCCCGGGCGACGCAACGGCCGCGGTCCAGGCCGTTTACCAGCTCCAGCCGGATGGCAGCTATCTACGCTGGCTCCGCGATACCCCGATCGGGCGGACGCTGACTGCCCTGGAATCCGGGCAGGCCTACTGGTTCCTCGCCGATGGCCCGGTGACGCTCTCCTCCGGCTTCACCCTGGCCACGCCTCCTCCGCTTCAACTCCTCGCTGGCTGGAACGACATCGTCTACTTCGGCGCGGGCGCGGACGTTCGTGACGCCTTCGCTCCCATCCGCGATACGATCAGCGCGCTCCACACGTACGCCGCGGGCGGGGCCGCCCAGGGCGCATGGGCCTCCTGGGGGACGGCCGGCATACCGGAATGGGCACGTGCCTTTAGCACCGTCCAATCCTGTGGCGCCTACCGGATCGCGGTGCCACAGGCGGTGGTATTGGACCTGCTCCAACCCTGACGATGCGGCGTATACTCCCTCAACGCTGGATGGAGGTCCCGCACCATGGCTATCGAGATTCGCCCCTGCCGAACGCCCGAAGAGGTGTCCCAGTACGACGCGATGGGCGCGTATGTCTTCGCTTCACCCGAAATCGCTACGCCGGAAATGCCGACAAGCGCCGATTGGACGCTCTGCGCCTTCGACGACGGCAAGGTCGTCTCCCAGGTCGGAGCATTTCCGTTCACTGTGCGGCTGAACGGCGCGCCGGTGCCGATGGCGGGCGTCACCATGGTCGGCACGCTTCCCCACTACCGCCGCCAGGGGCTCTTGCGGAAGCTGATGACGCAGGCCTATTCCGACATGCGCGACCGTAACCAGCCGATCGCCATCCTCTGGGCCTCGATGGCCGCGATCTACCAGCGCTTCGGCTACGGCATCGCCTCCTCCAGCGTCCGCTACTCCTTCGATCCACGGTTCGCCGGGCTCCAGCAAGCCTATGAAGCGCCAGGGCGGATCACCCTCGAGTCGGCTGAGGACGCGTATGCCGTGATCAAGCAGATCTACGTCGAATACGCCAGTCCCAGGAACCTCCACATTCACCGCAGCCGCGCCCTCTGGCAGGCCAGCACCCTCCGGCCCGGCGAAAAGGGCCAACCGGTCCATGTCGCCACCTACCGCAACGCCGACGGGCGCGCCTCCGGATACGTGGTCTACCAGCTCATCGAAAAGGAACGGAATGAACCCGGGCCCGACCAGCGGCTCCTCGTCCAGGATTACGTGGCGCTCGACCTGGAAGCGTTCCGCGCACTCTGGGAGTTCCTTCGCAGCCACGACCTGGCTGGCGAGGTCGTCATCCGGGGCGCCCTCGGCGAAGACGACGTGACGCCGGAACTGCTGCTTGAACCGCGAATGCTCAAGAAGTACGTCTCAGATGGCATCTGGATGCGCATCATCGAAGTCGAGAAGGCGCTGATGGCCCGGCCCTACGGCGACCGCGGCGAACTCTCGATCGCCGTTGAGGACTCGATGTGCCCCTGGAACACCGGCACATTTCTCCTGGAGACCGACGGCCGCACGACCGACGTTCGCCGCAAGGATGGCCCCGCCGACCTCACCGTGACGCCGAACGCCCTGGCAACGCTGCTGGCCGGCCACCGCACGGCGACTCACCTGGCCCGCGCCGGCCGGCTGAACGCCGGAAGCGACACAGCCCTGGTCCGGGCCGATCGCATCTTCCGCACCGAGTACGCTCCGAATTGTCCGAACGGCTTCTGACGGTTCAGGGCGTGGCGAACGCCGCCCGCACTTCCCTGAGGCGTCCGTACGAGGCCAGCACCTCCGCCTGGTCGTTAGTCAGGTGGCGGATGATGATGTCCGAGTACCCCATCCGACCGTACTCGCTGAACTGCCCGATGACCGTGTCGACGCTTCCCGAGACGCAGGCAGAGCGATCAAAGCCGCGGTAGCCGGCATCCAGGATCGGCCCGGCGACCGTTTCGGCCTGGGCGTCGCTTTCGCCAACGTAGATGTCACGGCGAATCGCCAGCACTCCCGGGGTATGGCCGTGGGCCTGGCACCGCAGCCGGTAGAACGCCGCCCAGTGCTCCGCGTCTGCTGGCGTCAACTCCGGCCCGGCCAGCCAGCCATCGCCCAGGCGCGCCGCCCGATCGACCGAGGCCTCGACGCTTCCCCCAATCCAAACGTCAATCGGTTCGGGCGGAAGCAGCCCCATGGCGGCGCCGTGGATGTGATAGCGCTCCTTCCCATTCGCCGTTTCGCCCGCCCAGAGCTTCCGGATAATGGCCAGGCTCTCTTCGAAGAGCGAGGGCCGATGGTTATCGTTCACGCCCATCCCGTGGAACTGCGCCCGGCCCGAACCGAGTGCGCACTGCATGATGAATCGGCCCGTATGGAGGCTGGCGAGCGTCGCCACCTGTTCTGCGACAAGAACGGGGTTCCACAGCGGGAGCAGAAAGAGGCAGCCAGCCGGCCGATCGCCCCATTCCGCCAGCAGCCGGGCCATCATCGGAACGTTCTGGTAGTACGGCGCGGCCGAAACGTGATGGTCGCCAACGAACAGGGAGTCGAGATCCGCGGCCCGGGCGGCGGCCGCCCTCTGGATTATCCAGCGCGCGTTCTCGCGTGGGTCAGCATCGGGGTGGGCCGTGGTGAGCGATGCGCCAATCTTCATGCGGCGCATTGTACGCCGCATCACCCGGCGAAGGCTCGCGCGTGAAACGGTTCACACAGCCCTCGATCTTCTCTCTGGTGCGGGTTTCCGCACGTCGTAGACTGGGCTCATGCCGATCATCGAACCGGACGTCTCCGACGTCATGCCCTTCCGCGCCCTCGAAACGGAGCTGCCGAACGGCCTCCGCGTCATCATCGTTCCCACCGGCTTTCCGAACCTCGTCTCGGTCCAGATCCCCGTTAAGACCGGTTCGCGAAACGAAGTGGAGCCGGGAAAGTCCGGCTTCGCCCACTTCTTCGAACACATGATGTTTCGCGGCACCCGGCGCTTCCCGGCGGACCGCTACCAGGAGGTCCTGACCCGCGCCGGCGCCCGCCAGAACGCCTACACCACGGACGACTACACGAACTACCACATCACCTTCGCTCGCGAAGATCTCGAGACCATTCTCGACCTCGAAGCCGACCGCTTCATGAACCTCGAGTACTCCGAGGCGGATTTCCGCACGGAAGCGCGGGCTATCCTCGGCGAGTACAACAAGAGCGCCTCCGACCCCCTGAACAAGCTCCTCGAAGTGCAGCGCGACAACGCCTTCACCACGCACACCTATAAGCACACCACGATGGGTTTCATCGTCGATATCGAAGCCATGCCGGAACAGTTCGAATACTCACGCACCTTCTTCCGCCGGTGGTACCGGCCCGAACACACCGCCATCATCGTCGCCGGCGATGTCGAGCCGGACGCTGTCCTCTCCCTGGTCGAACGGTACTGGGGGGCCTGGGAAGCGGGCGGCGAGGCGCCGATCACCATCCCCGCCGAGCCGGCGCGAACGGCGCCCGTCACGGCCTATCTCGCCTGGCCCGCGGAGACGCTCCCGTGGGTCTCCATCGGCTTCCTGGGGCCCGGCTTTTCCGACACCGCCCGGGACTACGCCGCGCTCGATACCGTCCTCGACCTCTTCTTCGGAGAGACGTCCGACATCTACCAGGACCTCGTCGAGCGCCGTCAACTGGTCGACCAGCTCTTCGCCTGGGGCGGGGGAAACCAGGACCCGGCGCTGTTCACCATCTTCGCCCGGCTCAAGAGCCCGGCCGACGCCCCGGCCGTGCGCGACGCCATCCTCGGCGCAATCGCCGAAGCGCGGCGCGCTCCGGTGAGCGGCCAGCGCCTGGAAGACGCGAAATCGAACATGCGTTACGGCTTCGCCCGCACGCTGGATAACTCCGAATCGATCGCCGCAACCCTGGCTCGTTTCGTTCGCTACGACCGTTCGTACATGACGTTGAACACGCTCTTCCGGACCTACGCATCCCTGGGCACGGCCGACTTGCACATGGCGGCGCGCACCTACCTGACCGACGAACGCGCCGTGCTGGCGACGCTCTCCCACGAGCCGCTCCCGACCGGATCGCTCCTCCTGCCCTCGATCGGCGCGGCTGAGGGAACGGAGGAAGCTCCGCCCCGCGTGAACGTGGTTCGGGTGCAGAGCCCGTCGCCGTTGCTCCGCTTCAAACTCGTCTTCCGGGCCGGGTCCGCATTCGATCCACCGGGCCGCGAAGGCCTCGCGAGCCTTTCCGCGGCCATGGTCGCCGAGGCGGGGAGCGAACGCCTGCGTATCGACGAGATCAATCGCGCGCTCTTCCCACTCAGCGCTACCTTCACCGCCCAGGTGGATAAGGAGCTCACCACCTTCACCGGCGTCGCCCACCGCGATACGGCGAGCCGCTTCCTCGATACCGTCCTCCCCCAGCTCCTTACTCCCGGCTTCCGCGAAGACGACTTCGCCCGCCTCAAGGAGAGCCAGCTCAACGCCCTCGTCCAGGATCTCCGCGCCAGCAACGAAGAGGAGCTGGGCAAGGAGCGGCTCCAGGCGAACCTGTTCGCCGGCACGCCCTATGGCCATACCGCCTCCGGCACCGTCGCCGGGATCGGGAGCATCACCATCCAGGACGTGCACACCTTCGCCAACGAACGCTTCACACGCCAGGCGCTCATAGCCGGGATAACCGGCGACGTAGCGCCCGAGACCGAACATCGCCTTCTCCGCGCCCTCGACACCCTTCCCGCCGGCCAGGCAAGCAACGATCAGCCCATCGCCGCCCGTCGGCCCGCCGGGATCGAGATCGAGATCATCGCCAAAGAGACGCGGTCGACCGCCATCTCCTTCGGCCACCCCATCAAGGTCACGCGCGCACATCCCGATTTCGCGGCCCTCTGGCTGGGGCGGGCCTGGCTGGGAGAACATCGCGCCTCCAACGGGCGTCTCTTCCAGCGCCTGCGCGAAGTTCGCGGCCTCAACTACGGCAACTACGCCTACATCGAGGCGTTCCCCCGGGGCATGCACCAGTTCTTCCCGGACCCCAATCTCTGGCGGCGCGCCCAACTCTTTGAGGTCTGGATCCGCCCTGTCGCACCGGAACACGCGGTCTTCGCCGTGAAGGCCGGCCTCTTCGAACTCCGTGGCCTCCTCGAACGCGGGCTTTCCACGGGCGAATTCGAAACGACCCGGGCCTATCTCTCCAAGAACGTCTATGTGATGACGAAGACGCAGGACCAACAGCTCGGGGCGGCCCTCGACGCCACCTTCAGCGGAACTGGAGACTTCGTTCAGACCATGCAAGCGGCGCTCCGTGACCTGACGGTGGAGCGGGTGAACGCGGCACTGCGCCGCCACCTCTCGGCCGATAACGTCAGCGTCGTTATGATCACGAAGGACGCCGAGGCACTGCGCCAGGAACTCCTCGCCGCCGGCCCGACGGCGATCAGCTACGAGTCTCCCAAGGCGGACTGGGTGGTAGCCGAAGACCGCGAGATCGGCGCCATCGACCTGCGATTGAACGCCGGCCAGGTGCGGATCACACCGCTCGATGATGTCTTCGCTCAGTAGCGCGGCCCCCGCCAGGTGACCCCGCAGCGTGGCAGACACGGAGAACCGGCCGCCTGGCTGGCAATCGGCGCCCGATACACTCGTCCGGCGGGTCCCGAAGGTTGGGCTACGTGCGGAAGAAGGCGGCGTTGAGGGCGGTGAAGCCCGCCCACTTCGCCGGCAAGTCGTAGACGGAGAAGATCGCCTCGACGGGGCAAACCAGTTCGCACGCCCGGCAGTCGATGCAGCGCGCGCCGTCGATGTAGAACTGGGGCGAATCGTCGCTGGTGGCGATGCAATCCACCGGGCAAACATCGACGCAAGCGCCATCTTTCAGGTCGATGCAGGGCTCCGTGATCACGTAGGTCATGGCGCGGGATGGTAGATCGCGAGGCGGCTACGGCCGAACGGCGAGACCTGCCTCGCGCCGAGACCGCCTCGCCACGTAAAGAACACCAGGATGAGCGCATTCACCCATCGACGAACCCTTCGCGATCGCCTACCGTACAAGACATAGTGACCGACCGAGTCGAACGTGAAATCGAGGAGATCCTCGCGAAGCTCGACGACCTGCCCGAAGGGCAGGAGCGTAAGCCGATCTCTATCCTCGCGCAGCGGGAAAAGCGCAAGACCGTAAAGGCGCCACGCCCGGCGAAGGGCGCCGGCCAGCCTCTCCTGCAGCGGGTAAGCCCCACGACACTCCTGCTCAGCGGCGCGGGCACCGTGATCGGCGGGCTCACCCTCTCCACATTCTGGGCCCCGCTTATCTGGGCGGCCTTTGGCGGCGTAGTGGTCTTCCTCGGGGGTTTCGTTTCGGCCTTCGTTCGCGGGAACCGTCCCGCGCCCGCCGCGAATGGTGAAGAGGCGAAGGGCTACTACTGGCGAGACCGCTACATCGAGTACGAACCGACCTCCCCGGGCGCCTGGGGGCGCTTTAAGCGGCGCTTCCGCCGGTAACGCTCCATTTCCCCTCGTTCCCGGTACTTAACGTTCGTCCTTCGTACGCTGGGGCGGATGCTTCGCCCCGCTAGCTTCTCCCTCTTCGCCATCGCCCTCCTCCTGGGCGCCTGTTCCGACCGCGAGGCCACGCCCACACCGGCGCCCTCAGAAACTCGAGAGACCAGTTCAGCGGCCCCGACGGGGACGGCCTCACCCAGTTCCACGGCAACAACGGAGTCGCCGGCCGCGCGTGCCCCGGCAGGCGGCCCCGCCGAATTCCAGGGCGATCGCGCCCTCGCCCACATTCGGCACCTCGCCGAGGTCATTGGTGACCGCGTCGCCGGAACCGCGAGCGAGCTTGAGACGGCGGAGTACATCCACGAGCAGTTCACCAACTCCGGCTACGAGGCAGAGATTCGCTCCTTCACCTTCGAGGGCGACCGCTTCCAGCCAGCGACGGTCTCCTTCGGCGAACGTTCGGTCGAAGCGCTCACGATGGCGGGCAGCGGCGCGGGCCGCGTCTCCGGGCCAGCCGTCTTCGTGGGCATCGCCGATACCGCCGGGATCGCCGGGCAGGACCTGACCGGCAAGATCGCCATCGCCGACCGTGGAACCCTGAGATTTGGCGACAAGTGGGAGAACGTCCGGCTCGCCGGCGCCATCGGCCTTGCCGTCATCAACACAGACGCCGGGGAGCTTTCCGGCAACCTCGGCGTGACCACGGACAGACCGGTCGTCGGCGTGGCGCTGGCCGATGGGCCGGCGCTCAAGCGGGCGGCCCAAAGCGGCGAGGCGATCACCATTCAGACCCCGCGGGGCAGCGCCACCAGGGCCTACAACGTCCTCGCCAGGCCGAAGGCGGGCGCGGCCTGCCTCGTCCTCGTCGGTGGCCATCACGATACGGTGGCGGGCACGCCCGGCGCCCACGACAACGCCAGCGGCGCGGCCGAGACACTGGAACTGGCGCGAGCGTTCGCGGCCGATGGACTGAACAAGGGGCTCTGCTTCGCGACCTTCGGGGCGGAGGAATCGGGGCTCCACGGGAGCGCGGCCCTGGCCCGCGAGCTATCGGCGGAGGGGACTCTGCCGAAGGCCATGATCAATCTCGATACCACTGGCGCCGGATCCCGAATCGAACTGATCGGGACGGCGGCGCTGACTGCCGAGGCGGCCGAATTGGCCCGCAAGCTCGGGATCACGGCCAACGAATCCCGCCTCCCCGCCGGTACGAACAGCGATCATGCGAGCTTCGAAGCGGTCGGGGTGGCCGTGCTCTTCCTCGCGAGCGATGACTTTTCGAACATCCACACCCCGCGGGACACAGTGGACACCATCAACCCGGCCCTCCTCGAACAGAACGGTGACCTCGCGTTCGCCGTCATCGGCCAGATTCTGGGCCGGGTTGCCCAAGGATGAGGCCACTCCTAGCATGGCAGACAGAGTGATGACAGAACGACGACGCTTCGCCCCCATCTTCGTGCTTCTCACGGCCGCCCTGGCCGTGCTCTTCGCCGCCTGCGGTGGCGACGGCGATAGCACCGCGGGCAAGGGCAGCCGCGTCACCGATCCAGGACTCGTCCCCACCTCGACACCGATCGGTTCCAACGCGACGCTCTACCAGATTCGCAACGACACGATCTCGATCGTTGGCGGCGCCTCCGCGTCTGTCACCCCGAACGCCCAGGCCAGCGCGGCGGCGAGGGCGAACTACACGATCCTCCCGGGCGAAAGCTGTTCCGTGATCGCCGAAAAGCTGGGCATCACGGTCGATGCCCTGATTAAGGCGAACCGCACGATCAACGCCGATTGCACCAACCTCAAAGTCGGCGAGCAACTGAAAGTACCAGCGGCAGCGACGACGCCGGCGCCGGGCGCCGTCTCCACCGCGAAGCCGAGTGGCAGGGAGTACACCGTCGTCTCCGGTGACGATTGCGGTGTGATCGCCGCGAGCTATGGCGTGGAAGTGAAGGCCTTCATCGCCCTGAACGGGATCGACGCCGATTGCCTGAACCTGAAGGTCGGTCAAACAGTCAGGATCCCGTAAAGCGCTTAAGCAGTTGAGCGACTGTTGGAGCATTTCACGCTACCCTCAGTGATCAGCCGCCCCGCGCCCCGGCGAGCCCCGACCGGAGTGGTCGTGCCTTATGAGTGACCTGGCTGAAACCCCGACCCGTTCACGCCCCGGAGCGTCCGTAACGCTCGACATTCGCCAGGGCCGAGCCCGTGCCTGGCGAGCCGTGCCCTTCGAGCTCATCGTCCGGAATCCGACGCCCCGGGATATCGCCGTCGATTTCGACGCCCGGGACGCCCGTGGGCTCTGCAACTTCACCCTCCCTCGGCCCTTGACGGTCCCGGCCGGCCTCCAGGCCACCACGCGCATCTGGGCCAGGCCTTCGCGAAGGCGCATTCTCGGTCCCACGGGGATGATCCCGTTCGTCGTGACCGCCTTCGAACCCGACGGGCGGGCCGCGGAGGTCGGCGCGAAGCTCCCCGATCTCGCCCTCGGTGCCATTCCGCTCCTCCTTGGCGTGGCGGGAGTGGCGGTGATCGCGGGGACGGCCAGCGCTGGCGCGATGTTGACCGGCGGCGATGACGGCGGCGCCTCGACGACGCTCGCCGATCCCGGCGCCACCCTCACCGCCGCGGTCGCTGGCGCATCGACGAAGGGCACGCCCGCGGCCGAGGCAACACGGGCCGCGACAGAACCCGCCCGCACGGCCACGACCGCGGCCGTGACGGCCACCACTCCTGTCCCAACCTCCACACCCACGCCCACAGCATCTCCAACTCCGACACCCACGCCGACTGCCACACCAACCCCATCTCCCGAGCCAACGTCCGCGCCATCGCCATCGCCGCCGCCAACCGGCACCGGCGGAACGTTCGTCGTCACCCTCTTCTGTACCGAGGTGGGCTGCACCGGGCCCGGCGGCTCTCTTCGCCCCCAGGGCTGCACCGCTGGCCTGATGCGTAGTTATGTAAATTTTACACTCGATACGGTGCCGGCCACCGTCGTCGTTCGCTGGTCTGGCTCGAACGGCGTCCAGGTGGCCGAAGCCTCGGCTGTTCACCAGGCCGCTTCCGGCCAGACCTACATCGATGTCGCCGGTTCGTTCGGTGCCGATACCTACACCGTCTCCTGGTCGGTAGGTAGCGGCGGACCGATCGCGACAGCCACCCTCACGCTCACCTGCTAAGGCAGCACCGCTTCCCAGGAAACAGAGGCCGCGTGGACACGTCGTATACAGGGAAGCTCCTTGTCGCCAGCCCGGCGCTCACCGACGCGAACTTCGATCGCACCGTCGTCTACCTCTGTTCGCACACCGACGACGGGAGCCTTGGCATCGTCCTCAACCGGCCAGTGACCGACATTGAGGCGGCCGATCACCTCCCCGGCTGGGCGTCCTACCTCACTCCACCATCCCTGCTCTTTCGTGGTGGGCCTGTCGAGCCGACCACCGCCCTCGCCCTCGCCCGCGCACTGGACGTCCCTGGGGGCCCCGGCTGGTCCCTGGTCACCGGCAGAACGGGGCTGATCGACCTCCGCCAGGACCCGGCGGAAGTTGGGCCGCGGCTAGCCTCCCTCCGCCTCTTCGCCGGATACTCGGGCTGGGCGGCCGGGCAACTGGAGGGCGAGATCGAAGCGGAAGGCTGGTTCGTGATGAACACCCGGAGCAGCGACCTCTTCACGGCAACCCCGGAGACGCTCTGGCGGGACGTGCTCCGGCGCCAGCGGGGCGAACTCGCGATCTATGCGGACTTCCCACGCGAACGGAACGTCAATTGAGCGGCGGGAGAGCGCGCAGGCGGCCACCGGCCCATAATGCGCTGATGCAGCGGCTCTGGCCCCTCTGGCGGCTCGCGAAAGCGGTGCAGTGGCTCCTGCTGCTGGTCTCCTTCTACCAGACAGTGATCACCGTGGCTGGCAGCGCCGCCGGCGCTCGGAAGCGGCCGGCGGCGTCCCCGCCCTCCACCCCGCCAGTGCGTTTCACGCTCATTGTCTGCGCGCGGAACGAGGCACGCGTCATCGGGGAACTGCTCGATGACCTGCTCGGGCAAGACTATCCGCGCGAGGCCGTGCAGATCCTCGTCGTCGCCCACAACTGCGAAGACGCGACGGCCGCCGTGGCCGCACGTCCCGGTGTCCAGGTCATCGAGGCGCGCACCGCCCAGGCCGGCAAGCGGTACGCGATCCGGGCGGCGCTCCCGCACATCGGCCCCGAATGCGAGGCGATCGGCGTCCTCGACGCGGATTCCCGCGTGGACCCGGATTTCCTTTCCGCCGTCTCCAACGCCATGGAGGGCGAGACCAGCATCCAGGTCGAAACCGTGCCCCAACCCTCCGCTGGCTGGCTCAGCCACGGCTACGGGCTTGACCGGCGGGCCCGAAACCTCCTTTGGTGGAAGCCACGGGAGAACCTTGGCCTCGGAGCGACGGCAAGCGGCAGTGGCTTTTTCCTCCGGGCGAACATGGCCCGCCAGCTTGTGCCCGAACTGCACGCCGTTACCGAAGACCTTGAGATCACGGCCCAGCTCGCCCTCGCCGGCCACCGCGTACGCTTCCTTTCCACCACCCGGATTCGCCTCCAGGAGCCCCACGGCCTTCGCCCCCTCGTGCGCCAGCGGGCACGCTGGGCGCGAGGTCACTTCGCCGTCGCCCGACTCGTCGTACCGGCCCTCGTCAGACGCGCGCTCCACGGCGATGTTCGCGCAGCGGACCTCGCCCTCTATCTTGTGCTTCCAACGCGCGTGCTCACGCGGACCGCGGTCACGCTCACCCTGCTTTCTTCGCTCCTTGCAGCGCCCTGGCGTCTGCCGTTGCGGCTCGCGCTCGCAGGAATGGCGGGCGAATGGCTGGTACCCGCCTTCCTCGCCGCACACGCCCGGCTCGTGCCCCTCAACCTCCAGGGCCTCCGCCTCGCGGCGCGGCTCGCCATCATCGGGCTCCTCTGGTTCCCGATCGGGGCGTGGGCGATGCTCACGTCGCGAAGCCTCTCCTGGCATTCAACTCCACGCGAGATACACGATGGCGATCGCTCACTTCCTGTCTCTTAGTGCCGCCTCTCCGGGAGAACGGCGGGCCTTCGCATGGTTCGCCGCCGCTTCCGCCCTCCTCGCCGGCACATGGTTCCTTGCGATAAGCCTGCGCTACGCGATCTGGTCCGTCGGCATCCAGAGCGTACGAAACCCGTTTCTCCGGCTCGAAGCTCCGGACCGCGGGGCCCTCTGGGAGTTCGCCTTCCTCTTCGCCGTCATCACGGCCGCCTACGCCGTCTCTCTCTGGGCGATCCGCAGGGGCTTCCCCGGCGCCTTTCGTACGGCGATCATCGCCTCGGCCATCGCCGGCGTGGCCGTCCTGCCCCAGGTCCCGTTCTTCTCACCGGATGTTACCCACTTCGCCGCCGACGTTCGCACGCTCTGGGTCCACGGAAAGTACCCGGCACGGTGTGCCGAATTCCAACGCGCGCCCGACGGCACCGCCTTCTGCGGGCCCGGCTCTGGCGTCCCAGGCGCCCAGAACGACCCGATTGGCGACCAGGTAGTCGCCTTCAAGAACCTGCCCAGCGGGTACGGTCCCGTTACCTACGTCGTTGGCGGAATCACCATCCCATTCACGGGCACGAACCTGCGGGCGGCGGTGTTCGGGCAAAAGGTGCTTTCCGGCGTGCTTTGGGTGGTGGTGGCCGGGCTCACCGGGCTGGTGGCGAAACGGGCGGGCCGGGATCCAGCGTTCGTCACGGCGGCGGTGGGCCTCAACCCGCTCTTCCTCCTGATGTTCGCGGGCGATGGCCACAACGACACGATCATGATCGCCCTCGGCATGGGCGCACTGTTGCTGGCCACAGGCGCCAGCCTCCGCAGCCGGGCTGGAGCCGTTGGCCTGGGGGCACTCGCCGCCCTTGCCAAAGTCTCTCTCCTCGTTACCGTTCCCGTGCTGGCGGCCCACTGGTTTCCTCGCTGGCGGTCTGCCCTGGCGGCCCTCTTCTTCGCGGCCGCCACCAGCGCCATCATCTGGATCCGGCTCGCCGAAGCCTGGGGCCTGGGCACGGGCGGCCCACTCATTGGCACCACCGAGAACACCCCCTACCGGCTCTTCAACGACGCCTTCGACTTAAGCCGTAATGGCCGGGCGACGCTCGTCGTCATCGCCTACATCGCCTTCTTCGCGGTCACCGCGCTGATCATGTGGCGCCACCGGCTGACGACACCCTCGGACCTGGTGGCGGCCCTTGGGCTGCAAATGGCGCTCTTCCTCTTTCTCTTCGCCCCCACGCTGCGCTTCTGGTATGTGGCCTGGGGTTTCCCCTTCATCCTCCTCGCGGGCCACCGCTGGCTCACGGCGGGCGCGCTCACCTTCACCTCAGCGGCCCTCGTCGCGCTGCTCATGAGGAACTTCGGCGATACGTTCCAGACCGACCTCGGCATCGCCAACCCGAAGGAGCTCGCCGTTGCCTTCAGCTGGACGGCGACGATCGTCGTCGCCTTCGTGGTCTGGCGCCTCGGGACTCCGGGGGCCGCGCACGCGGAGAGGCGCCCGGATTCCCGCGCCACGCGGCGGCGTAACCAGCGCGCGCCCGCCCGCGGCAAAGCCTGAGGACTAGAGCGAGACCGCCACGCCCTCTCGCCAACTGCGCTGGCAGGCGTCGGTGAACCGCATGTACTTCAGCCCGTCCGCGAAGTTTGTCAGCTGCACCGGCAGGCCTTCTCGGATGGAGCGGATGAAATCCCCTTCCACTCGCCAGCCGCGGTCGGTGCCGGGGTCCGGCTCCAGCGCGGCCGGTTCGGCGCCATGCAGGCCCCAGGTCGCCCGGTCGTCCGCCGTCCAGCGAAGCGTACCCCGGCGCCCGTGAATCACGATTCCTGAGAACGGCGCCCCGGCGGCGACAGCGCTCACCTGGTAGGTAAGCCGCGTCCCCGTCGCCAACTCGGCGAGGATCCCGAAGGAATCGGGCACGTCCACAGCGAGCGGCGCACCAGATTCCGGATCGATGCGTTCCGTCACATTGATCCGGCCATGGGCCATCACCCGGCTGGTATCCCCCAGCCAGCGTTGAACGATCTCCGCGTAAATCCCGAGCATCATGATGTTGTTGCCGGAATACTCTCGCCGGTTCCGCCAGTGCATCGGCGTGGCCGGATCAAGCCCCGAGCCGTTCAACACAGACACATGGACTTCCGTCAGGTCACCCAGCGCGCCTTCGCCAAGGAGCCGCTCGATCGTCGGCCCGAAACGGAAATCGAACGGCGCCGGCACGAGCTGTGCCACCAGCCCGGGATTCTCCCGCGACACGGCGAGCATCCCGGCCGCTTCCGTCGCATCCGAAGCCATCCGTGCTTCACAGAGGACGTGCTTGCCCGCTCTCAGCGAAGCTACCGTGTATTCGTGGTGCCGGTAGGGCCACGTGCCGATGCAGACCGCGTCGATCGCCGGGTCATCGAGCAGTTCATCGACCGATTCGTACACGCGAGGCACGCCGGATTCTTCAGCCACCCGCAGGCTGCTGGCGCGGGTGCGGTTGCACACACCAGCCACCTCGACGTCTGGCTCTGCGCGAAAGCCGGGGATGTGGCGCGCGCTCATATTCGCGCCCGCGCCGATCAGGCCGATGCGGATGGTCTCCATACTGCTCTCCAGTGGTTCGGTTTTGAAGTCAGGCGAGGGCGAGCGCGTCGATGGCGGCGCCGCGGAGCGAGAACGCCCCCGCATGGTCGATGCGGACATCCACCATCGCGCCAATCCGGGCGGGCGAATCGAGGTGGACGAGCTTCCCGGTGCGGGTACGGCCGAACGGTTGCTCCTTCCGCACGCCCTCGATCAGGACGTCCTGCGTAGTGCCCACATACCGTTCGTTAATCTCCAGCGAGATGCGCCCCTCGATCTCTTCGATCCGGTGGAGCCGCGCCGCCTTCACGTTGGCGGCCACGTCATCCTCCATCTTCCGGAAAGCGATCGTCCCCGGCCGGGGCGAGTAGGCGGCGACGTGGACCTTGTCGAAGCGGAGCTCCTCGAGCAGCTCACACGTCTCTTCGAACTGCGAATCCGTCTCGCCCGGGTAACCCACGATGATATCCGTGGTAATCCCGGCGGACGGCATCAGCTCGCGTACTTCGCGGATCTTCTCCACGTACTCCGCTCGCGTGTAGCCGCGCCGCATCGAATCGAGCACGGCGTCGCTTCCCGCCTGGACGGGCAGGGAGAAGCACTCCATCACCTTCGGCAGCTCCGCCACAGCCTCGAGGATGCGATGCGTCATGTCCCTCGGGTACGAAGTGAGGAAGCGAATGCGCCGCAACCGCTCGATCGCCGAAAGTTCGCGCATCAGGTCACCAAGGTCGGGCTGCTCCGCGAGGTCGTGTCCGTAAGCTTCAACCGTCTGCCCCAGGAGCGTCACTTCGCGGACGCCCTGGGCCGCGAGGTATGCCACCTCCCTCACGATCTCGTCCTTCTCGCGGCTCTTCTCTCGCCCCCTGCGGTACGGCACGATGCAATAGGTGCAGAACTTGTTGCAGCCGTGAACAACGGGGATGTAGGCGCAGGGCCCATCCGGGATGGCGTAGGTTGTCGGCCAGAATTCGCCGCCCAGGTCTTCGGCCGGGCCCTCTACCAGCGCGACAATCGGCTCGAACTGCTGGGGCCGGGCGAACGCATCGACGAACGGGAAGCGCCGTTCCAGGTCAGTCGTCTTCAGGCCGACCATGCATCCCATCAGCGCGATCTTCAGCTCCGGGCGTTCGAGCTTCAGCTCCCGGAGGCGGCCGAGCTTGGAATACGCCCGGTCCTCGGCGTGCTGTCGAACGCTACAAGTGTTGACGACAACAACGTCCGCGCGCTCGGCACGGTCCGTTGCCCGGTGGCCCATGCGATCGAAGCCGGCGGCGAGCTTTTCGCTATCCGCTCGATTCATCTGACAGCCGACAGTCCAGAGGTAGTACTTCACGGTTGGCACACGGCAAGCTTCAGGACGAACCGGGACGAAGTCGCCTGAACCTGCGCCTTTCACTTCTGGGTGGCGGAGGGGGAGAGATTCGAACTCTCGACCGAAGTTACCCCCGGTAAGCGCTTAGCAGGCGCCCGCACTAGGCCACTATGCGACCCCTCCGCACAACACCATTGTATTGGGCGAAGCCGGTTGCGGTCACTCGCTCCCCGTCTACCTTCCCGGCACCGCCTCGCCACCGGGCGGACACCGTCCGTCCACCGTTGCTCAAGCGCC
>CAZQCR010000025.1:0-20857 GCA_964591745.1 uncultured Anaerolineaceae bacterium
AGCCACGGCGCCCCCAGCCCGCCATCACGATGAGCATGCGATAGAGACCGAACGCTTCGTAGTACTCAAGGCTGGTCAGCCGCTGGCCGGTGACTCCCTCGTAGGCGTCGGAGAGGACGGTCCGGCCCCCCGTCGTCGATGCGCCCCCGAAGACCGCGAGGAGGCCCGCGTAGAAGCCCAGGTCCGACCGTGGATCCCCGATGGCGGCGAGTTCCCAATCCACGACGGCCACCACCTCGGGGCCACGGAAGAGGTAGTTGCCCGGGTTGGGGTCGCCATGAACTAGCGAATGCCGCGCGTCGGCCGGCTCACTCCGAAGGAGGAAGGCCTCGAGCGCGGCCACCGTGCCGGCGTCACCGACACCCAGCCGGCGCGCCTTCACCCGCCACGCCTGGAGTTCGCAGGCGATCGGCGAAGGCGCCGGGCTCGAAGGGTCACCGTCGATCAGGAAGTCGAGTCCCGCGCCTCGCCAGTCGACGGCGTGAACGGCGGCGAGCGCGGCGGCGGCGGCCGGCAAGCGCACCGAGGTGTCTCCGTACCAGAAGAGCGGAAGCGTTTCGCACTGGAAGCGATGCATGACGAAAAACGGCGCGCCGAGGGTTGCATCGTCCGGTTCGTACCAGGCGACGGTCGGGACGGGAACGGCCGTGCGCTTGAGGGCTCGGAGGACGCGGTACTGGCGTCCCACGTCATACGGGGCGAGGATCCCGTCCCGCCGCTGAGGGCGAAGAACGAGCGGCAGGGTCGACATCACGCCGTCGCACGCCACTTCGAGGTCCAGGGCCACCGTGTCGTTGCTCGCGCCCGCCGGCATCGAGCCTACCCCCGTAACGCGCACCGTTTCCGCGGCCGGAAGCCGCGCGTGAACGTAGGCCGCGAACCGTTCACGCCAATCCACGGCTACAGCTCGGCGAGCGAAGCGCGAAGCAGGCGCTCCAGGTCGTCCCAGCTGTACCAGGGGTCGGAGGTGTTGAACGCCTTCCAGCCGAAGTAGATAACGCCAAGCTCCCAGAGCCAGCGGGCGCGGAACCAGGACATCCCGGGGAGCGCACGCCCGGAGACAGCTTCGTACGTGCGGACGAAGCCCGCCTCGTTCGCCGGGCCGAAGGGAGCACCCTTGAGGTGGGCGAGGGCCACAAGCTGGCCAACATCGGAGCGGGCGTCGCTGATCCGCGCCTGTTCCCAATCCACGACCGCAACCACCTGGCCGCCGCGAACGAGGTAGTTGAAGACGTTGATATCGCCCTGGCAGAGGGCGAGGGTGCCATCCGCCGGGATAGCGCGCCGCAAGACCTGGAGAGCCTCTTCGAGGAGCGGTTCGCTGCCGCCCTGGAAGTGGGCCCGGCGCGCCTGGACGGCGTCTAACTCGGCGGCCAGGCCAAGGGCCGCCGTCCCAGGAACGCCAAGGAACCCCAACCCCAGTGCGCGCCAATCGAGCGCGTGAATGGCGGCGACGGTCTGCGTATAGGCCTCGAAGCTCGCCTCGGCGCCGGGTTCGCCCATATGCGGTGCGTCGATCCATTCGATCACGATGAAGGGCGCGCCGAGAACGGCCGGGTCCGGCTCGCTACCGAGAACCGCCGGCACCGGCACCCCCGAGCCCGCGAGACAGCGGAGGACGTCGCCTTCGCGGAGGACGTCGTAGGGCTCGAAGATGCCGCGGTCTCGCTGGACGCGCAGGACGACGGCGGGCGCCGGGGCAGCTTCGAGGTCAACGAGGCAGGTAATGTTGGACGCGCCGCCGTCGAAGGCGTGGATCCTGCGGACGTTTGCGCGTTCGAAGCCGCGAAGCGCGCGGATCCAACGTTCAACAGCAGCGGAGGACGGTAGCGGCTGGCTCATGCACGAGAGAGTTTACGGTGGATGATCATCATCCGCGCGCGTAGCGTAGGAACACACAGATGGAAGACTTCCGGTTGGCCGAAGACGCAGAGCTGATGGCCGCAATCGCGGTGCGGAACGAGGACGCCCTGGCGGCTCTCTACGACCGTTTCGGGCGCCAGTGCTTCTCTTTCGCGATGCGGATCCTCAGCGTCGAAAGTGACGCCGAAGACGCGGTCCAGGAGACGTTCGTCCGCGTCTGGCGAAGCGCCGGACAGTACGACGGCTCCCGGGCGGGGGCGATCAGCTGGATCCTCTCGATCACGCGCAACCTCTGCCTGGACGAACTGCGAAGGCGCAGGCGCCGTGTACCAGAGATGCCCATGCTCGATGACGCGCCGGAGAAGGCGGGAGAGGATCGCACCGACCTCGAAGCCGAGAGCAGAATCGTCGGCCAGGAGGTGCGGGCGGCGCTCCAATCGCTCCCGGGCGAACAGCGCAGCGCCCTAGAACTCGTCTACTTTCACGGGCTTACCAGCCAGGAAGTAGGCCGATTGCTGAACGTTCCCTCGCCAACGGTCCGCAGCCGCCTCCGGCTGGGACTTCTGAAGCTTGGCGGTATCATGCAGGAGAGGGGCCTGATCGCCATTGACTGACCACGACCATCCAGTCGAGTTCCTGCCCGAGCTGGCCCTCGGCGTGCTCTCCACGGTCGAAGCGGGCCGCATAAACGAGCATCTCGCATCCTGCGCGGCCTGCCGCGCCGAATACGAGGAGATGGCGCGCGTGGCCCAGCTCCTGCCCCTCGCCGCCGAGGTGATCGAACCAGCACCGGAATCCAGGGAGCGGCTGCTGGAGCGGATCCGCCTGGAGCCCGAGAGCGTAGCCGCTATCAGCATTCCCGAAGGTGCCGCGCCGCTCCCGCTAACGCGCGCGCCCCGGCCTACTGAGCCGACGATCATCCGGCCGCGCCGCTGGCAGTGGACCGGCGCGATCGCGGCCTCGGCGGCCGCCATCCTCGTTGGCGGGACCGCTCTGGGGTACGCCCTGCGCGGCGGCGACGACGGCCGCCTGAAGACCGAGAGCGCTCGCCAGGCCCAGGTCGTAGAGGCGGCCGGCCGCGGAGACCTCCGGGTAACGAGCACCATCAGCGGCACGATGCGGGCCTCGGTGGTTCGAGCCCCGGGAGCGGCCGAAGCCTTCATCTGGGTAGAAGGGATGCCGGCGCTGCCCGCGGGGAAGCGCTACGAGGCCTGGTTCACCCACGATGGCAAGACGTTCGAACCGAGCACCGTCTTCGCGACAGGAGAAGGCGGCGTCTGGCTGCCCGCCCGCGACGCCATCGATTCCTACGCGGCCGTGGGGCTGACGATTGAGGACGAAGGCGGCGCCACCGTGCCCTCCGGGGCGCCCTTCGTCACCGTGGACCTGACGAAGTCGGTACGGGTGCGGTAGCGGTGGTC
The DNA here is from genome assembly GCA_964591745.1 of uncultured Anaerolineaceae bacterium. GTDB lineage: Bacteria > Chloroflexota > Dehalococcoidia > Tepidiformales > Tepidiformaceae > JANMTH01. The sequence continues at coordinate 3,285 of CAZQCR010000025.1, forward strand.
CGCTGGCCTACCGGCGAGGTTGGGGCGTGGATTCCGCCCCGGGCGCATGTGCGGCGGCCTGGGCGAGATCCTCTTGCCTCGCGATTTCGGCGGCGACGGCGCAGCCCTTCACAGGATTGCGAACGCCTTCGTCATTCGGGGCCATGAGGCCGGTGCAGGCCGGCGGGAACTGCGGTGGCTGGGTTGGCGTCGGAACCGGGGTGGCGGTACGGGTTGGCGTCGGCGTGGGCGTCGGGGGAAGCGGCGAACAGGCCGCCGTCGCGCCGGTGTCCAGCGGCACCGTGAGATGTCCAACGATCTGCTGATTGTCCTGGTCGAAGTACGTCCAGTTGATTCCGCCGTTCGTGAACTCCTGGGACTCCGAGTACGCACCCGGGGCTATCGGGCCGAGGATCCGCCGCTCACTGGAATCGGGGGGAGGGGATAGGCTCAGGCTCCGCGGCTTCGTGTCTTTGTTGAACCAGCGCACAAGGTCGCCGTTGCGCGTCACCTGGCAGTTCGTCGGGTTGAAGCTCGCAGGCAGAATATCGATCGTGTAGAGCGTGGCCGCGTGCGCCGGAACGGGCCCGGAAGTACCGCTCGAGGCGAAGAAGACGACCAGCCCGGCGGCCAACATCGTCAGCGACGTAGCCGTCATGAGAACGCGTGAAAGACGCCGCGACAAGGGCAGTTCCCTGCGCCCAACCCCGCCAGGGGCCTCATCAAGCTAGCCGACAGGCGGGCAAGGGTCGAGCGCGCGCCGGCCGGTCACCTTACCGGGCATGGCTCGTGAGAAAGGCCGGCAGATCTTCGATCCAGAGCATCTGGCCGGGCATCGCGGGTGCCAGCGCCTGGTGAAAGCGGCGGTCCGCCGTGACGACGGGGCACCCCTCGCGGATTGCCAGGGCGCCGTAGAGGCAATCGTACGCGGAAGGATGGTGTTGGACGGCGAGCCGGATCGCACTGGCCATGATGTGCTCCGAGGGGACGAGCAGGCACTGCATCTGCCGGACTTCATTGATCAGCTCGTCGATCCGCCCGGCGGGCAGGAGCCCGCGCCGGGCCTTCTGGGCGAGGACGCTGGCGAGTTCGGGAACGAGGAGGTCGGGGGCGAGCAGGTCGATGTCATGCGCCAGCAGGAGTCTCGCTTCCTCTGAGTGGACCTCCTCGAACCACCACTTGGGCGGGACGCTGGCATCGACGACGATCCTGGTCGTCAAAGGTCTTCCTCTCCTCGGCGGTAGAGTCGTCGCAGCTCAGCGCTGTCGGTCTGGTCCGGGGGCATGCTGGCCCGAATCTCGTCGGCGCGCCGCCAGAACGCTTCGCGCCGCGCCAACGCGGCCTCGCGATGGGCCTCGGCCTCAGCCTGGGCTTCGAGGATGACTCGCACTTCGGCCTCCAGCGAACGGTGATTGCGCTTCGCCTGCCCGCGCAGGTACGCGACGGCTTCGTCTTTCAGGTTCCGGACAAGGATCTGGCCCACGGTCGTCCTCTCCCCGCCCGGCGGACCGGGTAGAGACGTTTTGATGTCACGATGATATCACTCGCTCGCGCCCAGGATCGGGCTCTTGCGGGGGACGAGCCAGACGAGTTCGCGCGTACCCCGGGGGACGGCGTCGAGCTGGTGGAGCGTGTCAACGTCGACCGGCGCGGGCGCGGCCGTGCCCAGGTAGAGCAACTCGAGGCGCGTCAAGACTCCGTTCCCGGCGAGCAGTGAGACGGTCACCTTCTGCCCGCCAGTGTCCAGGCCCTCGGCATCGGCAATCACGGTGGGGTGCCCGGCGGCGAGCCGTGGCGCCGCGTCCCGGACGCGCAGGTCGAGGCTGGCTTCGCCGGCACAGGGCATCTCCGAGACGAGCAGCCCCTCGAGCTGAGCACGAAGGGTCACCGGGTGCACGACGTCAGCCCGGAGGAGGGTGTCGAGAAGCGCGCGTTCGCTGGGCGTGGGAGTGCGCATGCTCAGCCGAGCCGAGCAGCTACATCGCCTATCCAGACCATCGTATCGGGCAGGCCAGGCGCGAGCGCGTTGTAGAGCCGGAGGTCGGCCGTGACGAATGGGCATGCCTCGCGGACCGCGAGCGCGATGTAGAGGCTGTCGTAGACCGTCCGCGAATACCTGACGGCGATGCCGACGGCCGACTCCAGCAGGTCTTCGGCCGGTACGAGCAGGATGGGCGCGGCGAGCGCCAGCGTCACCGCCCGGGCGAACTCGTCCTGCGTGATCTCGCGCTTGACCACGAGCTTCTTCCAGAGTGCGTTCATCACTTCAGCGCGCCAGTGCCCGGGGGCGATGTGCGTGTGCGGGCCGTCTCTCAGGCGGACCGCCTGCTCCTCGTGTTCCTCGGGGACGAACCACTTCACCGAGACCGACGCATCAACCGCAAGCGTGGTCAACGTTCGTCGCGGTCTTCGCGAATCAGTTCGCCGCTGTCAGAGAACGTGCGTCCGGTGGCCTTCAGGCTGTTCCTGAACGCATCGACTTCGTCCCAGAACGCCCGCGTGGCCGCTCCCTCGCGCTCCGCTTCCGCATCAAGCAGTGCCTGGACTTCCGCCTGGAGCGAGACTCCCTTCCGGCGAGCGCGCTGCTTGAAGAACTCAACGGTTTCGGGTTTGACACCCCGGACGAGCAGGTCGGGCATGGGTGGCTCCTCTGTGCTAGCACTCATGATAGCATGTGCGTCCCGACGGCTCTGCGACGGCTGGCCTCAGTTCACGCGCCGTTCGACGCCCTTCCAGTACTTCTCGCGAATGACGAACTTCTGGAGCTTTCCGGTCACCGTCCGCGGAAGCGTTTCGACGAAATCCACACTCGTCGGACAGCGGAAGTGGGCGAGGTGCAGGCGGCTGAATTCGAGGATCTCCTGCTCCGTCGCCGTCATTCCGCCGCGAAGGACGACGAGCGCCTTGGGAGTTTCGCCCCACTTTTCGTGCGGCACACCGATAACGGCGCATTCGAGCACCGCCGGGTGCAGGTAAAGCGCTGCCTCGACCTCAGGCGAAGAGATGTTCTCGCCGCCGGAGATAATGACGTCTTTTTTGCGGTCGACGATGTTGACGTTGCCGAATTCATCCCAGACGGCGAGGTCACCCGTGTGGAAGAAGCCGTCGTGGATCGCCTTCGCCGTCTCCTCGGGCTGTTCCCAGTACCCCTTGAGGACCATGTTGCCGCGCGCGGCGATCTCACCGACGGTCACGTTGTCCATGGGCACGGGCTGGCCGTTCTCGTCCAGGATCTCGATGTCGCAGCCGATTACTTCCACGCCGGCGTGGGAGCGCCGGCCGAAGTCCTGGCCGTCCGGGTTGTGATAGTCGGGCGTGGAGATCGTGATCAGCGGCGCCGTCTCGGTGAGGCCGTAGATCTGCATGAACTCCCAGCCCAGCTCTTTCTCCAGGCGCTCGATGAAGGCCGCCGGCGGCGGCGCGCCAGCGACGACGAAACGTGGCCGCGTCGTGACCGCGTGCTTCCCCTTGTCGGCGTAGTTCAGGACCGTCGAAAGGACCGCTGGCGCCATGCAGGCGAAGGTCACCTTCTCTTCCTCGATCAGGCGGTAGATCTCGCTGCCAACGACAGCGCGAAGGACGACGTGTGTCCCGGCCATGGCCGTCAGCGCGTAGGAGCCGCCCCAGCCGTTGCAATGGAACATCGGCAGCGTCCAGAGTTCGATGTCCTCGTGGCTGAGCCGGAGGTGGACGATGAAGTTGTAGGCGTTGATGTAGCAGTTGCGGTGCGTGAGCATCACGCCCTTTGGGCGGGCCGTGGTGCCGGAGGTGTAGTTAATCGAAACGACGTCGTTCTCGTCGATTGTCACCGGCGGCGTGGGCGTGGTGGGCCGATTGGCGACCAGGCCGTCCCAATCGGTCCAACCCTGCGGCGTCACCTTTCCTGGCTGAGGGTCGGCCACAATCCAGTGTTCGACGGTCTTCAGACTCGGCCGGATCTCATCGACCACCTTCGTGTACTCGTAATCGACGAGCACCGCCTTCACCCCGGAGTGGTTGATGATGTACTCGTGGTCGCTGGCGACGAGACGATAGTTCAAGGGGACGAGGATCGCGCCAATCTGGCTCGTACCGAAGAAGCTTTCGAGGAAGTAGTGCGAGTTCGGGCTGAGGATGCAGACACGGTCCCCCTGGCCGATGCCGAGCGAGAGCAGGGCGTGGGCGAGCTGGTTGCTCCGCTCCTGGAACTCGCGATAGGTGAAGCGGTCCGGCCCATCCACGATCGCCAGCTTGTTCGGATAGAGCTTCGCCGCGCGGCGCAGGAAATCGTTAATCAGGAGCGGGACTTCCATCGGTCGGCCTCCAGGTGGCAGTGTTCGGGCATTCTAACGCCGTCAGCCGCCGCCGGGCACGGGCTCGGCCAACCTCCAAACCCCCAGACCATGGCGCGAAGACCCGAATGCCATCGTACTGACCCACAATGGCCACTCAGTTTTCTCCGCACATGCCGACAACCGGAGCATGAAGTTTCTCGGCAAGTGGAACGAACGTCGCGGTGTGGAACGGCTCATCCGGAATGGGGTGGGCATCAAGGAGTCACGCTGGGCACTGCCCCCGTCGAACTTCGACGGCGAATCACGGCCGCTGGCCGGTTCCATTCTCGCCTGGGTGCGCGAAGCGATGAGCGATATGCGCCGGCCAAACGGCATCGACCACGTCGCCGTCGCCCTGGCCTGTCGCGATGAGCACGGCAACGTCGTGTGCAGCAACTCGCTCGGCGTCATGCGTCCTGGCGCATTTTACGGCCAGGAAGGCATCGACCGGATCGCGGCCTTCCTCGACGATGTCGAGGCTGTCGCGCCCCAACGCCGACGTGAGATCGTCGGCGCCGTCCTCTGCCTGGGCGATGTCGCCTACGCGCTCCAGGGCGCCCGCGCCGCCTGAGCCGGGGACAAGCCCTACCTTCCCTTCTGTCTCTGGTGTCTTGGCGTCTTCGTGGTTCGACGCTCGCTCGGATTTCCCGCTCGCACGTGGCGCCGGTACACTAACGGTCATGGCAGCAATCGAACCGGCCAAGGCCAAAGCGGCGATCGACCAACAGCTGGAACGGATCTCCTGGCTCCGCGGGACCGGCCCGAATCCCTTCGACTACGGGCTCTGGGACGAGCGCACGCAGGAACTTCTGGCACAACTCTTCGGAGCCGATTCCGCCGAAGTCGAACGCTACCAGCAGGCCTCTGGGACGCGTGGGCGCCTCCCCGGCGTGCGCGGCCAGGCCGAAGATATGACCCTGAACATCCACGGCCAGTGGGGCATCCTCGGGCGCCTCACCCGCGCCGAAGCCGTCCTCCGAGACTTTTCGGCGAACGCCGGCAGCGCCCCCACCGCGTAGTCGCGACCCACCGCGGTCGCGGGTTGTTCGAACCCCGCCAGACGCCGCCAGCTCCCGACCACACCGTAGTCGCGACCCACCGCGGTCGCGCGGGTTGTTCGAACCCCGCCAGACGCCGCCAGCTCCCAACCACACCGTAGTCGCGACCCACCGCGGTCGCGGGTTGTTCGAACACCGTCAGACGCCGCCAGCTCCCGACCGCACCGTAGTCGCGACCCACCGCGGTCGCGGGTTGTTCGAACCCCGCCAGACGCCGCCAGCCCACCCTGGGTGCGGCTGCCCTTGGGCCGGTCCCCGTGGCGGGCCTGACATGGTAAGCAAGCCCGCGGCCACTGTGGGCCGCGACTACGCCGGGGGCTGAGTTGAATCATGACGGGCCGCCATCGACATACACCCAGGGCCACTCGCTCCCGTCGTCGACAAGCCCTTCGGCCGCCGGGTTACCGACAACGTAGGCGACGGCGGCATCGAACTCCCGCGAGTTCCGAATCAGGCGATCATAGAAGCCCGGCTGCCAAAGGTACGGCGGTCCGCCCACCACCCCCGACACATGCGTCGCGTAGGACTTGAAGGCATCGACCCATGCCAGGACGGACCGGTCCCCCGGCTTGACGAGGACATGGAGATGATCGGGCATGAGGCACGCCGCCACGAGGCTGACGCTCGCCCGCGTCCGCTCTCCTAAGACCGCTTGCCAGACGGCCCGGCCGACGGCATCGCGGAATGGTACGGTCCCAGGCGTGGCGCGAACGACGACGTGGAAGACATGCTCTCGATTCGCGTACCTATCGGCCGAGAGACGGACCCGTTTCGCATAGGGAAAGTCCATCGACACGCCACGAATGGTAAGGCGGACTACCCCCGTAGTCGCGACCCACCGCGGTCGCGGGTTGTTCGAACCCCGCCAGACGCCGCTGCCCACCATGGATGCGGCTGCCCTTGGGCCGTTCGCTGGCGGTCCGGGCATGGTAAGCAGCCCGCGGCCACTGTGGGCCGCGACTACGCTGTCGGGGGTGCGCCGAGGGCGGCGAGATCGAATCCAGCGGCGAAGAGCGCTGGAAACATCTCCCGCAGGCCGGCCTCCAGCCCTGCGTGGCGCTCACGAAACGGTGCGCTATCGAACGCTGCGGTCGTCATGATCACGGCGTCCTCGCCGTCGTCGGCGTAGTACTTCTTGCGCAGGCCCACGTCGTGAAAGCCGTACTCCCGGTAGAGCGCGCGCGCCGGCGCGTTAGAAACGCGCACCTCCAGCGTCGCCTCGTTCATCGCCGCGTCGGCCGCGATTGCCAGCAGGGTGTGAACCAGGAGCCGCCCGTAGCCACGCCCGCGCTCCTCCGGACGGACCGCGACGGTCACCACATGCGCCTCGTCAACCATCAGCCAGAGACCGGCGAAGCCGAGCGCCTCCGGTTCGCCACCAGGCTCGCTCACGCGTTCGAGCAGCACGTAGCGGGCCCGGCCATTCCCCGAAAGCTCGTGTTCGAACGCCGTCGGGGGCCAACCCGAGGTAAACGCGGACCCTTCGATGGAGCGAAGCGCCGGCAGGTCGAGAATCGTGGCACGGCGCAGGCGAAGATCATCCGGCATTCCGCCATCGTATCCTCACCGAGGGCCTTAAGCCCCGGGTGAACATGCCGAAATACAAGGCATGACGCCTTCGATTCCCCTTCGCGGCTGGCCGGTCACAGTGATTCGCACCGCTCACGCCTCGACCGTCCACCACCCGGGGGTTCTCACCACCGTGTTGGCCCACGTCCTGGTGGTTACGGCCGAAGGAATCGATACCTGGAAGCCGAGGGACGCCGCCGTGGTGGCGGCGGGCGAGCACGGCGAACGGCTCGTCACCCTCGGCGAAGTCGGCTCCGTCCGCGGAGACCGTGCCGTCCTTCTCGTCCCATCCCCCTGGCGCGGCCTGGACCTTCGGACGAGTGAGCGACATCAGATCCGGCTGAAAGTGGTCATCTTCGCACAGGGCCGGCGAGATGGCGTGGTGGGCCAGACCGTCGATATCTCGAAGGGTGGCATGGCCGTCGAGTCGTCCGTACCGATCACGGCGACCGATGTCGAGGTCCTGGTGCGTTGGGATGAGTTCGAATCCCACCTTCCCTGTTCCATAGTGCGTTCACGCGTTGTAGGAACCCGGCACGTCCACCATCTCCGGTTTCGCGCGCTCTCATCCCACCAGGCCGCCTTCGTCCGCTCAGTCGTGAACGAAATCGAAGAGCACGAATTCAACGCCGACCTCCCTTCCTGACGCCCCTGCGTTTGTACATCCACCCCTTCCTCCGGTACGGTCCGTCACTCGGAGGGGGCGATGCGCGCGCTCATCGTGGCCAACGGCGATCTGCCAGCGCACGCGCTTGTGCGCCAGCTCGCGGCTGAGGCGGACCTCGTCCTGGCCGCTGACGGCGGTGGCGACCGGGCGATCGCCGCGGGCGTGGTGCCTCAGATCGTCGCGGGCGATCTCGATTCCCTCAGCGAGGCCGCGCGCGAACAGCTCGGGCCGGAGCGCCTTCGCCATATGCCGGACCCGGAAAAGACAGACCTGGAGAAGGTGATCCACGAAGCCCTCCACCGCGGAGCGACGGAGATCGCGATCTGTGGCGCTGGCGGCGGCCGCGCCGATCACGCGCTGGCCAACCTCAGCGTCCTCGTCCGGTTCCGCGGCCGGGCGGCCATCCGCATCGTCGATGACTTCTTCGAGATTCGCCTGGTCGATGGTCAGACAACCATCGACCGTCCGCCGGGCACGGTCGTCTCGCTCGTCGCCATTGGCCGCTGCACCGGCGTTTCGACGACTGGCCTGCGCTGGCCCCTGGATGACGCGACCCTGGACTTCAGCCCGCGGGGCATCCACAACGAGGTCGCCGGCGCCCCGGCCTCGGTCCGCCTCGCCGCCGGTGATCTGCTCCTCTTCGAAGGCCGCTGGGTAGAAAAGCACGGGTAAAGCGCGGAAGAGGGCTCACGAAGGAGCCCGTCACCCTCGTGGGCAACCGCTCCATTGGTTGAGTGAAGGCCACGCCGGACCCACCGGCCGCCTCATCAAACAAGGAGAACAACCACCATGAAGATTTCCAGCAAGCTGCTCGCCGCCGGGCTCTCTAGCCTCCTCGCCGTCGGCATCGCCGGGGCGGCCCTCGCCCAGGACCCGCCCGCGCCAGGGAACGGCCAAGCGCCCGCCGCCGAGGAAGGCGGACGCCAGGGCAATAACGGCGGCCCCCGTCATCGCGCCGGGAAGGGCCTCCTGAAGAACGTCGCCGAGACCATCGGGATCGAAGTCCGCGCGCTCGCAGAAGAGCTGAAAGCCGGCAAGACGATCGCCGAAGTGGCGACGGCGAACAGCGTCGACCCCCAGCTTGTGATCGATAACGCGATCGCCGCCGCAAACGCCCGGATCGACGCCGCCGTCGAAGCCGGGAAGATCCCGGCGGAGAAGGCCGCGGAGATGAAGACGCGCGTCGCCGAGAAGATCACGAAGGTCGTGAACGAAGGCCGTCCTCAGCGTGCCGCCGGGAATCGACCGGGCGCCCCGGCTGAATAGTCCCACCCTCACGCACCAGAAAGGCCCCGGTCGACTGACCGGGGTCTTTCCGTGTGTGTCGGCAGCCGCGATGGCGCCTTAGCTGGGCTTGAAGGCCACGACGTTGGCCGAGGCCACGCCCTTGCCACGCGGGTACTCCGTCGCTATGGAGGTCACATCACCGAAGCCGGCGGCTGTGATTTTGCCGAGGTACTCGGATTCCAACAGGGCTCCGGCGATGCAGCCGGCCCACTGTTCGATATCGTCCTTCACTTCCTGGGGCACGGGCTTCGTCCAGACGATGTCGGAGACCTGGAGGCGGCCGCCCGGCTTGAGAACGCGAAACGCCTCGCGGAAGACCTGGTCCTTGTCCGGGGAGAGGTTGATCACGCAGTTCGAGATGATGACGTCGATTGCGCCATCGCCGATTGGGAGGCGCTCGATCTCGCCGAGGCGGAACTCGACGTTCGTCGCGCCGACCTTGCCGGCGTTCTTGCGGGCGAGAGCGATCATCTCCGGCGTCATGTCCACACCGTAGACCTGGCCGGTGGGGCCGACCATCTTCGCGGCGAGGAAGCAATCGATGCCACCGCCGGAACCGAGGTCGAGGACGGTTTCACCGGGCTGCAGGGCGGCGATCGCGGTCGGGTTGCCGCAGCCGAAAGAGACGTCGGTCACCGTCGCCGGCAGGTCCGCGATATCGGACTGGGCGTAGAGCCCGGCGATCTGCTTAATCTGGACGTCGGTCACGCTCTCCGTCTCGCAACAGGCGGCTTCGCTGGCCGCCGGCGTAATGTCGATGAGATCGATGGTTTCGGTGGTGGCGCTCGTCTCGCAGCAATCGGGGCCGCAACAGGCGGCGCCGGTGGCCTCGGCGTCCTTCAGGAGGACGGGCCGGACACGGTCGGCGTAGGCTTTCGACACAGATTCGCGGATCTCGTCGGATGTTCGGGTGGTCATGGGGGGTGGTCCTTTCCTGCCATCGTATTTTTACGATTGCGCTTGCATCGCAAAATTACGATACAGTGAACGAGGAGTCAAGCACTTTCATGAAAAACATCGAAACCCTGAGCAAAGACGAGGAACGAGCGGCCGAGGTCTTCCGTGCCCTCGGCAATCCCGCCCGCCTCCGCATCGTCAGCGAACTGGCGCGCCGCAACGTCTGCATGACCAGCGAACTCGTGGGCGCCCTCCCCCTCGCCCAGTCGACCGTTTCGCAGCACCTGAAAGTGTTAAAGGAAGCCGGGATCGTACGCGGCAGCATCGAGGGGGACGCCTGCTACTGCCTCGAGCCGGACGTGCTGCGCTGGCTGGCGGCCTTTTGCACTGATCTCTGCTGCCCGACGGAACCGGGCGCCGACTCCTGCGGCGCATCCTCAGCCGAGCTGCTCACGCTTCGATAACGCACGTGCCGGGGGGCGCAGGTCGCCTGGCGCTTCCCCGTAAACAGCGCGAACGGCACGAGGCCAGGCCCCCCCTCAGCGCCGGAGATCCTTGAGGAAGTCGAGCATCAGCGCGTTTACCTGGTCCGGGTGCTCCTGCTGGGTCCAGTGAGCGCAGTTCAGAATCGGCTCGATACGCAGGTCCGGGATCCACTGGCGCATCGGCTCGGCCTGTTCGGGCTTGAGGATCAGGTCGTTTTCGGCCGTGATCATCAGCGACTTGATCGGAATGGTGTAGCTGGAGAGCGCTCGCGTGTCCTCCCAGGTGTAGTCGATGGCGCGGTACCAGTTCAGGCCGCCGGTGAAGCCCGTCCGTTCGAACGACTTCACGTAGACGTCGAGCTCGTCTTCCGTGAGCACGCAGCCGCCGGGCGCCAGGTTCTTCGTGACGCCGCTGCCGTCGCCACCCACGGTGCCGAAGGTCCAGAGGTTCTGGGCGTGGGAAGCGCGGTGGAAGATGTCACGAAGGAAGGCGCGCGGGTTCGCTTCGAGTTCGGCCTCGGCCTGGCCCGGCTCCTGGAAGTAGAGGATGTAGTAGCCCCGATCGCCTTCGCCAAAGGCCAGGTGGAGGAGCTGCGTCGTTGGCAGGGGCGCGGGCGGGCCGCTGTAGGGCGTGTTCAGGCCGATGAGGCGCTCCGTGCGCTCCGGGTAACGCAGCCCGAACTGCCAGATGTGATAGCCACCCCAATCGTGCCCGACGATGACCGCTCGTTCGATCTCGAGCGCGTCGAGGAGGCCGGCGATATCGGCGCAGATGTTACTCGTGCGGTAGTCGCGCGGGTCACCCGTACGGTCGGTTTCGCCGTAGCCGCGCATATCCGGCGCGATGGCGCGGAAGCCGTTGTCGGCGAGGAAGCTGAGCTGGTGGCGCCACGAATACCAGAGCTCGGGAAAGCCGTGAATCATGACGACGGGCACGCCCTCGCCCGCCTCTGCCACGTGCATCTGAATGCCGTTCGTTTGGACCATGTGATGCTTGATCGTCGCCATACCGCGCCTCGTTCGGGGAAGTGTGCCAGATGATAACTCAGCGCGCGGTCAGCTGATCCTGGATTCGCAGAGGAAGGGCAGGCCGTCGGGGCCGACGTGGTACGGGTACGTCCGGCCGCCAGCTTCGAGCCGGACGAGAGCGCCCGCCTGGAGTGACTGCGCGTAGACCATCCCCGGCTTCGGACAGCCCAAACTGCTGTCGTTCCAGGTGATGAAGGCCGCCTCAACAACGGTGATGGCAGACAGCGGAATCGCCAGCCGCGCGGCGAGGTCGGCGGTGGCGACCGCGATGTAGGCGGCGAGGACGGGGTCCGCGTTCGACTGGGCGGGCGGGCTGGCGGTCGGGTCCGGCGTGGCCGCGGGCGTAATGCCCGGCGTTGGCGAACTCCGAGTAGCGGTCGCGGTCGCCGAAAGGGATGGCGAGGGTGAGGCGGCCGAGGACGGCGCGGGCGTCGCCGTCGGGGGAGGCGGCGCCGAGGGGCTGGTCGCGCTCTCGAGCGGCGGCGTGGTCGTCACGGTCGCCGGCCCACCGGTGGAGGGCGCTGGCGGCTCAGCGGAATCGCCACAGGCTGCCAGCAGCCCGAGCGTGCAGACGAAGAGCGATGCGAGCAGCCACCGGATCACGCGTCACCTCGACCTCAATAGTAGCCGCGACCCACCGGGGTCGCCTACCCCCGGAACCCGCCAGCCGCGCCACCCTCCCGCCCGGCTGCTACAGTTCGCACCCACAACCGCCCCGAAAGGAAACCCAATGATCGGCACTGAACAGTTCGACCGCTTCGTCAGCGACCATCGCTGGTGCGTCGTCACCACCCTGCGGAAGGATGGGACCGCCTCCAGCTCGATCAACGCCTACGCCCGCGAGGGTGACCAACTCGTGATCAGCACGCAGGGCCACCGCCTGAAGGCGAAGACACTGCGACGCGACCCGCGGATCACCATCTGCGTGATCAGCAACAGCGAGCCGTTCAACTTCGTCAGCGTCGAAGGGACGTGCGCGGTAGAGGACACGAACATCGCCGAGGCGACGCGGACGGTCTTCGCTAACATCGCAGCGACGGGCTACAAAGAGCCGGAGAACCTTGAACAGTGGATGAAGGAGCAGGGCCGGGTCATCCTCCGCGTGACGCCGACGCGCGTCAGTGGGGTGATCCGTGGCTGACCAGGTTCATCGCCAGGACACCAGGTTCGGTCGTGGCGAGTGAGGCCGTAGCGATGCTCTGGTTCGAAATTACGGCCAGCGCGCCGCCGGCCGACGCTGAGGCGGTCGCGGAGATCATGCGCGAGGCGGCCCCGGGGGGCGTCACGCTCGAGGAGCCGGTCGATATCCTGGGCCCGGAGAAGGGCTTCCGGGTGCGCGCGGGCGAGGCCGTCCAGGTGCGCGTCTACCTGCCCGCGAGCGAGCTGGGGGCGATCCTCACGGAACAGCTGCGCGAACGGATGCACGCGGCCTTCCCGGCGGTCGAACTGACCGCGAAGCCGCTCTACGAGCAGGACTGGGCCGTCTCGTGGCGCGAGTTCTTCGGCGTGGTGGACTACGGCGGCCGGGTCGTCATCGTGCCCACCTGGATCGAACACGAAGCGGAGCCGGGCCAGCTCGCCATCCGTCTCGACCCCGGCCAGGCCTTCGGCACGGGCCATCACGAGACGACGCGGCTCTGCCTCGCCGCCCTTGAGCAGACGGTCACGCCGGGGATGCGGGTCCTCGATGTCGGGACCGGCTCGGGAGTGCTTTCGATCGCGGCCGCCCTCCTGGGGGCGAGCCACGTCGAGGGGATCGACATCGACCCGATCGCGGCCGAGGTGGCCGTCGCGAACATCACCGCGAACGGGTTCGCCGGGGTCATCCAGGTGCGAGCGGGCACGCTCGACGGGGCGACAGCCGGGCGTCACGACCTTGTCGTGGCGAACATCAGCACCGACGCGAACATCGGCCTGGCCCCGGTCTTCGGCGAGGCGGTTGCGCCAGGCGGGACGCTCCTCCTCAGCGGCATCCTCGCGGCGGACGCCGGGCGGGTGGTGGAAGCGATGCGCGCCGAGCGCTTCAGCCACCGCCGCGTCTCAGTCGAGCGCGATTGGTGCCTGCTGGAGTTCGAGGCGGGTTAAAGGGCGAAGCGGAATACGTTCCGTTCGGGGGCCGGGCATGGTCCACGTTGGTGAGTTCGAGAGTAGTCAACACGATCTGGCGCTATGCAGAGATATGTGGGAGACTGCCAGCCAATGGATGAGCAGGCACCGGCGAACGACGACACCCTCGCCGACCCCCGTGCGCCCGGGCCTGTACTCCAGGCGATGTCGCGCCAGGTACAGCTGATCCGGAGGCTCTACCCCGACCTCGACCGTGTCTCGGCCGACTTCCTGTTCTACTGCTTCCTCACGCTCCACAGCCGCTTCGGCCGCTTCAGCTACGGACCGGTCAGCATCGATTGCAGGGAGGTTGAGGAGCGCTTCGAGCGCAGCTACAAGCGTGTGGCAGACGGTGAAGCGCCGGGCCCGCAGGACGAATCCGCCAATCGCTTCTACGGGAGGCTCGCCCAGGAGCTGACGCGGAGTGGCCGACGCCACGTGGACGAACTGCACTGGCTCCTCGCCTTCATGCGCACGGATGAGGGGCTGCCGGCCAGCATCTTCGGCGAACTCGGCGTGGCGCCGGAGGCCGTGGAGCGGTTTGCGCGGGGCGAGCCCGTCGTTCCCGAAGCGGCCCCGGCGAAGAACGCTTCCCCTGCCATCGAGAGCGGCTCGGCCGGACCGCTGGAGGCGGCCGAGGTGTCACGCCGCACCCCGGCGGAGCGGCTCTACACCCCGGAAGAGGTCGCGGAGTACCTCGGGGTGCACGTGCAGACGGTGCGGATCTGGATCAGGAACGGAAAGCTCCCGGCCCGGAAGCTCGCGGGTCAACGCGCCCTGCGCATCCGCGAGTCTGACCTGGAGGCTGTACTGGAGCCGGTTGATGCGAGTTTCGGGCAAGGGCCTTAGGCATGCGGCGTTTGGGCGGGAGACGCAGGAGCAGCTGATTCAGCGGTCCCGTCGGTCGCAGCGAGGGAACTCGACAGCGGCGCTGACCCGGACGCCGCCGAAGAACTACCTGCATTCGCCAAACCGAGTACGCCTTGCTCGACGCCTTCAACTGCCCGCAAGGCGCCGCTCCTCACCAAGAGCGTCGACGGCTCGCCGGCACGCAACCCGTAGTGATTGCGAATGCGCTCAGCAAACTTACCGTCGTAGGTGTGGAATTCAGTCACCCCGAGACTGAGAGCAGATGCCAGATGGACCGCATCCTTAGGCTTGACCGTCCAGTTCTCGAAATGCGACCGCCGAACAATGTCCCTCGCTGTCGCGGCCACCAGTTCGTGGAGTTCGATAAACCGAATTACGCCTGAATTCCAGAAATCCTGAATCGCCTGATATGCCTCTGGCAACTGCCTGATTGACTCCAACTCTCCAAGATAGGCTACCTCCGCCACACTCCAAGTAGACGTCACTATCCGTAGAGGTTGGCCCGGATCGTCGCTCGCTCGTAGAAGATCACGCAATATCGGCCAACGATTTGGGTACTTCTCGATATACGACTGTATGACACAGGCGTCCCAGTAAACAAGTTCGGTCGCTCCTCGGCTAGTCACTAGTCATCCCACAACGCCCGGCGCTCTTCTGGGGGCGGGTAATCTTCGGGAATCTTGATGGCTCCGAGTGCACGCTCAAAATCTGGTTTCACTCCGGAGACTATCGTCACGTCACGCGGATCGACATTATTTACCTTCACGAGACGACCACTCTTGCGGTCTCGCTCCACATGCCCTGAAAGACGAACGTGATGTCCGTATATCTTGTGCATGAAATCGTCAACATCAGATCGGTCTAGCAGGTAGCAAGACACGGGCCGACGATCGGGTTCGGCGAAAATGACGAATCGCGACTTGGAACGAATCAGCTGGTCTACCTCTCCGTTCACAAGCCCGAACGAAGTAACTGTAGAACGCTGATAGGAAGCGAACAATACCGGAGCCTGTATGGCGATCTCCCCGTAGTCCGTTGCTACTTCTAGATACTCGCTCTGGTCTCCTACCAGGGATACTATGTCGCGCGTTGCACGGGTCACTCGCGGCCCAAACGGAATCACTCTGCTGTTTCTGGCGGCATCGAGCGCGGTGTTGAACCCGAGGCGCACCTCGGCCCCGAACTCGGGCCGCTCGGTGCGGGTGCTGAAAGACGCGAGCGCGCTTCCGCCCTGCAGATCCTCGATGATCCATTCGAACGACTCGCCCGGGGCAATCTCTTGGGACAGGGCGTCGGCCAGCTCGCTAAATTTGCTGAGCGCTTTACCGAAGCCGGAGAGGCTGATCGCTCCGCCCAGTTTGAACGTCACAAATTCGTCCGGCAAGGCTGACCCACTTTCGCGGCCCCGTACCTGAACACGCCAAGTACAGGGGCTGCTACTCTACGAGTTAGACTCGTCCATCGCAAACAAGCGGGATAGCACTCCGGGAGCCTCGGTTTGCGTCGGACGCGCCGGTGTGTAGTCGTCAGCGTCCGCGCCATCGTTACTCCGTACGTGCACCGTAAGGTCCGTACCTTTGCGACCGCCACCCCCGCCGCCCTACCCCGCGACCGCGTCCTTGATCCGCCCGAAGAGACCCTTGTCCTTCTTCGGCAGCACCGGTGTGCCCATGGTTTCGGCGAGCTTCTCGAGGAGGTCTCGCTGTTCGTCGTTCAGGTCTTCCGGGACGACGACGTTGGCGCGGACGACCATATCGCCGCGGCCCGCGCCGCGAAGATGGGGGACGCCCTTGCCACGGAGGACGAAGTCGTCGCCCGTCTGCGTCCCGGCCGGGACCTCGAACTCGGTGTCGCCATCGAGCGTGGGGATGGTGACGCGGGCGCCAAGGGCAGCCTGGGCGATGTTCACCGGGAGTTCGAGGAGGATGTGGTCCTCCACGCGCTCGAAGCGGGCGTGTTCGGCGACGGCGAGGACGACGTAGAGGTTACCGTAGTCACCGCCGCGAGGGCCTGCTTCGCCTTCACCCGTCAGGCGGATCTGGGCGCCATCATCGACGCCGGCGGGGATCTTGACGGAGATCTTGCGGGCTTTCTTCTCGCGGCCAGCGCCCTTGCACTGCGAGCAGGGAGACTGGACGACACGGCCTTCGCCCTGGCAACGGCCGCAGGTGGCGACGTTGACGAACTGGCCGAAGATGCTCTGCTGAGCGCGGCGAATCTCGCCAGCGCCGTTGCAGTCGGGACAGGAGATCAGCTCCGTCCCGGGCTCCGTACCCTGGCCGGTGCAGCGGTCACAGCGTTCGGAACGGGAGAATTCGACATCCTTCTCAGCGCCGAACACGGCCTCTTCGAAGGTGATCCGAAGGTTGTAGCGAAGGTCCGCGCCACGGGCTGGGCCACGCCGGCGGCGGCCGCCACCACGGGCCGCGCCGCCGAAGAAGGCATCGAAGATGTCGCCGAAGCCTTCGAAGCCCTGGAAACCGTCGCCACCCTGGCTGGCGCCAGCGCCTTCGACGCCGGCATGTCCGAAGCGGTCATAGCGGGCGCGAATCTCAGCGTCCGAGAGCACCTCGTAGGCGCGGGTTGCTTCCTTGAACTTTTCGCCCGCGTCCGCCGAATCGTTGCGGTCCGGGTGAAACTCCATGGCGAGCTTGCGGTACGCCTTCTTCAGCTCGTCGGCGGTGGCGGTTCGGGCGACGCCGAGAACCTCGTAGAAGTCGCGCTGGGTAGTGGCCATAGGCTTAGCAGTGTAGCAAACCGAGTGCTAAAGGTTCGAGGAGCATCCGATCCGGGTCGTCGTGGCCCACCGGGGCCACGGGCTGCTCCACACAGTAGACCCAGCCGCGCATCGCAGACTCCCCCACCTCTCTCCCTACTGAATCGGCGAGCGGCCGGTGGCGAGGATGCGCTTCACGTTGATCGCCGAGACGTCGATCAGCGGCAAGATCCGCGGGCCGATGTCTTCCTTCCAGTGGGCGCTTTCATAGACCTTCTTGTAGAGCTTCGCCCGCTCGGCCTCGGTCTTGAAGCGGCGAATCCAGACGTAGGTGTTCTCGTCCTCTTCAGAGATGAAGCTCCCGAGGATGACCATGCCGGCGGCCGTCTGCATCGGGATGACCTCTTCCTCCATCATCTTGACGAGGGCGGCGCGATTGCCTGCGGTGGCCGTGTACTGGCGCAGTTCGAAGAAGGACATGCTTTCACTCCATGGTGGTGTACGTGCCGTTCATACAGGAGCGGGCGGCGGGGAGCAAGCGCGTGTATTGGTTCATGACCTCTGGGACAGTGCCTCCTTGCGGACGAGTGTTGGGTG
>CAZQCR010000026.1:0-20821 GCA_964591745.1 uncultured Anaerolineaceae bacterium
CGGCTCACGAGCGAGGTGTTCGTCGTCTTGCCCGCGGCCGTGTGCCCTACGAAGGCGATCGTCTCGCCCGGCTGCACGTGGAGGTCGATCCCGCGAAGGATCGGGATACCCTCGATGTAGTGGAATTCGACGTTGTCGAAGTCTACCCGGCCCGCGACCGTTTCCAGCTCAACTGCGTCCGGCTTGTCCGTGATGCGGGGCTTTGTGTCGAGCACCTCAAAGATTCGCTCGCCGCCGGCCATCGCCCGCTGGACCATGGTGTATTGGAGGACAAGGTCTCGGATCGGGTCGAAGAAGCGCCCTACGTAAAGGGTGAAGGAGGTGAGGACGAGGAAGAGGGTCGCGACATCCACAGTGCCGGCGTTGAGCGCCCGCAAACCGCCGATGATGATCACGCCAGCGGTGGCGATGGCGACGGCGAGTTCGATGACGGGCATGATCGCCGCGCTCAACATGCCCGCCCAGATGTTCGCGTTGCGATTGTCCTGGTTCAGGGCATCGAACCGCTTCGCGTTTTCACCCTCGCGGGACATGGATTGGACGGCGCGGACGCCGTTCACGTTTTCGGCCAGGGTGCCGTACATCTGGCTGACTTTGACGCGGACCTCTACGAACGCCTTGCGTGCGTGCTTCGACCACCAGGCCATGACCAGTACCAGCGGCGGCACGATCGCGAAGGTGACGAGGGCAAGCTGCCAATCGACGAGGAGGAGGACGGCGATGACTACCGCCAGCCCGACGAAGTCGGCGGCGAAGGTGAGCGAGCCGCTCGTGAGCAACTCCTGCATGACCGTTACATCGCTCGTCAGCCGCGAGATCATCCGGCCGACTTCCATTTCGTCGTAGAAGTCGAGCGAGAGGCTCTGCATGTGTTCGTACATCTCGGTCCGCAGCTTCAGCAGCAGGCGGTTGCCCAAGTAGGCCGTGGCCAGCTGCTGGACGAACTGCGCCCCCATACCGACCAGCGCCATCGCCACCATGGCACCGCAGAGCCACGCGGCCTGTTCGCCGTTGTGCTCCACCCCGGCCTTCACGGCGAAGCCGATGAGCAGAGGCTGCAGGAAGTTGGTGAGCGCTGTTACCACCATCGCGGAGAACGCCAGGATCGCGGAGCCGCGGTACTCCTTGAGGTACGGGATCAGCCGGCGGATTACCTTGGCGTCGTAGACCTTGCCGAGGTAATCGTCGTCCCAACCGTCCGCTCCACGGTTCTGGCGGGGCCCCATGGCCTGCCCGCCGATGCCCTGGCTCCAACCGCCAGCGCCTGCTCCACCACCCCACATTCCCATCTAAAGGCTCCCTTCGGTCGCTGGCGCGAGGCTCAAGGCGAAAGGTGAATGCGTCCTCACGCTGCACCTCCACCGGGTGCGCTGGCAGGTTGTGGGCGGGCCGCTGCGCTCTCGGCGTGCCCGTTCGTGCTCTCCCCTGCGCCGTTGCGGCGGCTGGCCGCCGCGGCCGGTACTGCCGATGCAGTCTCCGGCGCGAGGTGGCCGAGCGCGTCTTCCTGGTCCTTCAGCTCCAGGTCGTAGATCCGGCGGTAGAGGCCATCCTGCGCGAGCAGCTCGCTGTGTTTGCCGCGCTGCACCACCTTGCCACGGTCCAGCACGATGATCTCGTCGGCGCGCATCACGGTGCGTAACCGCTGGGCGATGACGAACGTCGTCCGGCCCGACATCAGCTCCTGAAGCGCCTGTTGAATGAGGTACTCGGTCTGCGAATCCACGCTTGCCGTCGAATCGTCGAAGATCAGTATCTTCGGGTCGAGCAGCAACGTCCGGGCGATGGCGATCCGCTGCTTCTGACCGCCAGAGAGCGTGACGCCGCGTTCGCCCACCCACTCTTCGTACCCATAGGGCAGGCTGACGATGAAGTCGTGGATCCGTGCCGCCTTCGCCGCGCGTTCGATCTCCTCCAGCGTCGCATCCGGCCGGCCATAAGCGATGTTCTCACGGATGGTGCCGATGAAGAGGAAGAGGTCCTGCTGGACGATGCCGATGTTCTTGCGGACGGACTCGATCGTGACGTCGCGAACGTCGTGGCCATCGATCGTGATGCGGCCCTCCGTCACATCGTAAAAGCGGGGGATGAGGTTGACGACGGTTGACTTCCCGCTCCCCGTCGGGCCGAGGAGAGCGATGACCTGGCCGGGCTTGGCATCGATATCCACCCCGGCGAGGACGGCGCTGAGCTTGTCGTACCCGAAGCCCACGTTTTCGAAGCGAACGTGGCCGGTGACAGCCTCCAGTGCCTGCGCCCCCGGCTTCTCCTGGACCGCCGATTGGGCGTCGATCAGTTCGAAGATCCGCTCGCACGACGTAGCCGCGCGGGCGATGAAGGTGACCGAGAACCCGACGGTCCGCACGGGAAGCTGGAGCAGGCCGAGCCAAAGGGTGAAGGTCAGCAGGTCGGCCGCCGCCAGGTTGCCCTGTGAGATAAGCCAGGCGCCGAAGCCGACGGTGGCCGCGATCTGGACGTTGCCGAGGCCCATCATGAACGGGCCGAACTTCCCCTGGATGACAGAGGCGCGATAACTGAGGTCGGCCTGCTTGCGGCTGGCCGTCCGGAACTTTTCGCTTTCGAAGTCTTCCTGGGCGAACGCCTTGACGACGCGAATGCCGGAAAGGCCCTCTTCGGCGACCTGCGTCATCTCCGCCTGGTTCTGCTGGATCTGGAGCCAGAGTGGGCGCACCCGGCGGGCCATCATGAACGACGCGATGGCCATGATCGGGATAGTCACAACGCTCACCGCGGCCAGCTCCCAGCTGATGATGAACATGCCGATCACGGAGATCAGGAGGATGAGGCCGATGTAGGCGAGGCGGATGAAGCCCATCGCGATGAACATCCGGATGCCTTCGACATCTTGGGTCACTCGCGACATAATCTGGCCGGTCTGCACCGTGTCGTGGTAGGCGTAACTCAGCCGCTGGAGGTTTTCGTAGATCCGGTTCCGGATGTCGTACGCGAGCTTTTGGCCGATCGACTCGCCGAGGTACTGCTGGCCGAACTGGGCCAGGCCCCGGCCGATAGCGAAGACGACGATCCCGAGCGCGCCGAAGATGAGGAGCGCCTGATCGCCCTTAATGCCCGTCAGTTTGTCCGTGACGGGGTCACGCTGTGGGTCCAGCCCGAAGTTGATGGCATAGCGCACAAGCAGCGGGCTGATCATGACGAACGCGCCGGAAAGCAGCACCGTGACGAAGGCCAGGGTGAGTTGGCCGCGGTACTGCCGGAGATACGGCTTGAGACGAAGCAGATGGCGCAAGGGTTCCCCTCCCCAGGGAGGTTAACGGTAACACACCCTAACGCACACGTGAAGGTGAAGGGCGCTGGCCAACCGTTCAGCGTTTCAGCGCGAGGCAGTGACCCTACGCCGGGATGCGCTCCTTCACCGAGACCGAATCGGCAAGATCAAGCTGGCCCACGAGCTTTCGTGCCACTTCGAGGTTGAACTCAGACTCGAGGTCGCCCGTGACTTCGACGTGGTTGGAAGCGGCGAGTGCCAGGAGTAACTCCGCCAGGAAGCCCGGGCTGACCATCACGCCGCTGAGGTCCAGCACGATCGGCCGAGGGTCGCAGCCGGCGGACTCGTGTGCGATCGCCCGCGCGCGCTCCCGTGTGGCGAACGACGTTCCAGTGGAAGAGAGAGCGATTAGCAGGGCAATCCTCCCCGTCTGGATTCCGAGTATACCGCTATCCCGCGCAGCCTACCCCGCAAGCACTCGCTCCAGGAACTCGTGGTCCCCCATGATCGATTCGTCCGGCGTGTACATCCGCCCGTACCGCTCCAGGTAGAGGAGCTGCTTGCCCGCCAGGAAGATCTGGCGCTGCGTCGGGTGTTCATAGTGGCCCGAGTCCATCGCCTTGCGCACCGCCCGCGCGACCGTGCGATTGAGTGTCCACCGCTCGCGCCAGGTCCGCACCGGCACTGGCTCCCCCAGGTTGGTGGCGCGGGCCTTCTCCGGGCTCATGAAGATCGCCGCCATGCTCACCTCTTTCAGCGGCTTCGTCAGCGTCGGCTCCATGTACATCCGGACGAGCGCCCGCGAGTCCTCACGGCTCAGGCCGAAGCCGTCCTGGAGGAGGACGCCCTGCGAGCGGATGATGTGGTCCGTCACCCGGTCCCACGCCTCCTCCCGCCCAATAGCGGCTTCGACCAGCGCCCGGAAGAGGTCCTGCGTCTCCGGGTCGAGCCGTGCGACCACGCCCCAGTCGAGCATCGCCAGGCGGCCGTCCTTCATCAGGAAGAGGTTGCCTGCGTGGATGTCCGCGTGGAAGGCCCCCGGCCCGAGGGCCGTCAGCAGCCAGGCGCGGAGGAGCGCGCGGACGAGCGGAGCGGGGTTCACGCCGTACTCTTCGGCCCGCGCGAGGTCATCGATCGGTCCGCCGTCGATGTACTCCATCACGAGCACCTGTTCGCTGCAGAACTCTTCGTACACGCGCGGGATGACGAGCAGGTCGAGCTCGAACCGTTCGAACAGCGCCCGGAAGTAGGCCATCGTCCGCACTTCGTTCAGCAGGTTCAGCTCTTCGGCGATCTGCTGGCGGAGCCCGACGACGTATGCGACAGCGTTCCCGGCTTCGCCGAACCCCTGCCGGGCGACCAGCCGGAAGGCCGGGTCCATCAGGTCGAGGTCGGCGGCTACCACCTCGGCGATGCGCGGGCGAAGGACCTTCACCGCTACATCTGTGCCATCCAGCAGCCGCGCCCGGTGGACGACGGCGATGGAGGCGGAGGCGACGGGACGGTGCTCGAACTCGCTGAACACCTCGGCGATCGGCCGTCCCAGCCCGGCTTCGACGATTCTCCTCACCTGCGGCCAGGGCACAGGCGGCCCCTGGTCCAGGCAGCTACGGAACTCATCGGAGATAGCCTCGGGGACGACGGCCGGCGAGGAGGCGACCGCCTGGCCGAACTTCACGTAGGTCGGGCCGAGCCGTTCGAAGGTCTTGCGAAGGGCCCGGGCGAGCGTCGGCTTCCGTGACCGCGTGATCCGGCCGAGAGCGTATGGCGCGAGCTCGCGCGCCAGTGCCGCCGATGTGACAACGGCCCGCCGCGCGAGGAGTAGGCGGCCGGCCGGCGGCATCGTGATCGGTTCGGGCGCCAGGGCCTCGGCGGTCAACGGCTTGTATCCCATGAGCCAACCTTCGCACCCATCCACGGTTTGCGCATCGGCCAATAGCCGGATGGGAAAGGCGCGTTACCCTGTAAGGCGATGGATTCCCCTCCCAACGTCTCGCGATTGCTCTGGGCCGGGGCCGGGGTCGGCGCGATCTGCCTGGTGGCGTTGATGTTCCTCCCCCAGATGGTCGCGATCCCGGTCTACCTCCTCGCCCCGGCCGGGGTGGCGCTCATGCTCGCCGGAGGGAACAGCGAATCGTACGTCCCCATCGGGCTCACGGGCTGCGTGGTCGCGGGGCTGGAGAGCGCCATCTGGATCGGCGTGCTCTCCGAGGAAGCCGTGATCCCGACGGTGATCGGGGCGATCGTCAGCTTCGCCATCCTGAGCATCCTCGGCGCGCTCGTTTGTTACGTCGTCGGCCGGGTGGTCTTCCGCGGCGCGTGAGTGGGGGAAACGCAAACGATCAAACGGACGAAGGATTCTGGGTGCGGGATTGAGCCTCCTCAGTCCGCCATTCCGTCCTTTGCCTCTTTGCGTTTCAATAGCCGGCCTACGCCACCCCGATGTGCTGCCCGCCATCGACGATGACATGCGTCCCGTTCACCCAGCTGGCGGCCGGGCTGACGAGGAAGGTGATCACCCGCGCGACCTCTTCGCCGGTGCCGAGGCGGCGGAAGGGGATGCTCTTTTCGACGCCGGCGTACATCTCTGGCTGGGCCTGCTTCACGCGGTCCCAGCTGCCGCCCGGGAACCAGGTCGCGCCGGGCGAAAGGGCGTTCACGCGAATCCCCTTGCGCCCGAGCGACTGCCCCATCTCGTTGGCGAGGACGCGCTGTGCGGCCTTCACCGGCCCATATGATGAGACGCCGCGCCCGAAGTACTGGACGCTCGCCGTCGAGCCAACGAAGAGGACGGCGCCTTTGCCGCTCGCTTCGAGGGCGGGCTGGACGACTTCGATGGTCCGCACCGCTGCCATCACGTCGATATCCCAGGACTTCTGCCACGCTTCGTCGCCGGGGCCGCTGAAGCCGCTGGCGTTGTGGACGAAGACATCGAGCCCGCCAAGCGCTTCGACCGCCGCCCGGGCGAAGCCGCGTACGGCCTCCCCATCCTGGATATCCGCCACCTGGGTGAAGACCTGGCCCGGCCCGATCGCCTGGAGTTCCTCGGCCGCGCTCGCCAGGCTGGCCGCGTCCCGCCCGCAGATCGCGACGGATGCGCCTTCCGCCCGCAGATTCTTCGCCACATAGAAGCCGATGCCACGGCTTCCCCCGGTGATGATCGCCTTCGCGCCGTTTAAGCCCAGGTCCATATCGTGTACTCCTTGGTTGTGGTGGGAGCCTACGCCAACGGCCACCGGCCGCAACCCGCTCGGCTCCCGGTTGTTCGCGCCTTGTGCGGTCAGGCGGGCCTGGGCGCGCCGCCTTCAACGCCCTGGCCGGCCTGGGCCGTGGGGGGATGCGGGCGTGCCGGCTGCAACGAGAGCCGGAGCGCCTCCATCGCGCGGTACATCGCGGAGGTGGCTTCACTGACTTCTGTCCCGGTCGCGAAGTGAATGGGCGAGCCGATGGCTGTCGCTGCCGGGCCGCGTCCCGCGACGATGGATCCCTTCGGCCGCAGCACGCTGAGCCCGCTCATGTACACCGGCACCACGGGCACTCCCTTTTCGAGGGCGAGGAGCGAGACGCCGTGACGAAACTTGCCCAGTTTGCCCGCCCCGGAGCGGGTCCCCTCGGGAAAGATCATCACGGACCAGCCGTGGTCCAGCAGCCACTTGGCGTAATCCAGCGAGGCACTCCCCCCGCCGCGCTTGATCGGGAAGCAATTGAGGGCGAGCGAGTTGTACCACCCCTGCTTCGTGATCTCCTTCCGGCCCTTCACAAAGAAGCGGTCAGCCGCGCTCCCGAAGGCGAGGCGCCGGCGGAATCGCTCCGGCAGCGAGGCGTGGAGGACGAGCGCGTCGAGGTGACTGCTGTGGTTGGCGATAAAGATCGCCGGGCCCTTGAAGCCATCCAGCCGCTCCTTTCCCACGATCGTGAGCGGGTCACACGCGGCCTGCACTGGATTCGTGATCGTCCGCCGCCGCAGGAACCGGCGGGCGACCTGGGCCGGCCACCGGATCTGCCAGTGGTGCGGACCGCTCGTCTCCGTCGTCTGCCCGAGGAGGCGGACGAACAGCGGCAGGTCCATAGCCGGGAGGACGGTGAAGCGGGCGCGGCCGTGGCCGCTCTGGTCGATCGCCATTCGATGGATGGCGGCGTTATCCGGCGCTGAGATGATCGAAAAGAGGTCGTACGGCCCGAGGATTGCCCACTGCTGCAGGACTTTGCCGTCCATCGCAGCGATTTCACGTTCGACGGCGGCCAGCCGCTCCGGCTCGTGCTTGAGCATTCGGAGGCCGTGTCGGTTGAACTTCGTGAGGACGATGTAGGTGCCCACGGTTAGCCGCTCGAGCTCGCGCGGAGCATGTCCGTCAGGGTTTGCACGCTCATCGCCGGGAGGGTGGTGATGCTGACCGTGCCCCGCGCTCCGAGTTCCACGGAGATCCGGGCGATCACCTCGTTGCTCGCCGCCTCAACAACGTTGACGAAATCGAACATGCCGAGTGTCGCGTACTGCGCGACGACGCGGCCGCCCATCGTCTCGATCTCCTTATTCACCTCCTGGAGCCGTTCCGGGCGCTCCTTCAGGGTCTTGCGGCCCTCATCGGTCAGTGTGCTGAGAAGGAGATAGGTGGCCATGGCGGTCTCCTGGGCGGTGGGCGTCATCCTAGGCCCGGGCCGGGAGGCTGTAAACGGAAGAAGGCCCGGGCGAAAACCCGGGAGCCACCGTTGCCGTGATTCTTCACGACGATTACCTGGAGATCGCGACGCCGGCAGCGCTGCGCGATCGGGTCTGGGACAAGCTCGGCCAGCCGTCGGGCGAAACTCGCCCGCGAAGAAGCCGAAGGCGATGGTCAGCGTTCTTGACGCATCCGGCGCCATTGCCTACGTGCTCAAAGAGCCCGGGCATGAAGTGGTCGGGCCTCTGCTGGATGACGCGGTGATCTCGACCGTGAACTGGACCGAAGTGCTCGACAAGTGGGGCTCGCGAAGCTCGATGTCGAGGTGCTCCTCCTTGGCGCCGGCCTCGCGATCGTCCCGTACACGCGCGAACAGGCAGAGGCCGCCGCCGACCTCTATCCCCTGACCCGCCAACTCGGCCTTTCGCTCGGAGACCGCGCCTGCCTTGCCCTCGGCACGCTGCGTGGTGACACCGTGTATACGGCGGACCGCCTCTGGTTGGAGACCGACCTCGGTATCCCGGTCACCGCCATCAGATAGTCGCGAGGTTACTTGTCGCCGCGCCAGACCTTCGGCGGGGCGCCCGTCATCATGTCGGCGATCGCCGAGATTTCAAGGCGCCACGGGATGAGCTTGAGCACCCCAAAGCCGGCATCGGCCGGGCCGGCGGGCCAGAACATCGCCGGGTCGTAGCCGTAGGGCCCGGGAGTGTTCTTGAAGAGGTCCCAGATCCGCTGCTTCTCCGCCTGGTCGTCGACCCACTCGGCCTTGCACTCGGCGTAGACCTGCTTGTGTTCCGGGTCCCAGTACGTGCAGGAAACGAAGGGATGCTTCGCGATGTGCTTCGCCTTGAAGGAGTCGCGGCCAGTCATGATGTAGCCGGTCGAGCCTTCCCAGATGGGGTGAAGCATGCGCGAGCGTGGGCGCCCCTTGCCATCGATCGTGGTCACAGTGCACCAGACGATCCGCTGCACGCGGCTATCGAATTCTTCCTTGATCTCGTTGAAGTTCGCGACGTCCAACAGGTGTCTCCTCGCCCCAGGTGGGGGCTGAATTTCGGAGACTGTAGCACGGGCGAATGGAAATGGCATGTGGCTCTATCCATTTTCGCCCGAGTCGCTGGCCGAGGGCCGTCAGCGGGTGACCACCACCGCCGACTTCAGGCCGTCCCTGCCCAGCCGGGCGGTGTAAGCGGTGGCCGCGTCGTCCAGCGCGTAACGGTTCGTCACCACCCGTTCGAGGCCGGGGAGTCGCGGGATCATCCCCGCCGAGCGCGTGTAGAGGTGGAATGGGGCGTTCTGGGTTCCGAGGACCCGTACTTCGTCGTAGTGAACCCGGTTCAAGTCCAGGGCGTGGCTCGAACCTGGGGGAAAGCCGGCGAAGAGGTTGATGCTCCCCAGCCGGCGACAGAGCGCCAGTGCCGTTGGCAACGCTTCGGCGAATCCCACCGCCATCGCCACGGAGGGGAAGCCCTCGCCATGGGTGAGATCCTGGCCGATAGCGGCGGACGCTTCGGGCGCGCAGGCCGCATCCGCGCCCAGTTCGAGGGCGACTCCGCGCCGCCCCTCATCCGGTTCTACGACGAGGATCGGCCCCGCTCCGTATGCCCGTCCGGCGATGAGGTGCATCAGGCCCATCGGCCCGCCGCCGACGATCGCGAGCGGCGCTCCCGGCCGGACACCGATCGCCTCCATTGAATTGAGAACGCAGGCGAACGGTTCGACCAGCGCCCGCAAGTGCGATGGCGTGGCCGGGTCCACCGGCAACAGGTGGCCCATCGTCACCATATCCGCGGGGATGCGGACGTACTCGGCGATGCCGCCATCCATGTCGTACCCCAGCGTCTGGCGCGAAGGGCAGCGGTTGCGGAACCCGTCGCGGCAGAAGGAGCAGACTCCGCAGCAGAGGATCGGGCAGACCGAGACGACGTCGCCCACTTTCGCCCGCGCCGCATTGGCCGATTCAACGACTTCGCCGGACATCTCATGGCCGGGAATGACCCCGGCGGCCGCCTTCTTTTCGCCAAGAAAGACACGAACGTCGCTGTTGCAGAGGCCGGTCGCATGGATGCGAAGGATTACTTCCCCGGGCGCGGCATGCGGATCGGCGACGGCGACGATGGCGACGTGGCCGGGCTCATAAAACCGGAGAGCTTTCACCGGCACATCCTAGCCGCCCGGCGTTCCGGCCGCGATCGATTCAGGAATCGATGACGGCGCGGACGCTGGCGAGCAACTCGTCCGGGGTATACGGCTTCTGAATGAACCCGGAGAGGCCGGACTCGGCGAATTGGCCCGTCGCTTCCTGTTCGGGATAACCACTGGCAAGGATGACCTTCACCTTCGGATCGAGCGCACGCAGGGCGAGGAATGTGTCCCGGCCATCCATCTTCGGCATCGTCATATCCAGCAGGACCGCGCGGATGCCCCCGGCGTTCGAACGGTAGATCTCCACCCCGGCGGCGCCATCGGCGGCGGCGAGGACCGTGAAGCCGGAACGCTCAAGCATGCGCGTGGTCACCAGCCGGACGATGTCGTCGTCATCGACGATCAGGAGGGTGCCGGGCGCCTGGAGCGGAGCCTGGGATGCGGAAAGATTTGTCATGGGCTGGGCAGAGTATGCCGCAGAAGTGGGCCGCCCACAACGTATCGACGACACACCATCGCCGCTGCCGATGGTAAGCTTGGCGAATGGTAGCCGTGAAGTCGGTGCAAATCGGTACGCTGATCGAGCAACGGCCCGGGGTGAACGGCGGTCGGCCCTGCCTCGCGGGCACGGGCACCTCGGTGCGCCAGGTGGCCATCCTGTACAACCAGGGCGCGAGCGCCGAGGACATCCGGAGGCGCTACCCGCAGTTGGACCTGGCGCGAATTCACGCGGCCCTGGCTCACTACTTCGCCAACCGGGCTGCCATGGATGCAGAGCTGGCGGCCGAGCTTGAGGAACACCTGGCCGCCCTTGCCCGCGAGCGATAGCGTACCGTGCTGCGCCTTTTCATGGACGAGGACTCATCGGACGGGGACGTGATCGCCGCCCTTCGGCGCGCTGGTCACGATGCGCTGTCTGCCTTTGATGCCGGCCGCACCGGGCTTGCGGACGAGGAACAACTGTCGTTCGCCGCGGAAGAGTCCCGGATCCTCTACTCCGCCAACCAGGGCGACTTCATGCGAATCCACGCCTCGTGGATGGCCGCTGGCCGTGACCATGCCGGGATACTGATCCGGAGCAACCAGACGATGGGCGTCGGCGAGCAAGTTCGTGCGTTTGAGGCCTTTTCAGCAGCGAGCATTACGACAACGAACATGATTGCGTTCCTCGCGAACTGGCTCTAGGCGAGCACCTCGGTCCGCGCCCCGCTACCCCACCGCCCCGCTCGCCCGCAGCGCCGCGATCTTCTCCGCGTTCATCCCCAGGCCGCCCAGGACATCGTCCGTGTGCTGGCCCACCGTTGGCGCCGAGAACGTTGGCTTCCCCGGCGTGTCGCTCAGCTTCGGCCCAACGCCGATCTGCTTCACCTTGCCGATAGGGGAATCGACTTCGACCACCATCCCCCGCGCAACGTTGTGGGGATGGGTGACCACGTTCTCCATTTCGAGGACCGTGGCGGCGCAGATATCCTTACCCTTCACGGCCTCGGTCCATTCGTCGGCCGTCCGCGTTTTTACGACAGCCGCGACCTTCTCCTTGAACTCCGGCCAACGCGCCTGGTTGAACTGCTCGGTCCGCATCTCTTCGATGCCGAGGAGGTTGATGAACTCCTCGTAAAAGTGCGTTTCAATGCTGCCGAAGGAGAACCAGCGATCGTCCTTCGTCTGGTAGACGTTGTAGAAGGGCGCGGCGCCGTTCAGGAGCATGCTCCCGGGCCGGACGGGGGCGTTCTGGCCGAAGAAGCCGGTGAACGCCGACGTCATGAGCGAAAGGACACCGTCGCTCATGCCCATGTCCACGTCCTGGCCACGGCCGGTGCGTTCCCGCGCGATGATCGCGACGCAGATCCCGAAGGCCGCCATCAGCCCGCCGCCCGCGAAGTCCGCGATGATGTTGATCGGTAGTGCTGGCGGTTGGCCGGGCCAGCCGATGACGCCGAGCGCTCCGCCCGTGGCGATGTAGTTGATGTCGTGGCCGACGTCGTTGCTGAATGGTCCGGTCTGCCCGAAACCGGAGATCGAGCAGGTGATGATTCGCGGATTGATCTTGCTCAGGGTCGCGTAGTCCACGCCCAGGCGCTCCACCACGCCCGGCCGGAAACCCTCCATCACGACATCGGCCGTCTTCACCATCTCATAGAAGATCTCCCGTGCCGCCGGGTCCTTCAGGTTGAGCGCGATCGACTTCTTGCCGCGGCCGAGCGCGTTGTATGCCGCGGCGCGCTGGGCGCCTTCCGTGTTGCGCGGCCCCGCGCCGAGCTTCGCGGATGCGCCGGGCACCGCTTCAACCAGCGTCACATCCGCGCCGAAGTCCGAAAGCAGCATCGAGCAGTAAGGACCCGGCGCGAGCCGGGAAAGGTCGAGCACCTTAATACCATTGAGGGCCATGACCATGAGAGAGAGTCCTCCGGGGACCGCCAGGCGGGCGGGAATTGAACGTGCCGGTAGCATGGCGGGCGAGGTACGGCTGCGCAACCGGCTATACTGTCTGCGAGGTGAGGGATGGCCACGGCGACAAAGATCCGTCTGACCGAAGAAGAGTTCCTCTCGTGCCCCGACTGGGATGGCTACGAGCTAGTCGATGGCGAACCGGTGGAGGTACCGATGGGCGGCAAGGCTGCATGGCTAGGAGGCGAGGCGTTCCATCACATCAGGACGTTTCTCGAGCATAACGCGATCGGTTTGGTGTTCCCGCAGGACACAGCGTTCAAAGCGTGGCCGAGCCGGCCCAACCATCTGCGCAAGCCCGACACCATGGTCTTCTTGAATGGGCGGTTCGCCGGCGACGAAGCACCGGAGGGCACCATCGAAATCGCCCCGGACCTCGCCGTCGAGGTCGTCTCTCCGGGCGACAACGCTCGCGACCTCGAAGAGAAGGTGGCCGAGTACCTCGAGGCCGGAGTACGCCTGATCTGGGTCATCTATCCTGAGACGCGGTCCGCGCACGTCTTCCGCCTCAACGGGGGCGCCCTGCGCCTGGAAGCGGACGACGCGCTTTCCGGCGAAGACATCCTCCCCGGCTTCACCCTGCCCCTCGCGACCCTCTTCCCCGCTGCGCTTCCAACCGCGGAAGTCGAAGGCCCCGTGAACGCGGCCTCCCCTTAGAATGGATAGATGCCCGAAACCTCCGACATCCTCGAAGTCGAATGGCAGTTCGATGCCCCCTCTACGTCTCGCGCCATAGACTGGCTCCTGGTTGCGAACGTGCCGGGCTACAGCGTCGTCCCGGCTGGCCAAAAGACTCAGCTCGATACCTACTACGACACCGCCGACTGGCGTCTTTCCCGGGGGAAGTTTACCTGCCGCGTCCGCCAGAAAAAGGATGGGGCGGAGCTAACGCTGAAGGGGATGGCCGGTGCGCTCGACGGCATGCGTAGCCGCCGGGAGCTGACCGAGCGGCTGGACTCACACTCCCTCGGCGCGATCCTGGAGGCACCCGGCCCGTGCGGAAACGCTATCCGCCTGATCGTGGGGCGCCGCCACCCGGAACCGCTGTTCACACTCGAACAGCAGCGCCGGACGTTCGACCTTTCAGACAACGAAGGGCTGCTCGGCGAGATATCGGTGGATGACACCTGGGTGACGGAAGGCCGGGCCCATCTCGCCCGTGTCGAGGTCGAGGTAGACGCCGCCGCTGTCGAGCGCGCTCGCCGCTTCGTGGAGCTGTTCGTGGTCACGGCAGGGCTCTTGCCGGGTACGCTTTCTAAGTTCGAATTCGGCCTCAACGCGGCCGGGCTGCGCGTGGCGCCTACGGAAACGACGCTCGGGCCGGCCTCGGTGAACGATGCGATGACCGCCGCGAAGACGGGCTTCGCGATCATGCGCAAGCAGTTCGCGGTCTTCCTCGCCAACGAACCGGGCACCCGCCTCGGCGAAGATATCGAGGCGCTCCACGACATGCGCGTCGCGGCGCGCCGCCTTCGCGCGGCCATGAGCGCCTTTCGGCCGTTCCTCGGCCCCCGTGTCGAACGTTTCCGCGAGCAGTTGGGCTGGGTGGCCGCCGCGCTTGGCGAAGTGCGCGACCTCGATGTCCAGCTCGAGCGCATGGCCGAATGGCGCGCGGAGGCCGCCCCCGGCCAGGAGTTGGCGCTCGACGCCGTCGGCGCGCTCTTGAACGCTCGCCGCCAGGTGGCCAGGACGCGGATGCTCGCCGCCCTGAACAGCCGCCGCTACGACATCCTCGTCGAGCGGTTCGCTTCGTTGCTTCGCCGCGGGTCACCGCGGAGTTGGACGATCGGGCGCGAGCCGATCCTCCAGGTAGCTCCCGACCTGCTGGAGAAGCGATACCGGCGGCTCCGCCGGCTGGGCGACGCGATCACGCCCGCCTCCCCGCCCGAGGCCTATCACATGCTCCGGATCGAAGCCAAGAAAGTGCGCTACGCCCTCGAATTCGTAGGGCCCATCTACGGTAAGCCCGCCACCGATTTCGCCGCGCGCCTCACCGCCCTGCAGGATCTCCTCGGCCTCCACCAGGACGCGGATGTCGCCGTCGAGATGTTGCGGGATATGGCCGTTGCCTCAGGCAGAAAGCTCGGCCCTGAGACACTCCTGGTCATGGGCGGGATCTCGGAGCGCTACCGCCGCCACGCCGGGGAGCTACGTCTCGGCTTCCCCGCGCTCTACCGCAAAATCAGCGGCGCGGAGTGGAAGGCGCTGCGGAAGACGGTGGAAGGCCGGCGTCCGAAGGCCTGATCCAGGCGCCCGCGGCCGTCAACGCGCCAAGCCAGTCTCCGGAACTATCGGCAGCCACGCCCGGACACTAACCCGGCTCCCCTGTATCCTCAGGCGTCGGGCATCCGTCCCCGCGCTCCAGCGAGCCGAACACGGAAATCGCACCCCCGGAAGCGCCCCATGGCCGTCCTTGTAGACCAGAACACCCGCCTGCTCGTCCAGGGCATCGGCACCGAAGGCGCCAACCACATGCGCCGCTCCCTCGGCTATGGGACGAGCGTCGTCGCCGCCATTCACCCCAAGCGCGGAGGCGAACAGCAGGACGGTGTGCCCATCTTCACGACCGTCGATCACGCCGTCCGCGAGACGGGCGCCAACGTCAGCATCATCTTCGTCCCGGCTCCGGGCGCGGCGGACGCGATCCTCGAAGCGGCCGCGGCGGGGATGCCACTCGTCGTCTGCATCACCGAAGGCATCCCCGTGCTCGATATGGTGAAGGTGAAGGCAGCGCTCACCGGCGGTGTCACCCGCCTCATCGGCCCCAACTGCCCCGGCGTTATCACCCCGGGGACGAAGACACGCGTCGGCATCATGCCCGGCGACGTCTTCCTCCCCGGCAAGGTCGGCGTGGTCAGTCGCTCCGGCACGCTCGTTTACGAAGTGGTCGCTCAGCTGACCGCCGAAGGGATCGGCCAGAGCACCTGCATCGGTGTCGGTGGCGACCCGATCATCGGCACGCGCCAGGTGGAAGCGGTCCGCCTCTTGAACGAAGACCCGGATACGAACGCGATCGTCATGGTCGGCGAAATCGGCGGCAGCGCCGAGCAGGAGGCCGCGGCCTACATCAAGCAGTACGTGAAGAAGCCCGTCGTCGCCTTCATCGCCGGCGCAACCGCGCCCGCGGGTCGGCGGATGGGCCACGCCGGCGCGATCATTAGCGGCGAAGACGGTAAGGCCGAGAACAAGAAGGCCGCCCTGCGCGAGGCCGGCGCCTACGTCAGCGATTCCCCGGCCGAAATTGGCGCGACGATGAAGCGCGCCCTCCAGGAGCGTGGGCTGCTTTAGCTGGCCAGCGGCAGCCCACCGCGCGAATCGGCTAAGCTATGGCCATGACCTCGCCCACGGCCGAAAGGCTCCTCACGGCTGAGGAGTTCGCACGCACCATCGACCCACCGGGGATGAGGACGGAACTCGTCCGGGGGAGAGTCGTCTGCATGCCGCCAGCAAAGACCGACCATGGGTATATGTCATTCGAGCTGGGTTTTGCGCTGCGCTCGTTCGCTGGTCATCATCAACTCGGCCGCGTCACGGGAGAGGGTGGCTACATCCTCAGCCGGGACCCGGATACCGTACGTGCGCCTGACGTGGGTTTCATTTCAGCTGGACGGCTCAGCGGGCCGCTCCCGCCCGGTGAGTACTTCCAGGGAGCGCCCGACCTCGCCGTGGAAGTCGTCTCGCCTGACGACCGTGATAGCGACGTGGCCGAGAAGATAGCGCTGTGGCTTTCGGCGGGAGCGCTTCGCGTGTGGGAGGTGCGGCCCCGTACGCGCACCGTCACCGTTCACCGGCCGGGTACGCCCCCCGCTACGCTCCGGGCGGGCGACACGCTAACCAGCGACGACGCCGCGTTTAGCGTGGACGGCTTCGCGCTGCTGGTCGGTTCGATCTTCGAGTAACCAGGCCGCTTTGCTCCTTCCGGCGCTGGGCGTTGAACTGGCCCCAACGAGCCCGCCAGGAGTGAAGCACCATGGACCAGCCCAACTTCGTTGAGATCGCCCGCGACCTTGGTCCCCTGTTCCGCGAACACGCGGACGCCAACGAAAAGCAACGGCGCCTCTCCCCGGCGGTCGTCGAAGCGCTCCGCCCCACCGGGCTCTTCCGGATGGCCGTGCCCGGCGTTTACGGCGGACCCGAAGTCGCCGTCCCCGAAATGCTCGCGGCCATCGAGGAGTGCGCCTACCACGACGGCGCGACCGGCTGGTGCGTCAACATCTCGACGACGACATCGTCCCTCTCCGGGTTCCTCCGACCCGAATGGGTCGAGCGCGTTTTCGCAGACCCGCTCGCCGCCTATGGAGGGGCGTTTGCTCCGAACGGCAAGGGCCGCGCGGCTGATGGCGGCTGGGTAGTCGATGGTCGCTGGATGTGGGGCAGCGGCACCGAACACTGCGCCTGGATCAACGGCGGCGTGATCACCGAACGCGGCGAGATGCGCCTGATGTTCTTCGAACGGGAGCAGGTCCAGTTCCTCGATACCTGGCACGCCTCTGGGCTGCGTGGCACCGGCTCGACGGACTACCAGGTGCGCGAGGCCTACGTCCCGGAAGGGCGAGAGATCCTCGTCGGTAAAGTCTGGGCACAGGTCGATTCCCCGGTCTCGCGCTTTCCGAACTTCAACCTCCTCGCGGCCGGGCTCGGCGCGGTCTGCCTCGGCATCGCCCGCCGCGCCATCGATGAGGCCGTCGCCCTCGTCGCCTCCAAACCCGCAAGCCTGGCGAAGGGCACGGTCGCGGAGTACGGCCCCGCCCAGCTGAACATCGCCAACGCAGAGGCCGCTCTCGCCGGCGGCCGCGGCTTCCTCATGCACGAGGTCCTGAAGACCTGGGAGATGGTGAACCGCGGCGACCGCCCGGGCCTCGAACAGAAAGCCCGCCTTCGCCTCGCCGCTGCCCACGCGGCGACGGAAGCGGCGAAGGCGACGGACCTCGCCTACTCCGTTGGCGGCGGCTCCTCTGTGTTCGAAAGCTCACAGCTCCAGCGCTGCTTCCGCGATATCCACACCGCCACCCAGCACCAGATGCTCTCTGACCGGAACCTGGTGACCTACGGCCGGGTGCGGCTCGGCTTGGAGGCCGATACGGCGCTGCTCTGAGCATCCGCCCGCGACGGGTGCGCGGAACCGGGCCGGGACGGACACTACCGCTTCGTGCCCCGATCTTCTCCTGCTGCCTCATCCCGCTCCCGGTCCGGAGCTCGCTGATGTCGAGCCGAGGGGTTGCGGCCCCTGTTCCACCAGTGGGCCCGCGCTCGTGGAAGGTCAACCTCTCGTTCATCTGGCTCGGCGTCTTCGTCGGTCTGCTCGGAGCCAACTTCGTCTTTCCCTTCGTCCCCTTCTACGTGCGCGAACTCGGAGTCACCGACAAAGGCGACATCGCGACCTGGACCAGCCTCTCTGGCAGCGCGACCGGCGTCTCCCTCTTCCTCACCGCGCCGCTCTGGGGGTCGCTGGCCGACCGTTTTGGCCGCAAGCCGATGTTCGTACGCGCCCTCATCGGCGCGGGGCTGCTGATCGCCTTCATGGGCGTCGTCGACAACGTCTGGCAGTTCGTCTCGCTGCGCTTCCTGATGGGCGCCTTCGCCGGGACGATGGGGGCGGCCGCGGCTCTCGTAGCGGCCACCACCCCACGTGAGAAGGTGCCCCAGGCGCTCGGCATGCTCCAGACGGCCATGTTCCTTTCGAACATGCTGGGTCCGCTGATCGGCGGCGAAGTTGCCCAGTCCTTCGGCGTCCGCCAGTCCTTCTTCTTCTGTGCCGCGCTCTACCTCGTTGCCGGTGGGCTGGTCTACACCTTCGTCCGCGAGGGGAAGATCGAAGCGAGCCCCGCCACGCCCCCCGGCAGGCCCCATCCCGGCGGAGGCCTCGTCAGCAACCTTCGCGTCGTCCTCGCCGAACGGCAGATCGTCCTGATGTTGGGCGTGCTCTTCGCCCTCTGGTTGAGCACCACCTTCGTCCGCCCGCTCATGCCCTTGAGCATCGATGAGTTCTCCGAACAGGCCGGCGGCGGCCACGTCGACCTCCATCTCGGCTTCGATACGCTGCGCCTCGGCGAGAAGCGCGCCTCTGGCTTCGTCTTCGCCGCGATCGGGCTGACGAGCACGATCGCCGCCCTCACGGTCGGCTCCCTCGGGCGGCGCTTCGGCTACAAGCGCTGCGTCGCCTCGGCCGCGCTTGGCACCGGCCTCCTCTTCCTTCCCGTCGCCCTGGCGAACAGCTACGGCTGGTTCCTGCTCTTCTTCGGGGCTACCGGCGTGTTCCAGGGGGCGATGGTGCCCGGGATGAACGCCCTGATCGCCGCCAACACGCCCGAGGGGAAGCAGGGCAGCGCCTTCGGGCTGGCCGCGAGCATGCAATCGCTCGCGCTGGTGATCGGTCCGCTGAGCGGCGGGATCATCGTCCGCTATCTGGGGATCGAGTGGGACTACGCGATCATCGGCTTCATCCTCATCCTCACGGCCGCCGCCGCCGCGATCTTCGTGCGAGAACCGGCGAGCCTCGTCGCCGCCCGCGATCTCTCGGTCCACCGCCGAGCCAGCCGAGCCGATTAGGTCCCGTCTCGTTCCTCAGCTTCCTCTGCGTCTCCGCGTCTAAACGCCGTAGAATCTGCCCACTACCCCAAGGAGCACCCCGATGTCTGACGTTGTTCTGCTCGAGCGTACCGGCGCAATCGCGACGATCACCCTCAATCGCCCGGAGTCCCTGAATTCGATGAACGGTGAACTCCTCGAAGCGCTTGCCGCCGCCGGGCGCGAAGTCGCCGAGGATGCCACCGTCCGTTGCGTCGTGATCACCGGCGCGGGGCGCGCGTTCTGCGCCGGCGGCGATGTGAAGGGCATGGCCTCTGGCACGCCGGCCCGTGGCAACGCGGCCTCGGGCGGGCTGGCGGCGCGTGTCGATGTCCTCCGCCGCCAGGAGGAGATCTCGCGGCTTCTCTACGAGATGCCGAAGCCGACGATCGCCGCGATCAACGGCCACGCTGTCGGCGCCGGCTTCAGCGTCGCCCTCGCCGCGGACCTTCGCGTCGCAAGCGAGGCGGCGAAGTTCGGCACCGCCTTCGCCCGCGTCGGCTTCAGTGGGGATTTCGGCGGCACCTGGCTGCTGCAGCGGCTCGTCGGTTCGTCGCGAGCGAAGGAGCTTTACTTCCTGGCCGATGTCTTCGATGCCGAGAAGGCGCTCGCCCTTGGGCTCGTCAGCCGCGTCGTCCC
Organism: uncultured Anaerolineaceae bacterium; assembly: GCA_964591745.1. Taxonomy (GTDB): domain Bacteria; phylum Chloroflexota; class Dehalococcoidia; order Tepidiformales; family Tepidiformaceae; genus JANMTH01. Next base: position 19,708 of record CAZQCR010000026.1, read on the forward strand.
CCACGCTTCCTTGATGGCCGAGACGATGGCCCTCGCTGAGCGCCTGGCCGCCGGCCCAACCCTCGCCTATGCCCGCATGAAGGACAACTTCACCTTCGGCGCAACGAGCACCTTCGGCGAGGCGCTGACCAACGAGGCCCGGAACATGACGCTCAGCGGCTCGACCGAGGACCACCGCAACGCCGCCCGCGCTTTCGTCGAGAAGCGCGAGCCGACGTTCCAGGGCCGGTAGTAGCGCCAGGAAACGCCAGTTCTCAGACGGCCATGCTCGCCCCAGCGGCGTTCAGGGCCTGCTCCACGTGGGTCTTTTCGTGGTCGATGATGAGGATGTGGGCGAGCGCCCCGAGCGACATCTTGTTGTCGCCGAGGGCCACTTCCTTCTCGAGGTCGGCATCGGTCAGCTTCTGCAGCGCCATCCAGACGATCCCGTGGGCCGTGTTCATCTCGACGGGGAGCATGCGGGAGTTCAGGTTCTTGAAGTTGGCGATGCCATCCGGGTCACCCGGCCGAAGGGCGGTGAGAGGCTCGCCCTTGACGAGCTGCTCGATGCCCTCCGGGATCTTGTGGATGGTATCGATGATGTGGCGGTAGCAGTCCCCCGCGGACCACTGGTCGGGTGCGGAGCGGTCCTCGAACTTGCCCTTCGCCGCCTGTGCGACGGATGCTTCGGTGATGCTCCATTGCGCCTTGGCGGCGGCGATGAGGTCGGCTTTTGAGATTGCGGTCGTTGCCATGGCTAGTCTCCAAATTGTGGTTGAGTGCCGCTATTCTGACGGATTGTGGGCGGTGGACAAGGGGTGCTGGGCGATTTCTGGCCGATCGGCCAGTATTGCCGGGCCGAAGGTCGCCGTTGCGTTGTGTGAAACGGGTGACGGCAGGTCCCTGAGTGTGGTGTGGACTAGAGGTCAGTACCGCGCGCGACAGCGAGCGGCGGCCGGAGACTCCGCACGGCCTAGGCGCCGCTCCCTCCCGGTCGCGGTACGGAGACCCTTGCCCACAGCGATTGTCGCCACGTCCGCGTGCGTGGGCTGGGCCGAGAGTCAGTACCGCTCGCGACAGCGAGCGGCGGCCGGAGACTCCGCACGGCCTGGGCGCCGCTCCCTCCCGGTCGCGG
>CAZQCR010000027.1:0-20751 GCA_964591745.1 uncultured Anaerolineaceae bacterium
GCGGCAGTACTCGCTGAGCCATTCGTTGTAGGCGCGCATGCAGGCCTCGCGCAGCTCCAGGTCCTGGAGGCCGACGAGGGAGAGGGTGCGCTGGGGGAAGATGATCTCCTTGTCCACCCCTTCGGCGTCGAGATCGCGGAGGCGGACGGCGGGGTCGCGCATGCCATCACGGCCTTCGACGAGCATGGTGTTGAGGCCGGGGACATCGAGGCTGCGGCCTTCGGCTTCGAGGTGGCTGAAGCCGTCTTCGTCCCACCAGAGGCGGGGGGCGCGGTCCTTGAAGCGGTCGGGAAGGCGGTCCTTCCAGAGGTCTTCCGTCTCCATCACGTGGCTATCGGCGGAGACGACGACGGTGCCGGCCGGGAGCGGACCGCCGAGCGGGGGGATTTCGCGCTCGCGGGGCCAGGCGATGGCGGTCCCAGCCGCCGAGGGATTCCGAACGCCGATCTCAACCATGGCCATGCCTCACCGAAAGTAGTGTGGTGAAGTCTAACAGATCCGACGGGGGCGAGTTAGCTGGCCGTTACCGCTTTCTGCGGGAAGAGGGCCGAGACGGCGCAGGAGAAGCCGGGAACCACGTCGTAGCCGTGGAGCGTGTCCTCCGCCGTGAACACCTCAGGATGGGCGTCGGAGTGATAGACGTAGACTTCGCGCGAGGATGGGAAGATGACCCAGGCCATGCGCACGCCGCCAGCCAGCCAGTCGGTCACCTTGTCACGGACGCTGGCCGCGTTATCGCCCGGCGAGACGACCTCGACGACGAGATCGGGAGCGACGTAGAGGTAGCCCGAGTCCTCGGCGGGGGCACGGTCAGCCCGGAGGAAGGAGAGATCGGCGCGGCGTGTGCGCTCCGGGTCGTCCGGCCAGATGCGGATGCCGAGCTCGGAGTCGCAGAGCACCCCCAACCCGGATTCGCGGACGAAGGCGCCCAGGATGATCATGAGCGTGGATGCGATTCGACTTGAGATGTAACTCACGTTCCGCTCCTGCAGATGGCCCTCGACGAACTCGTAGTGACCGGACCCCTCGAATGCGAGGGGATCATCGGAACCGGGGGGTTTGACTGCGGCGGGTGCTGTCATCGCGCGCTCCTCGCGCTCCAGTATACCGGACCGGCAAGACCGGATGGCGCGGGCAGGCGATACTCAGGCGATGGATGGTTGGCGGCTGGTTCACCTGCTGGCGATGGCCTGGATGGGCGCCGGGCTGGGCGCGACCTATCCGCTCATTGTCCGCGCCTGGGGTTCGAAGGACGTGCGCTACCAGATGTACGCCCTTGTGGAGGCTGCGAACAACGAGACGCGGGTGCTGTTGCCGGGTTCGATGGCGACGGGTATCACGGGGTTTTTCTGGGCGGTCGATGCGGGCTACAACTTCGTCGAGGACGGCTGGTTGGCGGCGCTATCCCTCTCGTTCGTCTTCTTCTGGTTCGTCTGTCTGCCGCTGCTGGGGTTTGGTCTGCGGCGGGCGCGGCTGGCGGCGCTCATCGCCGCGAAGAAGGGCGAGGCGACGGACGACCTACGGGAGATTCTGAACGACCGCGTGCCAGTGGTTTTCAGCACGTTGCTCGTGCTTTCGGTGCCGTGGATGGCCTGGTTGGCGGTCTTCAAGCCGTTCTAGCGGGCCTGGCGATCCTGGACGCAGAGACGCTGAGGACGCGGAGATGGATACGAAGGTCTTCAGCGCCTGAGCTCAGCGGGCCTGCCCTGTCGTTCGCGATGCCCGCAGCCCGGCCACCTCGATGGCCGTGAAGCCGAGTTCCGCGAGGACGCTGTCCGTGTGTTCATCAAGGAGGGGCGGCGGGCCCTGGACGCGGGCGGGTGTCAGGTCCATGCGCACCGGCGGCGAGAACGTCTTATACGGGCCGAGGGCGGGATGGTCGATCTCCATCACATATTCGTTGGCGAGGATGTGTTCATCGCGAAAGACATCGGGCGGGAAGTTGAGTGGGCCACAGGGCACGCCGCCGGGTCGCAGGCGGGCGATCCATTCGGCCGTTGTGGCGGCGGCGAAGAGGTCCTCTGCCTGGCGGACGAGGACCGTGAGGCGGTCGTAGCCTTCCGGTGTCCCCATATCGAAGCCGGGCTCCGTGCGCGGGTCTTCGAGGGCGGTGACGGCGCGGAAACGGGCGTTGAGCGTTGGGCTGAGGCAGCCGACCGAGATGAAGCCGTCCTTCGTGCGGTAGTGGCGGAAGTAGACGTTGGCGTAGCCGCCAGCCGTGAACTGGCGCTCCCAGGCCGCCCGCTGCTCTTCGAAGCCTCCGCCCTCAGCGCGGATAGCGGCGACTTCTTCGCGGAAGGCTTCTTCGCGGGGCGGGTCGGTGGCTGCGAACCAGCTCACCAGCTGGTTCGCCAGGGAGATGGCCGTGCCCAGTAGCGATGTCTCGACACGCTGGCCGTGGCCCGTGAGGTCACGGTGGCGGAGTGCGGCAACGACGCCGAAGGCCGAAAGGCAGCCCGTGCCCATATCGTTGTAGGCGGGGCGAATGTTTACCGGCGCGCCGTTACGGACGCGCGCGGCGATCGCGGCGGCGCCACTCATGCCCTGGACGACGACGTCGTAGCCGGGGTCGCCGCCGAACGGACCACGGCTGCCGAGAGGGACATGTTCGAGGAAGATGATGCGGGGGTTGATGGCGCGAAACGCTTCGTAGGTGAGGCCGTAGCGCGGCAGGTCTGCTGGCTTGAGGGAGACAAGGGCGATATCCGCCCAACTCACCAATCGCTCGATGGCCGGCCGCGCCTCGGGCCGGGCGATATCGAGGCAGATGCTTCGCTTTCCGCGGTTGACCAGGGTGTAGCCCTTGCTCTCGCCGGGGAAGATCGGCTCCATGGTGTGGCGGATGCCGTCGCCCGCGGGCGGCTCGACCTTGATCACGTCGGCGCCCATATCGCTCAAGAGGAGCCCGCAGAAGGGGATTGCGATCGCCTGGGCGAACTCGACGACGCGGACGCCCGTAAGCGCTCCGGGAGGAAACGGGGGAACGTGCTCGGTCATGGGGGCGAACGATACGCTGTGGCGCCCCGAGCGTCAGTGAAACGCAAAGGTTCAAAGTTGCGAAGAGGCGGCGGCACGCTCGCCGGAACGGACCAGCCGCACCTGCCACTCGTCGCTTTGTCCCCTTTCGATTGTCGGATCAGGCGGGCTTCGACGCGCGGAGCGAGTACATCAGCGGGAGCCGGGGCATGCCCGCGGGCAGGTGGTATTCGCCGGCCTCGTTCCGTTCGAGGAACGGCCAACGGGCCCAGAGCGTGAAGTCGAACTCGTGAAGGAACTCGATGCGCAAACCGGCCTCGATGAGCGAGGTGACGACGGAACCGATGGGATGGGGCCATTCGTAGCTCAAGTTGTGGTGCGTGGTGGCGGCGCCATCCGCATAGGAACCGGCGTCGTTCCATTCGTAGGGGTGCGCGGCGTCGCGGAAGTAGTCGTACTCGGCGGTGAGAGCCGTATCACTGAAGACGCCGGCCGCAGGGTGCCCTTCGACGATGTAGAAGAAGCCACCGGGCTTGACGAGTGCCGCCACGGTCTGTGCCCAACGGCGGATATCGGGCAGCCAGATGATCGCGCCGACACCGGTATAGACGATGTCGAACTGGCGATGGCCGAGCGCCTCCGCCGCGTCATACACGTTGGCCTGGACGAATCGGGCATCGAGGCCGAGCTCGGCGGCCAGGCTGGTGGCGGTCGCCACGGCGTCCGGGCTGAAATCGAGGCCGCTCACACGGGCGCCGAGGCGGGCCCAGGAGAGCGTATCCATGCCGAAGTGACACTGGAGGTGGACGAGCTCTTTCCCGTTCACGTCGCCAACCTCGGCGATTTCTAAGGCACGGAGGGCCGTCTTGCCGGCGCGGAAGCTGGCGACGTCGTAGAACTCACTGGCGGCGTGAATGCTCACCCGTTCGTCCCACATCGCCTGGTTGGCTGCGAACCAGGCGGCCTCGTCGGTTTTTTGCATCTTCGAAGGGTAGCAGGCAACGCTGAATTGGAACGCAACGCAGCTACCGACGAGCCTGCCGGGCGAAGTTCCCCTCGTCGTTCCAGGCGTCGTTCCCGTTGCAACCCTACTCCGCCGCTGGTGCGCCAGGATCCGCCGTGTCCAGGTCGTCGTCCCATTCTGGTTCGGTTGTGAGGTCGGATTCGGGGCACTGGGGGCGCCATTCGCAGAACGCGCACATGTTGCTCGGCGAGGCCGCGAAGTCGGTGTTCGCCTGGATCCGATCGGCCAGGGCGGCGTACTTCCGCATCGTCGCCGCGGCGTCGGAGCGGACGAGCTGGCGGACGCGCCGTGCGCCCGTACGCAGGTTCCAGGCGATCGCGGTCACGGTGGCGCCGCGGGCTACGACGGCGCGCAGGCTCGTTCGCAGGGCGACGTGGCCGATATCGAGCTGGTCGTCGGTCGTATCGTCGTAGTCGATGCGCCCCGTCTTCCAATCGATGATCTGCCAATGGTCCGGAGTTAGCCGGTCAATGCGGTCGATCCGGGCGCCGAGGGAGACGCCCCGTGCCGGGTAGGGGGCGTAGGTGTCCTTTTCTGCCCAGCGGTCTTCGCTATCGATCGAGTTGTGGACGGTGACGCCCTGGTCGTAGGCGGCGAGGGCGATGGCGTGCCATTCCGTCCCCGGGCCCGCTTCTTCGTGGACGGGCATACGCAGGTAGACATCGAGTTCGGCCAAACCGACGTCCGCATCGCCGGAATCGCAGAGCGCGCGCATGGCGCGGTGGACACCGGTACCGACGATCCCGCTGGGGTTCATGGGGTCCGGGGGCTTGGGCAGGCCGGAGAGATGCCGGAACCAGTACTGCTTGCGGCAGCGGAAGAAGGACTGTGCGCGGCTATGGTTGATGACGAAGAGCGGATTGGCCACGGCGCGAGCTTACGAGGCGGCCTGCCGTTCTCCAAGTGCGGCTGACGCCCGGGCAAGGTGAACCGCAAAGGGTCGAAAGGGGCAAAGGTGACGAGTGTGGGCGATGAAAACGCGAAGGGAAGGCAGGCGCATCGGAGGTCAGGAAGAGACGGGGGGCTGAGGCGGGAGCGTGACTGTGAGGGTGAGCGTCGTCCCTTGCAGGGCAGCCGTCAGTGAGCCACCGTGGAGGGCGGCGATATCGTGGGCGATGGGCAGCCCGAGGCCCGTGCCGCCCTCCGCGGAGCGGGTGCGGTCGCGCCGATAGAAGCGGCGAAAGAGGAGCGGAATGTCGTCGGCGGTCAGGCCCTCAGCCGTATTGGCGACGGTCGCCCGGGCGCCCCCGGCTGGAAGCGCGTTAACCGCTACAGCGATGTGCCCGCCGTCCGGGGTATAGCGCGCGGCGTTCGAGAGAAGGTTTTCGAACAGCCGCTCCAGGCGCGGGCCATCGCCGCGCACCTCGAGGGGCGCATCGAGCGAGAGATCCACCCGCACCGAACGCGCCGCGACGCCGTGGAGGAGGCGGCCGGCGACGGAACGCACAAGGGCGGTCAGATCAAGATCATCGAGGGCGAGGACGGCCTCGCCGGATTCGATCTCAGAGAAGTAAAGGAGGTCCTGGAGGCGGGTGGAGAGCCGCTCCGCCTCTTCGTGGATGATGCCGCCCACGCGGCGGGATTCGGCGCCCTGGCCCGCGGCGCCCGTCTCGAGCGCCTGCGCGAAGCCGAGGATGGAGGTGAGCGGCGTTTTGAGGTCATGCGAGACGTTGGCGACGAGCGTCCGCATTTCGGATTGGGCTTCGCCGACGCGTATGGCCATCGATTGGAAGGCCGCGCCGAGCCTGCCGATCTCGTCCGTCCGCCGGGTATCGATATCGACATCGAAGTTGCCCGCGGCGATCTTCTGTGAGGCGAGCGTGAGCTTGGTGACGGGCCTGGTGATCGAGCGGGCGAGCAGACTGGCAAGCGCGGCGGCCACGACGAGGGCGATGGCGCCAACGAGCAGCGTCCCGGGCAGCTGATCCAGCCAGGCGTTTGCGATCGTGCTCTGGGGGACGGCAAGGACCAGGGAGTAGCGAGCGGCCGAATCGCCAAGCGCGGGACCTGGACCGGGACCGCCGCGCCCGCCGAACCGGAAACTTTCGGCGAGACCGAAGACGGGGAGGGTGGTGGTGACGAGGGCGAGGCCCTCCGCCGGCGTGCCCGGATCCCCGGTCCAGGTGGTGTAGAACGGCCCGCCCAGAGACGGCCGGCTGGCGGGAACGTCGAGGCGCTTCCCTTCGAGCGAGCGCCCGCTATCGACCGCGACGACGCCTTCGCGGTCGATGAGGAGGACGCGAACATCGTGAATGCTGGACATCGAAGTGACGAAGCCATCGAGGTCTGTCTGATCGCGGGTGGTGGCGAAGCGCGCGAAGATCGGCGGCGCGGCGGCAGCCACCCTATCCAGCTCCTGGCGGCGGGCGTCGTCGCGATGGGCGAAGACGAACAGTCCCGAGGCCAGGCCGACCGCGACGAGCGCCACGACCGAAAAGGCGGCGACGAGCCGCATCCGCAAACCACCGGGAACGGTCATCGTTCCGCCTCCGGGGACGGCCGTTGGCTGGCCAGGCGGTAGCCGCTGCCCCAGACGGTGTCGATCTGGACGTGGCTGCCCTTCAGCTTCTCCCGAAGCCGCGCGATGTGGACATCCACGGTGCGCTGCGCATAGAACGAAGTACCCCAGACGAGATCGAGCAGGTGTTCGCGGTCCAGGGCGGTGCCCGGGAAACGGGCCAGCGTTGCCAGGAGGTCGAACTCACGCGGGGTAAGGGTGAGCGCGGTCCCGCCGACGAAAGCCATGCGGGCGGCCACATCGACCGTGAGATCGGCCACCGCCACGAGGTCGGCGGGGCGGTCGGCGGGGCGAGCGCGGCGAAGGACAGCCTCCACGCGGGCCATCAGTTCCTCGGGGTTGAACGGCTTGGTCACGTAGTCGTCCGCGCCGAGGCGAAGGCCGGAAACCTTATCGATATCGGAGGAACGCGCGGTGAGGAGGACGATAGGAAGGTTGCCGCGGGCACGGAGCGTTCGGCAGACCTGCAGGCCGTCCTGGCCGGGCATCATCACATCGAGGATGGCGAGGGCGGGGTCTATGGTAGCGGCGAGGCGGAGGGCGGTTTCACCGTCGGCCGCCTGAGCCACCGCGTAGCCGGCACGCCGGAGATAGAGGGAGACGAGTTCGACGATGTGGGGGTCGTCATCGGCGACGAGGATGGTCGGGGGATCGGTCATGGATGCTACCAAGTATGCGCGAAAGCGGGCGAAGACCGGGGAAGGTCTCGCCCGCTTTCGGGGAGGGTGTTGCTGGAGCTATTCGGCCTGGCCGCCGCTGGCGGGAGCGCCGGCGCCAGGCTTCATGGGGCCGCCGAAGCCGCCCCGGAAGTGGCTGCCGCCGGGGCCCTTGAACTCGAAGTGGCCGCCCATGCCGCCGTCGAGGATGCCACCGATCATCTCGGCGACCTTGTCGCGGGCCATTTGCGCCTGCTCGGCCGTCATCTTGCCCGCATCCTGGGCCTTCTGAATCTCGGCGTTGATGGTCTCGGTGAGGAAAGTCTCGAGGTCAGCGCGGGTCTTGCCGTGCGCCTCGGCCACCGCAAGCAGGGATTTGGCGCTGGCCAGCTCCTGCATCAGGGTGGCCTGGTCGATGCCGAGGAACCCGGCGAGGCCAGAAAGACCGGCGCCGAAATCGAAGCCGCCCATTCCGCGTTCGCCTGGGCCGTGGCCGCCCTTCATCCCGCCGCCGATCGGACCGAAGACGGGGCCGATCCCGCTTTCGATGCGGGCCTTGATGGCATCGGCTTCGGCCTGGGTGATCTTGCCATCGGCTACGGCCTTGTCGACCATCTCCAGGCCTGTCTTCTTCAGGGCGGCATCGAGCGTCGCACGGTCGATGCCGAGGTTGGAGGCGAGGGCATCCAGGTAGGCGGTCATCCGCTCCTGGTGTTCGACGGCTCTGGCAGAGGGCGTGGCCGTGCCAGAGCCGCCATCCTGGGCGACGACGATGCCGCCGCCAACGGCGCTAACGAGTCCGACGGCGCCAAGGCCGACGGCGAGAAGGTTGGTGATCCGGTTCATGATTTCCTCCAGGGAGTTTTGGGCCGGGCGAATTCCCGGTAGCGCTACCGTACGGCGTCCCCTGAAGGGCTTCGTTGCCAAAGTGTTACGGCCCGGCCGGGCCGGTAAACGGAACTTACGGAATCAGAGGGAGGCGGCCGGCTGAGCGACGCGGAGGGGGAAGCTGGCGAGGATGTCGTAGGTGGCGCCGGCGGGGCCAAGCCTGCTGCTCATGATCGAAACCTGGGAGGTTCGCCAGCCCGAAGGCGGGACAGCCATGCGGCCGACGGCGACCTCGATCTCGGCGCGGCGGCGGGTGGCGATCTCGTCCTTGACGCGGCCGAGGGTGAGATGGGGCCGGAACGGGCGTCGTTCAGGCTCGAAGCCAACAACGGCGAGGGCTGCGTTCATGGAACGGACGAGCGCTTCAAGGCGAAGGACATCGCCGGCGACACCAACCCACATGATGCGGAGGCCTTCGCGGCCGCCGAACGTGCCGATGTTCGAAAACTCGAGTTCGAACGGCGCGTGGCCGACGACGGCTTCCTGGACGGCGAGCTTGACCGCCGGGAGCTTTTTCAGCGGTACTTCGCCGAGGAACTTGAGCGTCACGTGGACGCCCTCGGAACGAATCCAGCGGACATCGGGCCCGCTTTTTTCGCGCAGGATCTGGAGGACTCCGCCGATCGCGTTCCTGCTCTCCTCGGGGACTTCGCAGGCGACGAACAGCCGGACGTGATCTGGTGAGGTTATCATTTCTACTTCCGTAATCCGAAAAACAGCCTATCGGCGTTGCCGCCACAAACATCCCGCGCGGCATCTTCCGTCAGGACCGCCCGGAGGCGTTCGAGCTGGCGCAGGGGAGATTGAAGCGGATAGTCCGACGCGAAGAGCACGCGATGCGGACCGGCAAGGTCCACGACTCGCGCGACACTCTCCATAGCATACAGGAGCGAGACGGCCGCCGTATCAAAATAGATATTTCCGATAGCCGCTTTCACTTCGGGCATCTCCAGGTAGAACGAGAGGCCACCGCCGAGGTGCGCCGCGACCATCACCGTCCCCGTGTGCGCTGTCCCGAGGACCACCAGTTCGACCGGAGAGATGCCGCCGCGCGTACCTGGATAGGCATGGCCTACTGGCTCGCTGACGTGCCAGAGCAGGGGCGATCCATGGGCGGCGGCGAGTTCGCAGAGCTCGTGGCTCTGAGGGCCGAGCGGGTCCCACCCCTGGTTGTGAGGGCGCAGTTCGCCGAATCCGCGGGCGCCTTCAGCGAGCGCCCGCTCGGCCACAGCGCGCCACCCGGCGTGGGAGAGGTTCAAGGTGGCCAGGGGCGCGATCCGGGCGTCGCCGCCGGTGTCGAGCAGGTAGCGATTCTGGGAGTCGATATCCTCCGGGTGGCTGAAGGCGAAGCCCGCGGCGACGGCCCGCGCGATCCCGGCGGCGTCAATGGCCCGCAGCAGGCCGTCGACGGTCGCCATCCGGGCCGCCGCGTCGCCGTAAAGTTCGGCGAAGGTTGCGTCACGGGCGGCGATCTCCGCGCGAGCGGCCACCTGTGACGGTGGAAAGAGATGGGTGTGGGCATCGACGAGCGTCACGCCGGTAGGGTAGCGCACGGGCCGCTGGCTGCGCTTAGCCGAGGAGCCGTTCCAGCGCCTCGACGGAGGACTTCTCCGTGGCGATCTGGGTCTCCAGGAGGTTGCGGAGGGAGATGTCTTCGCCCGCGTGTTCAAGGGCACGGGTGTAGAGGTCCACGGCCCGGCGTTCCATCCCAAGGTTGTAGTCGAGCAGCGCGCGGAGGTCGGTGGCGGGGTTGATGGCACCCGCATCGGTGGTGGGGATGCCACCGAGGGCGACAATCTTGGTCCCGACCAGCTGCGCGTGGAGGAGCGACTCGGCCGCTTCGCCCTGGAACATGGTGATGAAGCGTGGGCTATCGAGCCCTTTGACCACCATGGATTCGTACGTGTACTGAAGCACGGCCGTGTATTCGAGTGTGAGGATCTCGTTCAGATCCGCTATGACCTGTTCCCTGTTCAAGCTGGCTGATGCTCCGGGATTTTCTTCCATGGTACATCACCGCCGGGCCTACTTTGAACCAGACTTACGATTGGTCCAGGGCGCGCAGGTCCGCCTCGACACGTTCCTGGACCTCGATCGCGGGGAGGCTGAGCTTCGCCGCCAGGGCGCGAATGTCTTCATATTCGGGCGCCCGCCGAAGCACGCCGCCGAGGCGCCGAACCTTCACGCGGACGTTGCCGAGCGAGGTGGGCACCTCCTCTACCCACCGTTCCGCCTCGAAGCGGCGGTAGGGCGCCGTGCGCACACCGAGCGTCGTGGTCTCGGCAAGGACGAGCCGGGCAAACCGCTCCTCTTCGCCGTTGGGGACGAGGAGGCAGAGCTTTTCCGCCGACCGCCCCTTCTTCATGGCGATCGGTTCTAGCCAGGCATCGAGCGCCCCGGCTTCGATCATGCGGTCCCGGGCGTTGGCGAGGAGGGTGGCCGGCATGTCGTCGATATTCGCTTCGAGGAGAACCAGTTCGCGTGTCGTGAGACCGGAGGGCGCCCCGGCGAGTTCGCCGATAAAGACGCGGAGGGCGTTGGGGCGCCCCGCCGGGTCCATGGTGCCCGCGCCGGCGCCCATCGTTCGCGTGACGATGGTCGCCGGCCCCGGTTCGGCCACGGCGGCGAGAATGGCCGCGCCGGAAGGAGTCACGAACTCGTGGCCGGCTTCGACGAAGCGCATCGGAAAGCTGGCGGCCCGCAGAATGTTTGCGGCGGCTGGCCCGGGCGAGGCGGGCAGCGCTCCATGTTCGGAACGGACGATGGCCCCGGCGCCGACGCTGACGACGGGACAGAATGCCTGGTCCACATCCAGGGCTTCGAGCGCAAGCATCGAGCCCACGAGATCGATGACGGCATCCACCCCGCCTGCTTCGTGGAAGTGGGGAACCGCTACGCCGTGTGCCTCCGCCTCGCCCGCCGCCAGCAGTTCCACCGCGCGGAGGGCCCGTTGGCGCACACGGGGCGGCAGTGCGCTCGTTATCAGCAGCTGGCGCATCTCGCCAGGCTGGTAGGTGCGTTCCTTGGCGATCGCCACCCGCAGATAGAGCGCCCGCATCCCAGCCCGTGAGACTTGTTCGACGGAGAGTTCGAACTGTGGCAAGCCCAGGGGCGCAAGGCCGGCGGTAATGGCCGGCAGCGAGGCTCCAGCGTCAATGAGGGCGGCCAGCGTCATGTCGCCGGCGATCCCGGAGAAACAATCGAAGACCGCGATCGTCACGGCCGCCCCACAAACGTACGGCTATGCGTGCGCCCTTCGACGGCGAGGCGGTTGATGGCGGCGGCAAGGTAGCCGGCGCCGAAGCCGTTATCGATGTTCACCACGCTGACTCCGGTCGCGCAGCTGTTCAACATCGCGAGAAGGGCGGCCAGGCCACTGAACGAGGCGCCGTAGCCGACACTCGTCGGAACCGCAATGACCGGGTTCTCGACGATCCCGGCGACGACGCTGGGGAGCGCGCCTTCCATGCCGGCGACGACGACGAGAGCGTTGGCGGCGCGCAGATCGGCGGCTGCGGCGGCGATCCGGTGGAGGCCGGCCACGCCGAGGTCGTAGTAGCGGGTGACGGCCGCCCCGGCCATCGCGGCCGTTATCGCCGCTTCTTCGGCGACCGGGATATCGGCGGTGCCAGCGGTGACGATGGCGACGTTCCCGGTCAGAGGCAGGGGCCGATCATCCACCCAGGCGAGCCGAGCGTTCGCATCGTAACCCAACCGCGGGAGGGCCGACCTGAGGGCCGCGAGGTGCGTCTCTTCGACGCGGGTAACGAGCACTCGGCCTGCGCGCGAGGCGATCTCGACGGCGATCGCGGCCGTTTGCGCCGGCGTCTTCCCCATCGCGAGGACCACCTCGGGGAGGCCGTCGCGAATCGCCCGGTGATGGTCGATAGCGGCGAACCCGAGGCTGGCGATCGGTTCGACGGAGATCTGGTCGAACGCCTCTTCCGTAGAGGCGATGCCGCGAGCGACATCGTTGAGCAGAGTGCGTAGCCGCTGGCGATCCACCGGGGGAGTGTAGCGCAGGATGGCCGATTCGCCGGAACGTGCGCCCGCCCCCCCCGACGCACTTTGCCCATCGCGGCCAGGGAGCGCACCCTTGGATGATTGATGCGACGTCGCCGCCTGCTGGCCGTCCTCCCCCTGACCGTCCTTACCGTCGTACGTTGCGGAGGGAGTGGTGAACAGGCCGTTGTTCGCGTCACCACGCGGCCAGCCCTGGATCCAGAACCGGGCACGAACGGGGAGGCCAGCGCAACCCCCGTTCAGCCGCCGGAGATCCTCACCTCTACGGATGAAACGGTGCAGGGCGGGACGGTCCGCATCTCGGTGATTGGTGACCTGAAAGAGGGGAGCGTGACGCTCTACGGGCGAACGCTGCGACTGAACCAGGGGCTCCAGAGCATCTACGCCTTCGTTGGGATCGCCCCAGAGGACCCGGCTGGCGTGCAAGACATGCGCATCGATTTCACCCTCTCTACGGGCTCACGCGGTTCGCTTACCGTGCCGATAACGGTTCGGGAGACGGAGTGGACCGTCGATTCGATCACGGTCGGAGCCAACCTTACGGCGCTGCTGAACCCGCGCACGCAAGCTGATGAACTCGCGGCGATGACGGCCGTCTATAGCAACGGCAGTCCGGAGCGATACTGGGGCGATGCCTGGCTGATGCCGACGGGCGGCGCGATCACCACGCGCTTCGGCGAACAACGCTCGTATAACGGCTCAGAAGTGGGCGGCCACCATTCCGGCACGGACCTGGGCGCGCCAGCGGGAACGGCGGTGGGAGCAACGAACCACGGCAGAGTGGTTCTCTCCCGTCAGCTCCGCCTCAGGGGGAACACGGTCGTGGTTGATCATGGCGGAGGCGTGCTCTCGGGCTATGCTCACATGGCCTCGCTCGCGGTGGCCGAAGGCGAAGCGGTTTCCGCCGGGGACACCGTTGGGTTCGTGGGAACTACGGGCCTTTCGACGGGCGCGCACCTCCACTGGGAGATGGCGGCTGGCGGCGTTCTCGTCGATGCTGTGCGCTTCACCGATGGGACGAACGGCTTCTGACGCCCGGCGGGCGCCACCAGCGAAATTCCGCTCGCCATGGTTCTCGTGCAAGAATGTGACAATCGATGACGGTGCAACCTATCCAGCCTTCGCGCGAACCCGGGCACACGGCCGCCGCGCGCACTGGCGATGGACTGCTGATGGAAGACCGGACCTTCCTCTTCACGGACATTGAAGGGAGCGTTCGCCACTGGGAGACAGCGCCCGAGCGGATGTCCTCTTCGCTCGACCTCCATGACCAGTTGATCACGGAGATCATCGAGGGCGAGGGCGGCCACGTTTTCAAGAACCTGGGCGACGGCCTCTGCGGCGTCTTCCAGGAAGCGAGCCGCGCGCTGAGGGCAGCCGGGGCTGTGCAGGCGCGATTACACCAGGAAGAGGCTCTGGCTGGCCAGCTCCGGGTGCGGGTGGCGGTCCACACCGGTCCCACGCTTGCCCGGAACGCGGACTACTTCGGCCCGGCCTTGAGTGTCGTCTCGCGGCTCATCGCAAGCGGACACGGCGGCCAGGTCCTGAGCACGGAAGCCTGCCTGCGCGCGGCCGCGGCAGAATCGGCGGAGCTGCCACTCACGCTCGACCTTGGAGAGCACCGCTTCCGGGATGTCGCAAGCCCTGTGCGAGTGTTCCAGGTGGTGGCGCCGGGCAGCCCACAGGCGTTCCCGCCGCTACGGAGCATGGCTGTGCTGGATGGGAACGTGCCGGCCCAGGTCCGCGCCCTCATCGGGCGCGAGGAAGAACTCGAACAACTCCTCCGCACCGTGGGGGCCGGCCGGTTGACGACGGTGGTTGGCTTCGGAGGGCTGGGCAAGACACGGATCGCGCTCGAGGCGGCGGCTGACCTTGCGGGCCACTATCGGGACGGTGTGTGGCTCGCCGAGCTGGCCGCAATCACGCGGCCAGAAGCGCTGGCGCCGGCTGTGGGAGCGCTGTTTGGCCAGGCCACGCCGGATTCCGGGCTGACAACGGTCGAAAGCGTCGTTGGGACGTTGAAGTCCCGCGAGGCGCTCTTGATCCTGGACAATTGCGAGCACCTGATTGCCGATGTCGCCGCGTTCGCGGAGGCGCTTCTTCGCGGTTGCCCCGGGATGACGCTGCTGTGCACGAGCCGGGAACCGCTTGCGATCGATGGTGAACACGTCCTCAGGCTCGCTCCCTTGCGACCGGCACCGGCGAGTGAACTCTTTCTCGAGAGGGTGTGGGCGGGCGACGCGTCGTTCGTCCTCGCACCCGGGGACGAAGCCACCGTCTACGAGATCTGTACACGGCTCGAAGGGCTGCCCCTGGCGATTGAGCTGGCCGCCGCACGCGTGCGAACGCTCGGCCTGCGCGACGTGGAGGCACGGCTGTCGGATAGCCTTGGCTTGCTTGAGGGCGGCTCGCGTTCCCGGCCAGAGCGGCACAAGACGCTGCGGAAGACCATCGACTGGTCATACGCACTGCTCGACTCGCAGGAACAGGCGGCCTTTCAACGGCTCAGCGTTTTCGCGGGAAGTTTCGGGTTGGAAACGGCGGAGGCTGTCGTCGCGGACCGGGGCCGGCTCCTTGGCCTCGTCCCGGCGCTCGTCGAAAAGTCGCTCCTGAACATCGATCTCTCCGCTCCTGCCGCCCGTTACAGCATGACCGGGCCGCTCCGCGAATACGCCCGCGAACGGCTGGCCGAGAGCGGCCAACTGGAAGGCACGCGCGAGCGCTTCGTTCATCATTATGTTGCCTTCGCAAAGGCTACCCAGCGCCGCCTGCGGGGCGCGGAGGAAGAGCTGGGCGTCCGCCTTGTCGACCAGGAGTTCCCCAACCTTCGAGAGGCGTTCGACATGGCGGAGGGCGCCGGCAACACCGCCGAGGCGCTCGAGTTGGCAACCGCGACGCTCGAATACAGCATCTGGCGAATGCGCTACGAGTGCGGGGGCTGGACGGAGCGGGCGCTCGATATGCCCGGGGCAGCCAACCACGAGCGCTACGTTTACGCCTGCGCGATGGCGGCCATTTACGCGGCTCAGCGAGGAGAGACGGCGGGGGCGATTGGCCTCCTGCAACGCGCCCACGCCATCCCCGGGTGGGGGGAAGCGGAGGGATCGTGGCTGATGCTCTTCAGCCTCGGCCTCGTTTCGGCGATTGCGGGCAACGCTGCCCTCGCGGCCCGCTACGTCACGCAGATGGTTGAGCACGCTCGCCAGGAAGGCGAGCCGGCCCCGCTGGCTCTCGCGCTGGCACAGTGCGCCATAACGATGGCGAACGTGGGCCAGGCGGCGGCCTGGCTCCCGCAGACCGAGGAGGCGATTGCGATCGCCCGCCGCCTCCAGAATCCGACGCTGCTGGCCTGGTCTACGTGGAGCAAAGCGACCGCCCTGAAAGAGAGTGACCCGGGAGAAGCGCTGCGGCTTTCGGAAGAGGCGGCGGCATGGTGCGGCGCCGTCCAGAATCGCTACATTCTGGGCGCGATCCAGACGACACAGGCGTTCCTGCGGGCGAGCGGCGCGACAGCGCCAGAAACGCTCGCCTCGATCCGCGAGATCCTCGCGTTCTGGGGGACGCACGGCGACTGGGGGCAGCTCTGGCCAGCGCTCCGCCAGGCAACCATCGTCTTCGGCCAGTTCGAACAGTCGGAGGCGGTGGCGCGCTTACTGGGAGCGGATAGGGCTTCGCCATGGGCGGCGGGGAGAACGCCCGCCGATGCGGAACGTTTGAGCCGGGTGCGCCTGGCGGTGGAAGGCGCCATTGGCCCCGACGACTACCGGCGCGCGGCCGAGCGAGGAGCGGCCATGGAGCCCGACGACGTCCTCGCCCTGGCGGTTGCCACGATCGACCGGCTCCAGGCCAGCCAGCAAGTCCCGGCCTAACAGAGGGGGACTTCGCGAGCGGGCCGCGAAGGAGTATGTTCACGCCATCGCGCAGAGCGGCGAGGAGAGACCGATGGAGACTGGAACAGCTGAAGCCCTGGTAATGACGCCTCAGATGGCACTCGACCCGTATGCCGTCTACCGCGAACTGCGCGCGCGGACGCCGTTCGCGATCAACACGGAACGCAGGCGCCCCGATGGCGAAGTCGACGTGACGCAGTTCTGGCCAGTGATGCGCTACGCGGATGTGTACGCCGCGCTGAAGGACCACGAGACCTTCTCATCGGCGAGCCCCGGTGGCAGCCTCCCACTCGTGTTGATCACGGACGACCCACCGCGCCATACGCGGTTCCGGAAACTCGTCAGCCGGACGTTCACTCCGCGCCGGATCGCGGAGGTGGAACCATGGATCAAGGAGACGTCGGACCGGCTCTTCGACGCGCTCCCGGATGGCGAGGTCGACATCGTCCCGGCGTACACCATGCCCCTCCCCGTCCAGGTCATCGCGCGCATCCTGGGCATCCCGGGCGAGGACTACCAGCGATTCAAGCGCTGGACCGATTCGCTGATCGCGTTTACGGAGACCGAAGGCGGAGCCGAAGCGAAGCTCCACGACATGCGGGAGATGGCGGAGTTCTTCGGCCGGATGGCGATCGAACGGCGCGCACACGGGGCGGAAGACCTGATCACGACGATCGTCCAGACCGAGACGGAGGATGGACGACTTTCCGAGTGGGAGGCGGTCGGGTTCTGCATCCTCCTCCTCGTGGCCGGGAACGAAACGACGACGAACCTGCTGGGCAACATGGTGAACCACCTCGCCCATCACCCGGATCTGTTTCACCAAATCAAGGCGGACCGAGCCCTCGTTGAGCCGTTCATCGAAGAGATGGTGCGGTACGAAAGCCCGGTGCAAGTGCTCTTCCGGCACACGCTGAAGGAGGCCCACCTGCCATCCGGCGGTGTGATCCCGGCCGGGGCGAGCGTCGGGGTCTTCTTCGGCGCGGCGAACCGGGACCCCGATGGCTGGCCGGATCCGGACACCTTCCGGCTGGACCGGAACCTGAAGGACCACGTCGGCTTCGGGCATGGCATTCACTACTGCCTGGGATCGCCCCTGGCCCGGGCCGAGGCTCGCGTGACACTGGAGAACGTGCTGGACCGCTACACCGGGATAGAGCCGGGCACTCCGCCCGCTATCCGCCAGTCCAACGCGCCCATCGTCTTCGGCTTCCGCCAGCTCCCGGTTCGGTTCATCCGCTAGGAGGCCGCTCGCCCGGGCGCGGACGGTACAATCAACGGATGGAACTGAAGGTTGTCCGCTACACCTCCACCGAGCACGTCGCGACCATCACCCTGAACCGTCCCCACCGCTTGAATGCGTGGACGGGTCGAATGCACGCCGAATATCGCTGGGCGCTCGACCAGGCAGAACGCGATGTCGCCGTGAGCGCGATCATCGTGACAGGTGAGGGTCGTGGCTTTTGCGCCGGCGCCGATGCGACCGCGCTCGAAGGCCACATCGCGAAGGGCGGGTACGACCCCGGGACGCCGGAGGAGATGGCGAACCCCGGTTACGGCGTGGCGCCGGAGTTCGACCACAACTTCGCCTACCACTTCGGGCTCACGAAACCGGTGATCGCGGCGATCAACGGGCCGGCGGCGGGCGTTGGCCTCGTCCTCGCCTGCTTCGCCGATATCCGTTTCGCCGCCGCCGGGGCGAAGCTGACAACGGCCCATGGCAAGCTGGGGCTCCCGGCGGAATACGGCCTCTCCTGGCTCCTTCCCCGGCTCATCGGCCTGACGCGCGCGAACGACCTGCTGCTCACGAGCCGGACCTTCTTCGCCGAGGAGGCGGCGGCTATGGGGCTGGTGAACGCCGTCCTCCCGGGCGAGGAGCTCCTGGCGCACACGTATGAGTACGCCCAGAACCTCGCGCGGCACGTTTCGCCAGCTTCGCTCGCTTCGACCAAGCGGCAGATCTACCGCGACCTCCACCAGGATGTCGGCTCGAGCGTGGAGGAATCGGAGCGGCTCCTCCGGACGATGGCCAGGGGACCGGAGTTTCGTGAGGGTGTGGCGGCACTGCTGGAGAAGCGGCAGCCAGAGTTCCGGCGAGAAGTGTGAACTGCATCACAGTTTCGCGAACCGAACTTGCTGATCTGTGAAGTAGTTCATCGAACTGCGTCCCACATGCGACTAATGTTGACTCTCGAGGTCCCCTAGGAAGGGGGCCACGGGCGGAGGAGAGTCATGAACCAGTTTGAGATGGGCCAGGACCTGAAAGCGGCGCTGCAGCAGCGCGAACGCGATGTCGAACTGTTCCTGGCGGGACAGGCCGCAACAGCGCGGACGTCACCGGCGACGGCGACGGGAAGGCAGGCATCGCGGCCCCGGTTCGGCGGGCTGCGGCTACCCGCGGGCTGGCTGCCACGGGCGATCACGGGCCACCAGCGGTAGGAGTGCGTCAGCGCTCCTCGGGGCGGAGGAGTGGAGAGAGTTCCTGCTCTGCGGTGACCAGGAGATGGCCGAGCGGCACTCGGTCCTCGAACACCACCACGACGAGGCCGGAACCTGAAGCGGAGGGTGCAAGCCCTGGAAGTGCAGGAAGTGGGCAGCCTGGGCGACCTCCTGGCAGGGACCCCGATCGTCAGCCGCCATCTCGCCCAGGCCAAGCCCGGTGGCCAGGGCGGCTTCGGGCGAGGTCATGTCAAGAACGCGGGTTGGCGGGACGTTAACCGTCACCAGGGACCGGGGGAGAAACGACGTCGTTCCCCTCGCCTGTCCGGCCGCCATTCTCCGGAATTCCTGGACGGCGGTCTCCTGGGGAAACGCGAGGTAGATGGCGCCGAAGAGGTCAGGCGGGTTCCAACGGCCGCCGAGCATCCTGGCTCCAGCGCCGGAGAGCGGGTCTCGCCCCAATGCGACATGACGGTAGGCGGTGCCTGACCAGACGCGCGGTTGGAGTGAATCGATGGCGCTCAGCCAATCTCTCTGAGGGTTCGGAGCTACATCATCGGGTTGGCTGGGCAATAGTCAGCTCCTGGACCTGCGTTACTTTCAAGCGTAACGGGCATGGGAACGGCGGCGGCGACTCCTAGAAAACGACTCCGTCGGCGAGCGCCTCGATGAGGGCGATCACATCCCGGAAGCCACCGTGCGCAATGCGGTCCGCGGGTGTGGCGTGGCCGAGCATCCGGTTCGGGGTGAAGATCCAAAGGTTCGCGTCCTCGGGCTTGAGGACGGTCTTGAGCAGTTCACCGACGGCGACAAGCTCAAGAAGCCGCTGCTTGGACATCCGTTGGGGTACAGCTTCACCCGCCGCCCAGCGGGAGATGGTGCGCGGAGACGCGCCGACGACCCCCGCGAGTTCCGCCTGGGTTAGCGAGAGTTCCGTTGTGAGACGCTGAACTTGAGTGGCGACGCCCGATGTCATGTCGCCAATAGTACGCCAGAAGAGAAGACGTTTCCACCGACAGAGTTCAGCCGGAGAGGGCCGCAGCGATGTCGTCCCGGACGAGACGTGGTTGCATTTTCCCGTGTTCGAGCGAGGCCGCGATGAATTCGCGGAAGAGCGGGTGGGGGCGGTTCGGGCGGCTCTGGAGCTCGGGGTGGAACTGGGTGCCGAGCATGAAGCGGTGGCCCTTGACTTCAGAGATCTCGACGAGCGAGCCATCGGGCGAGGTGCCACTCACCTTGAGCCCTTCGCTTTCGAGGAGAGAGCGGTAGCGGTTGTTGAACTCGAGGCGGTGGCGGTGGCGTTCGCTCACCACTTCTGGGCCGTAGGCGGCGGCCGCGAGCGTGCCGGGCTGGAGGGCGCAGGGGTAGGCCCCGAGCCGCATCGTCCCGCCCTTGTTCACCACGCCGAGCTGTTCATCGAGCAGGCTGATCACCGGGTGCGGGGTCTCGGCGTCCATCTCGGTCGAGTTCGCCCCTTCGAGGCCGCAGACGTTGCGGGCGAACTCGGTGACCATCACCTGCATGCCGAGGCAGAGGCCGATGTAAGGGATGCCGCGGGTGCGAGCATACTGGGCGGCTCGGATCTTGCCCTCCCAGCCGCGTTCACCAAAGCCGCCAGGCACGATGATGCCGTGGACTCCGCCGAGGATGGCATCGACATCGCGGGTCTCCAGCGCTTCAGAGGAGATCCAGCGGATATCGACTTCGACGCCGTTGGCGATGCCGGCGTGGGCGAGCGCCTCCTTCACCGAGAGGTAGGCGTCCTGGAGCTTCACGTACTTGCCGACGATCGCGACTTCGATCGAGCCCGAGGGGTGCTTGAGCCGTTCGACCATGAGCCGCCACTCATGCAAATCCCGCGTGCCGGTGAGGCCGAGGCGGTCAAGGACGAAATCGCCGAGGCCGGCGTCTTC
Source organism: uncultured Anaerolineaceae bacterium (assembly GCA_964591745.1). Taxonomy (GTDB): domain Bacteria; phylum Chloroflexota; class Dehalococcoidia; order Tepidiformales; family Tepidiformaceae; genus JANMTH01. Next base: position 20,328 of record CAZQCR010000027.1, read on the forward strand.
GAGGAGAAGGGGCACCTCGTAGATCGTGCTCGCCGTCTCCATCGGGATGACGGCGCGGGGATCGACGTCGCAGAAGAGGGCGACCTTGTCGCTGATGTCGGTAGGCACGGGATGGTCGCTGCGGAGGAGGATGGCGTCTGGCTGGATGCCCTTGGAGCGCAGTTCGCGGACCGAGTGCTGCGTCGGCTTGGTCTTCAGTTCGCCGGTGGCGCCCACCCAGGGGAGGAAGGTGACGTGGACGCTGAGGGTGCTGTTGCGCTGCTGTTCGTGGCGAATCTGGCGGATCGCCTCGATGAACGATTCGCCCTCGATATCGCCAACGGTGCCGCCAATCTCGCAGATCAGGACGTCGCAGCCGGACTGTTCGGCGACGCCGTAGATTCGGCCCTTGATCTCGTTCGTGAGGTGGGGGACGGCCTGGATG
>CAZQCR010000028.1:0-20691 GCA_964591745.1 uncultured Anaerolineaceae bacterium
TGCTGATGTTGAGGTTGCCGGTGCCAGCGCTGAAGCCAAAATAGGCAGTGACAACGCTCATGCCCTCCATCATCGGAGCGTTGCAGGAGGCAGGCGGCTCAACCACGCGGGTGAACTCCCGGAACTGCTCGGTGTAGCCAGCGGGGAGGGCCGGACGAAAGTCGCCGACACCGATCGCGGCCAGGTCGGGGTAGTCACCCGTTACGAACCGGTAGAGGCAGGCACGGTCGAGCGCTGGTGCGAGCTGCGCGACAGCGGCTTCGAGAACGGCGATCGCGTCGGCCGGGTCGAGATATGACGGTTGGCCGGTGAGCGGGTCGGGTGCGCCGAAGTTGAGACTCAGGTTGAAGACGAAGCCATCGGCCCAGAACCTGGCGTAGTTCGGCGAGAGCAGGCCAGCCTCGGGTCGCGGCTGTTCCTGTTGCGAGACGAAGATGCCGACCTTCGATGGGTCGTGAATCCAGGTCGTGTCGAAGGACCTGGCGATGCGGTCGGGGTTCGCCTGGTCGTAGCAGGTGCGTTCGGCTCGGAGGCTGAGGGCGGCGAGGGTGAAGGGCGCCGCGAGGAGGCGCGTGGGGAAGCCGCCGAGGTCGGCCTGAAGCTTGCCTCCCTTCAGTACGCCATCGAGTGCGACGGGGCAGCCGCCGTAGCCCCCGGACTGCAAGCCATCAGCGTCGAAGCCGAAGCTCTCGCCGCCGCGGCCGGTTGAGGCGGGCGCGGCGCTGTTCGTCACGATTTCGCGACCTGCTGCCCCGGTGGCGACGATGGTCGCGGACACTTCAGCGGCGGGCCGGGTTGCGGCTGGCGCGGCGTCGTCGTCAGCGGCGCTGAGGGCGGCTGCTACGCCGGCTACGCTGAGGACGAACGCGCCGATCCCGGCGAGAGCGGCGCGGCGGCCACCACGGAGAAAGCGTCTGTGCATTGGGAATCACCTCTGCCGGCGTGTCGGCTCCATCAAGTTAACGCTGCAGCCGCGAACAAAGTTCCATGGCGGCGGCACGCGCCGGTCAGTTGTGGTCGATCAGACTCGCTTCGTCGAAAGCGAGGCCGATGGCTCCGAGCACCGCCGCCAGTCCGAACGCCATCAGCGCCCGGCGGGGCACTCCACACGCACGTCCGGTCATGTCCTTACCCCCTCAGGCGTCTACGTTGCAGAGCATACTCGCAGCCACACGCCGAAAGGGCCGGCCGTCGTACGTCGACGGCCGGCCCTCTTCCGTTGTTGAGTTGCCGGCTACTTCTTCTCCTGCACCGGCGTTGATGGCGGAACGGCGCCCGTGGTGCCGCCGCCGCTACTGTCGGCTGGCATCGGAATGGGGTCCATTCCCTCCGGCGGATCGAGCAGCTGCGACTCGTTGAAGTTCGGGTCCATGCTCTTCGCTACCGCGATCAACGTGTCGCGGTCAGCCGGGACCTCGGCCTTGAAGCTACTGACATAGTAGAAGTAGCCGCGTGCGTCCTTCCAGTAGAGCGAGCTGCCTTCGATGTAAGGGAAGTAGTTCATCCCCGGGGACTGCGGGCCGCCCCAGGCGCCGGCCTGAATGAAGCCGTTGCGGTTCCCTTCATCGCCGTTCATGAACCAGCTGACGTTGAAGCCGCCACCCTGGATCGCGTCTTTGCAGGGGCCGGTCGCTTCGACCCTGACCGCGTTCCGGCCGGGCTGGAGCGAGAATCCCTCCGGCGCCCTGGGCTCCTTCAGGCCGAGTGCCCCGTATTCGAGTGCCGTCAGTTCGCGCTGCGTGACGAAGCAGACGTCGGCGAAGCCGGGATCGACCGCGATAGCGATCTTGCGAGCCGTCGCATCATCAACCGTGCCCGGGTCCCAATTGAGGTTGAAGAACAGCTTTCCGTTCGACCAGTTGGCGTATCCGGGGTTGAACTGACCGGTGGCCGGTTCGGCATTGCCGCCAGCGGCGTAAGCGCTGACGGCGATGAAGCTTCCGGCGTCGTTGGCGAAGTTAAGGTTCACGCGCTCCTGCAGCGCCCCATCGGCCTTGACCGCGTTGCACGAGGCGGCCGGTGCGGTAACGCGGACGATCTCTTTCCAGATTTCGTTGAAGCCGCGGGGAAGGGCGGGGCGCGGGTCGCCGACGCCGATGGCCGCGAGATCGGCCCAGTCGCCGAGGATCTCACGGGCGAAGCAGGCCTGGTCCAGGCCGGGCGCCAGTTGACGGAGCGCCGCTTCCAGCACGGGAATGGTGTCGGCGCCGCCGGGGGCGCGGACGGGCTTGTCGGGCTCGCCCTGGATGGTGACATCGCCACCCATAGGACTTGCCGAGACCGTGAACGCGAAGCCGTCGGCCCAGAACTGGGCGTAATAGCTTGTGATCACGTTCGCGATCGGTTCGGACTGCTCACGCTGGCTGACGAACACGCTCAGCCGCGAGGGCGCGTGCAGCCAGGTTGTGTTGAGCGTCCTGACAACGCGGTCCGGGTTCTCCGTGTCGTAACAGGTGCGTTCGGCGGCGATTGCGAGGCCGGCCAGCGTGAAGTCGCCGCCAAGCAGCCGCATCGGGAACCCGCCGAGCGCCGGATCGACCTTACCGCCGGTCACGACGCCCGGGAGGGGCGCCGGGCAGCCGCCCGCGTAGAGCGAGGCGTCAGGAGAGCTACTGCGGCTTGCGATGTCTTTACCGAGTCCGGTGGATGGCGGGCTCTGCGCCACCTGAGTGCCGTGGCCAAGGAGCGCCGGTTCCGGCACACCGCCGGTGTTGCGTACGGTGGTCTGCCCGGGCGCGTTGATACCCTGTGCAGGCGCCGGCGTATCGTCCGAGACGAGGGCGGCAGCCGCCCCAGCGCCCGAAAGGACGACGGCCGCGAATGCGGCCAGGCCGGCCCGCCGCCAACTGGAAATCGTGGTTCTACTCATCGATTCACCTCATCGAGCCCACGCGCGGGCTCCTGTGGTACTCAACGTATCTTCGCCCCTCAAGGTTCCCGCGGGTAAAGCCAACCTTCCCAAAACTCGCGGCCGATCCGGCCTTTGTCACATACGGAAGAGGCCCCACTTCGCCTCCGGGATCGGCGCGTTCATCGCGGCCGAAAGGCCTATCGCCAGCGCCCGGCGCGTGTCCAGCGGGTCAATGACGCCATCGTCCCAGACGCGGGCGGTGCTGTAGTAGGGCGAACCTTCCCGCTCGTAGCGCTCGACCGTCGGCGCCTTGAACGCTGCCTGCTCGTCATCGGACATGGTCTCGCCCCGTTCGAGCCGGACCTGGAGGAGGACATTCGCCGCCTGTTCGCCGCCCATCACGCTGATCCGGGCGTTTGGCCACATCCAGAGCTGGCGGGGGCTGTAGGCGCGGCCACACATGGCGTAGTTCCCGGCGCCGAAGCTCCCCCCGATGATCACCGTGAACTTCGGCACGTTCGCGGTCGCCACGGCCGTCACCATCTTCGCCCCATCGCGCGCGATCCCCGCGTTTTCGTACTGCCGACCGACCATGAAGCCGGTGATGTTCTGCAGGAAAACCAGGGGCACTTTGCGCTGGCCGCAGAGCTCGATGAAGTGCGCGCCCTTGAGCGCGCTTTCGCTAAAGAGGATGCCGTTGTTCGCGACGATCCCGACCGGGTAGCCCATGATCCGGGCGAAGCCGCAGACGAGCGTCGTGCCGTAGCGCGCCTTGAACTCGTGGAAGCGTGAGCCGTCGACGAGGCGGGCGATGACTTCGCGAACGTCGTAGGAGCTGCGCGAATCCGGCGGAATGATGCCATACAGCTCCTCCGGGTCGTGTGCCGGCTCCTGCGGCTCCGTCAGCTCCCAGGGCAGCAGCTTCTGGCGTGGCACGCTCTCCATGATGCTCCGAACGATGCGAAGGGCGTCGCCATCGTCCTCCGCCATGTGGTCCGCGACGCCCGAGACGCGGGTGTGGACGTCCGCGCCGCCCAGCTCCTCCGCCGTCGAGACCTCGCCGGTCGCGGCCTTCACCAGCGGCGGGCCGCCGAGGAAGATCGTGCCGGTGCCGCGGACAATGACCGTCTCGTCGCTCATCGCCGGCACATAGGCGCCGCCGGCCGTACACGACCCCATGACAGCCGCGACCTGGTAGATGCCTTGCGCGCTCATGTTCGCCTGATTAAAGAAGATGCGGCCGAAGTGCGTACGGTCCGGGAACACGTCGTGTTGCAGTGGGAGGAAGGCGCCGCCGGAATCGACCAGGTAGATGCAGGGAAGGTGGTTCTCCTGGGCGATCTCCTGGGCGCGGAGGTGCTTCTTCACGGTGACCGGGTAGTAGGTCCCGCCCTTCACGGTGGCGTCGTTGGCGATGATCACGCACTCGTGGCCGGAGACGGTACCGATGCCAGTGACCACGCCGGCGCTCGGCACGTCGTCGTCGTAGACGCCCTCGCCGGCGAGCGGCGAGAACTCGAGGAAGGACGTGACGGGATCGATCAGGCGCTGAATACGTTCCCGCGCGAGGAGCTTGCCGCGCTCACGGTGCCGCGCCACGTTCGCCTCGCCACCGCCGAGGGCGGCGCGGTCCAGGCGGTCACGGAGGTCGCGGGCGAGGGCCTCGTTGGCGGCCCGGTTCGCCTTGTACTGGGGGTCACGAAGGTCGATGCGGGTAGGGAGTTCGGGGGTGTCGTGCCACTGCATGGGGGAATAGTAGCGAGTCGCGCCGGGTCGGGCCGGGCGGGACTTACCCGAGGTGGTCGAAGTACGCTTCGTCAACCGAGAAGCTCCGCACCTCCCGCAGTCCGAGCCCAACTCGCTCGCACATCGCGACCAGCTTCTCGCCATCAACGAGTTCGATCGGCGTTACGCCATCTCGTACCGCTTCCTTCCGTGCCTCCGCAGTGAATGTCCCTGTGGTAAGCACGATTCCCTTGTCGGTCCGCCCAGCCATTGCCCCGCGGAAATCGCGAAGCTGGGATGGCGACACGCTACCTTGATACCTCTTGCACTGGAAAAGCACCTTGAACGAAACCAACGCGTTCACCTCGAGGATTCCGATACCGTCGATTCCGCCGTCGTTCGAGCGGCCTGTGACCTCGACCGTTTGGAACCCCGATTCGCGGAGCAGCCTCTGACAGAACGTCTCGAAGCCCTTCGGCGTGAGCTGGTGGAGCCGTTCCAACAACCGAGATCTGAAGTCCACCGCGGCGCCCGAGGCGACATCCGAGTCCAGCGCGGCGGGCGCGGTGGACTCTTCAGTCTGGGCGTCGATACCGGGGCCTTTCTGCTTCCATTGCCCATGGACCGCGGAGAATAGTTGGAGCGCCTCGGCCTGCGTCATGCTGGACTGTGCGCGGCCAGACTCGCTCAGTGCCCAGACCCCCCGCGACGAGGAGTCCAGTAACCCCGCTTTCGCCAGATAGAAACGCGCCCAGGCAACCTGGTTCTGGAATCGGCTACCGCCGCTCTTGTTCACGGCCGCCTGTTCCTCTTGGTTAACGCCCGCGAGCTCGGCCACCAGGTCCACGACCTCGGCCGGGCGACCCGAACCACCCAGTCGCTCCAACGCTTGAAGAACCGGACCGTAGTAGCGAACAAAGGCAGGGCCTGCGGCGGTCACAGTGCAAGATTCTACACGGCCGAGCAGCAGGTGCGGCCTCCGAAGCGTGCTGCCATCCGAACCGGACGCTCTGGAGGCGTGAGCCACGTCAGACACGGTCTCCACGTCGTGGGATGACAGCCACCGTGGCTACGAAGACTCGACAGCTGACCGAAACCGAACGCGCCGACAAGTACCTCGCGGACCTTGAGGCGGAGTGGACGGCTGTCCCGTCCATCGCTGCCGCGTGGCCCACATGGGACGAGGCCGATCGGCTCGACCTCCAGATCGAATGGCCGATTCGCAAAGACCGGCTCATGGCCCTGGACCAGCTCGCGGCGGCGGGACAGCTGAGCCCCGGCCAGCGGGACCGACTGAACGCACTCAAGGCCATCATCTCGAAGAATCGGCCGCTGCTCATCGACCTGTTCGAATCCTGCTTGCCCGACCCGGCGCCCTAACCCGTCGCGGCCCGGACCAGGACCATGACCGCGCTGGCGAACAGGACGGCGATGACGAACGTCCGGAAGCGGGCCGCATCCAGCCGCCGGAACGCCGCCTGGCCGGCCAGCAGCCCGGCCGTTAGCCCGGGCAGACCGATGCCCATCGACGCCAGCAGGTGCCCATCGATCTGCCCGGCCACCAGGTAGAGCGCCAGCGCGAACAGGCTGCTGGCGACGAAGAAGGCCGAGAGCGTCGCCCGGAAGGGAACCGGCGCCATCCCCTGGTTCTGGAGATGGAGGACGATCGGCGGGCCGTTCATGCTCGTGCTCGTGTTCAACACACCGGAGATGAACCCGGCCAGCCCATCGAACACCAGGCCATGCGCCGAGAACGTGATGCCCCGCCAGATCAACGCCGTCGCCGCCAGCACGTTCACGGCGAGGATGATCTGCAACGTCCGCGCCGAGACCGCCTCGATCAGCAAGAGGCCGAAGGGCATGCCCAGGAAGGCGGCGACGATGAGCGGCAGGGCCGTCCGCCAGGCGACATCGCGCCGCAACCGCACAAACATCGCCATCAGCCAGGCAGAGCCGAGGACGTTCGAAAGCACCACCGCCTCCTTCGCCCCAACGATGAACGAAAGCGGCGGCACGATCAGCAGCGCGAACCCAAACCCGCTAATCGTCCCCACAAACGCCGCCCCAAAGGCGAGCAGGGAGATGGCAAGGGCTTCGCCGAGTTCCACGAGCGCAGTTGTACGGGCAGACCCGCTACCGGGCGATTTGAAACGCAAAGACGCAAAGGCGCGAAGGAGCCGAAGGTCTTCCGGACCGGCTCTGCCTCAACTTCTTTGACTCTTGGTCCCTTTGCGTTTCAAAAGGACCGTTCGCCGCGTGGCCCGCGATAGTGTTTACTTACGCCCATGGAAGTAGCGAACGAGATGATGGTCCGGGGCATCGTTGTCGGAGTGTTCCAGGAGAACTGCTGGGTGATCGGCAACCGGCGCACAGGCGAGGCGATCTGCATCGACCCCGGCGACCAGCCGGACGAGATCATGGCGCTGGCGAAGGACATGGGCGTCACGATCAAGCTGATCGCCAACTCCCACGCCCATATCGACCACGTCCTCGGCGTCCAGGGCGTGGTCAACCGGACGGGCTCGAAGTTCCTCCTCCACCACCAGGACCTCGATCTGCTGCGCGACGGCTTCAAGATGTCGGCCGCCCGCTTCGGGCTCGACCCATCGCAGCAGCCGCCCGACCCCGACCAGTTCGTCGAAGACGAGGACGTGGTCGAAGTCGCGGGCGTGCGTCTGCGGGCGATTACGACGCCGGGGCACACGCCCGGGAGCGTGAGCTACTACTGCGAGGAGGCGCGGGCGCTCTTCAGCGGCGACACCCTCTTCCACGGCTCCATCGGGCGGACGGACCTGCCCGGCGGCAGCTTCGAGCAGGAGATGGCGAGCATCTGCGAACGCCTCCTCGGCCTGCCGGACGAGACCGCCGGCCTCCCCGGCCACGTGGACGAGACGACCATCCAGTTCGAGAAGAAGCACAACCCCTTCGTCCTCGAATACCGGATGCGGCGCGGGGAGATTTGAGCCGTGAGCAAAATGGAGAAGGCCCGGCTCGACGCGTTCCTCCAGCAGCCCCGCATCGGCAAGCTGGTCACCCTGCGCGCTGACGGCTCACCGACGGTCGCCCCGATCTGGTACGAATGGGACGGCGAAACCGCGGCGATCTTCACCTCCCGCACCAGCGCCAAGGTCCGCCGCATCACCGCCGACCCCCGAGTCGCCCTCTCCGTCGAGGAGCCCACCGGGGTCGATGAAGCGTGGGTCACGCTCGAAGGCACCGCCACGATCGAAGAGACCGGCGGCCTCGCCCTCGCCCGCCGCCTGATCGACGCCTACTACACCCCCGAAAAGGCCACCGCCACCTGGCCTTCGTGGGAAGCGGCGGCGGATAGCTGGGTCGTCATCCGAGTACGTCCGGGGCGGGTAGAGTCGCTGGGGTAGCGCGGCGCGCGGTCACTTTGGCGGCGGCACGCCCAATCTTCGACAGATCTTGAGGCACAGCCGATCGATAATCTCAGCGTGGCGGGGAACTGGCTCTCGGACGCCAGAAGCAGGGTTCCACCAAAGGGAATGCAAGCTGCCTTCGCGGCGGAGTTCGCAGCCGTGCTCGCGAAGGTGACGCAGAAGGTCGCCGCGCTTCAACCCACAGTGACGGTGGAGCGTTCGGCGCCAGGAGGGAGATCGGCGAAAAACTCCTCGCGCAGGTCTTCCAGGAGCAGGTCGATGGAGGCGGCAAGGCTCTCAATCGCCTCGTCCTTCGTCCGGCCCTGGCCGTTGGCGGACGGGATTTCCGGCGAGAACGCTATGAACCAACCGTCTTCGTGGTGCACCACGGCCGTGAATTCGTTCTTCACAGCTTCTAGGGTACCACGGCACCGATCGTCCGCGCAGAACCCGCCGGGCTGGAAGGAAGCCGATGGGTCCGGCCCGGCGCTTCTTTGCCTTCTTTGCCCCTTGGCGCGAAAATGCGCCCATGAAGTTTGGCCTTTCCGTCAGCACCGTCGTCCCCAAGCCCTGGGACGTGGGCAGTGAACGCCGCGTCTTCCTCCAGAACGCCGAGCTGATCGAGCTGGCCGACGAACTCGGCTTCGATAGCTGCTGGTCCGTCGAACATCACTTCCTCGAAGAGTATTCGCACATGTCGGCGCCGGATGTCTTCTTCGCCTACTGCGCGGGCCGGACGAAGCAGATCCGCTTCGGGTTCGGCATCTACCTCATGCTCCCCCAGATCAATCACCCGGCCCGCATCGCCGAGCGGGTGGCGACGCTCGACATCATCAGCAACGGGCGCGTCGAGCTGGGCACGGGCCGCTGCGCGACCTGGACGGAGCTCGGCGGCTTCGAAATCGAGCCGGACGACACCAAGGAGATGTGGGAAGAGACCACCCGGGCCGTCGTGAAGATGTGGACGAACGACGAGTACAGCCACAATGGCAAACACTTCTCCATGCCGCCGCGCAACGTCCTCCCGAAGCCTGTGCAGACGCCGCACCCGCCGCTCTGGGTCGCGGTCCAGAGCCCGGAGACGGCGATCCTCGCGGGACAGCACGGGATCGGGATGCTCGGGGTGACGCTCGGCGGCATCCCGAAGTACGCCGACCTCATCGCCGACTACCGCCGCGCGATCAAGGACTGCGACGACCCGATGGGCGTGACGATGAACAACCAGGTCCGCGCCCAGGGCCAGATGTTCGTCCACCCGGATTCGGACTACGCCCGGAAGGCCATCGGCAAGGCCCACGAACAGCTCGCCGGCCCGCTTTCGAGCTACCTGATGACGATGGGCAGTACCTACCCCAGCCCGGCCTACCACGCCCACGCCCTGGGTTCGGGGAACGCCTTCAGCGCCCCACCGCTCGGCGCGGACCAGGTCGGACGGCTCGTCGGCAACCCGGACGAGGTCGGCAAGGCGGTGGAGGACTGGTACCGGCTGGGGGTCGATGCGCTGAACATCGGCGTCGGCGGGCGCTGGTCGACCCACGAAGAGAACCTCGAAGCGATGCGGCTCTTCGCCCGCGAGATCATGCCCCACTTCACGGGGCGCCCCCTCGCCCTGGCCACCGCCTGATGGCGGGCACGCAGATTGTCACGGACTACACCTCCGGCCTCGGCGGCCTTGGCCTGCCGGGCGTGACGGTCGTCGCGCCGGAGCCGGAGAAGCAGCGCTTCGGCGACCCGGCCGGGCGGGCGGCCTACCTCGCGGCCTACCTCGAAGCCGTGAAGGCCGGGCCCACGCCGGTCATCGCGCTCGTCGGCCCCTACGGCTATTCACCCGCCCAGACCGCCGCCAGCGGCGCCCGGAACGACGTCGGACGCGAGCAGATCCACCCGGACGCGGTCAGCGTCCACAACGCCGGCCGGGCCTTCCTCGGCCTCGGCGCCGTTGCCGCCTCGATCGCGCTTTCGGGCGTCGAACCGGCGGCGGCGGCGAAGTGGCTCGAAGACGGGGCGACGGCGGCGAGCATGTGGATCGTTTGCCGCACGGAAGCGCTCAGCGGCCTCGGCTCCGAGTACGCGGTCGAAACGCCAGACGGCTTCCCGGACGACGAGTACGCCCTCCTCCGCGTTCGCCTTTCGAGCCGGGTCGTGGCCGGCTTCGAAACCGTCGAAGACGCCTTCGCGGACGCCCGGCGCCGAGCGGGCAAGGCAGCCGCCGTCGTCGTCGTCGCCGCGGGCGGCCTCGGGCTTGGGACATCCGAGGTCCTGCGAACCTTCGACGCCGCCCATCCGATCGAAGCGCCGCTGGCGGAGTGGCTTCGCGCCGCGCTCGGTGATTGCATCGCCTTCGGCGCCGCGCCGCTGGCACGGGAGTAAAGAAGATGCCCGATTTCGGAGAACGCGCCCTCGCGGATTACCCGGACCGCCTCGAACCCTCCGGAGCAGACGGCTGGGACCTCTCGCACTGCCGCGTCATCAGCCTCACCTTCGAGCTGCGGAAGGAGCAGGCGATGCCGTTCCTGCCGAGGACGCTCATCCGGCCGGTGCCGGCCTATGCCAAGATCATCGTCATCGACGCGCCCAATTCGCCGGCCGGGCCGTACCGCGAGGCCGCCCTGCTCATCGGCGCGCGCGAAAACGTGCAGATTCGGAACGTCCTCATGGACTCGGTCGTCGCGGGCGAGGCGCAACTCGAGGCGGCGCGCAAGGCGTTCGGCGGCTCTCGCCGGGCCGGCACGGTCCAGATCCGCGACACCGGCGAAGCCATTGAGGTTGCGATCGCTGACTCCGCCGGCCCGCTGTGCGAGCTGCGGATGGGCGCCCTCCGCCGCTGTGACGCGACGATGCTGAAGTACGACGCACTCCTCGTGCCCGGCAACGTAGACGGCGAAGCGGCGCTCCTCCGCTGGGGCGTCCGCGTCCCGTTGACGGAAGTCGAAGGCACGCTCTCACGCGACTGGGAGGTGCGCATGCCTCGCCGCGGCACCGCCTGGCACGCACTTCGCCCGGCCTACAACGTGACAGCGTTCCAATCGCTTGGCCCGGCCCGCATCGAAGCCGCCCGCGCGCCCGAACGGACGGCGTAGCTCCGATACCTGTTTACTCGCTGGCAGAGCGCAGAGGAGCCATCGCGCCCCTTCTCCCAACGCGTTGGGAGAAGGGGCTGGGGGATGAGGGGGCAGCCTCCGCCCATAGCGCTCCGGCCCGTCCCGCGTAGAATCGCAGCCATCCAAGTCCCGGCCGCTCAGCGCCGGACTTCGTGGAGGACGGCATGGGACGGCTCGATGGTAAAGTAGCCCTGGTAACGGGCGGCGCGCGCGGACAGGGAGCAGCCGAAGCGACCCTCCTCGCGGCCGAAGGCGCCACCGTCTACCTCACCGACGTCCTCGATGACGATGGGAAGGCGACGGCGAACGCCTGCGGTGGCACGTTCATCCACCACGATGTCAGCAGCGAGGCGGGCTGGGAGAGCGTCGTCGGCCAGGTCATGCGCGAACAGTCGCGGCTCGACATCCTCGTGAACAACGCCGGCATCTTCATCACCCGCGCCCTGACGGAGATGCCGCAGGCCGACTGGGACCGGGTGATCGCCATCAACCAGACCGGCGTCTTCCTCGGGATGAAGGTCGCCGGAAAGGCGATGCAGGCAGCTGCGAACGGCGGCTCGATCGTCAACATCTCCAGCGTCGCCGGGATGCGCGGCGGCGCGGGGGCCATCGCCTACGCCGCCAGCAAGTGGGCCGTGCGTGGGATGACGAAGGTCGCGGCCTCGGAGCTTGGCCGCTACGGCATCCGCGTGAACTCGATCCACCCCGGCGCGATCGATACGCCGATGCTCCAGCAGGTGCCGGGCATCGAAGGGAACCGCGAGCGGACGGTCCGCCGCATCCCCCTCGGCCGGATCGCCGACCCGGAGGACATCGCCCGCGTGGTGCTCTTCCTCGCTTCGGACGACAGCTCGTACATGTCGGGCGCGGAGCTAGCGGTCGATGGGGCGTGGATGGTGTAGAGGTCCGAGGTCCGAGGCTAGCGTGCCCAGGCGATCCGTTCGTCGATTCGGCGCTCCATGGTGTGTTCGACGGGGACGAAGCCGTGGCCCAGCCAGAATGGCCCTCCGCTGTAGTTACCGCTGGCGAAGTGGAGCGTGCAGGTCGTGTAGCCGGTGTCGCGCACCCAAGAGAGCGCCTCGTCGAGAACGGCCGTGCCCACACCGCCGCTCCGGGCCGCCTCGCTGACGACGCCTTCGAAGAGGTAGATGTCCCCGACCTGGGACACGATCGGCGGTGTGAAGCCGGGCTTGTTGAACGTCGTCATCGCGATCGCTTCGCCACGCTCGTAGCCCACGAAGTACGGCATCGAACCGCGTTCCAGCACACCAAGGTTGAACGCGCGCGCGGCGGGCAGCGGGTCCTTGAGCAACGGCCAGAAGATCGGTGACCGGTTGTGGTGCTCCATCAGGACGTCCGAGAGACGCATCACGACCTCGATATCCTCTGTCCCAGCGCGGTGGACCTCGACGCTGGTCGGGCGCACGTTCGCCACAGGATCAGCGGCCGGCCGCGTGGCCGCCGTCATCGCCCGCCCGAAGCCGAGGGAAACCCAGGCCTCCTGTTCGTCCGCGTCGCCGGCGAGGATAGACGCCCGGTGAACGAAGAAGCCTTCGTCCACCCAGGTCTCGGCCAGGTGGCGGTACATCTCGCGGTAGACCACCGTCGGGTCCGCCCCGGCGGCCACGGCGTGCCCCTCGACGCCGATGGAGATTGAGTGCGGTGGAACGAAGAGCGAAGCCATATCCGACGGCCCCAGGAGCATGCGCTGGCCGAAGAGAAAGCCGACCGCCTTCCCGCCCGCTTCGGCGACAACGCCATCGGCAAACGGGTTCGCCTGGAGCGCCTTGACGAAATCCTCGACGGCGGCTGGCGCGCCGAAGGCGGGGTCGATGAACGGCAGACGCTCGTGTGCGGCCCGCAGCCGGGCGGCCAGCAGTTGGGCGGCGACGGCGGCATCCTGGGAAGCAAAGGGGCGGACGGTTGGAAGGGCCATGCGATCGGGTTCCTCCGGGAGAATCCGGAAAGTATGCCCGGCCGCCAGCACCTGAGCACTTCAGCACTCCAGACCTCGGACCTTCCCTCCTAGGCAGGGGCTCCTCGGTTTGTTACAGTCATATTAAATCCCTGTTTCGGAGACGTTACACATGTCTGTGCACACCCCCGCCACCACGGTCGCCGAAGCGAGTAAGCACCTCTGGGAGGCGCTCTCGCACCACTCCGTCACGCTCGACCTTGGCGCCAACGACCCCGTGGTCCGGGCGGTGTCCGCCTACGGCCAGGCCTGCCGTGAACACGACGAGACGAAGGTCTCGGCGGCCAGCAAGCATGTCTGGGAAGAGCTTTCGCACCACGCGACGACGCTCGACCTCGGCGCGCACGACCCGCTGGTGATGGCCCTCTCCGAATACGGCGAGTCCTGTCGCAACGAGGGCGTCCGCAAGTAACGGTACAGATGGCGCCGGCCGGTCCGTCGACGCTCACGGCGTGCTCGTCGCTGGCACGGTCTTGGTCTCATCATTCCCCGGGTCCCGGAGCGATCGCATCAGCTCCCCGAGGCCGACGGCCTCCTCAAGGGCCGCCCGGAAGGTCGCCGGGTCGGACCATCCCTCGGCCCGCATGAAGAGGGCCGTGGTCACCGTGCCGCACGCCCCATCTCCCTGCGTCGTGCACTGAATCTCAAGAGCTTCCAACCAGAACGGCCGCGGCTCGGCCGAGCGATTCCAGTCGGCCATCTTGAGCGCGCCGACGACGTAGACGTGTACCTGGAACGGTGAAGGAGCCGCGACGGGACTCCGGTTGATGGGCCGGAACGGGCCAGCCGCGGCGTCCAGAGCGGGCGGCGCGGCCATCCCCCCGGGGCAGCCGAATGCGAGGGTTGGAGGCGGTACGCCGTCCAACTCGTAGACCTGTGCCTCGTACCCCTGTTCTCGAAGGAGTTCGTTCGCTGCCTTGAACGAATCGAGCAACGCGCGCGCCTGGGCCACGGCCGTGGCGCGATCGGAGCGCGAGACGGCGACGGCAGGATCGGCCTCGACGCAGATCTTCATTCCCTTCGCGTCGGACCGGAACAGCCCGGGCTCCGGCTCGGTTCCGGTCATCGCCCGGAAGAGAACGAAAACGATCGCGACGCCCAGGGCGACACCGACGGCGGCGAGGAGGGTTCTGCCAGGGCGACTGGGCAGCATCGTTACCCCCTCTCCTAGAAGCGCCGTCTGAGCGTTCGCCCAGCTTCGGCTAGCAGCCGGGGAGGCGCTCCCGCAGGGCCGCCACGAGGCCGCCGATCGGGACGCGCGTCTGCTCCTGGCTGTCGCGTTCGCGGATGGTGACGGCGTCGTCGCCGGGTTCGCCCTTCTCGCCGACCGTCTTGAAGTCGACCGTCACGCAGAGTGGCGTGCCGATCTCGTCCTGGCGACGGTAGCGACGGCCGATCGACTGGGTCTCGTCGTACTGCGTCATCCAGAGCGGGCGCAGCATGTCATAGACGCGGCGTGCGGCCGGGCGCAGCGCTTCGTTCTTGGAAAGCGGGAGGATGGCGACCTTGATCGGCGCAATATTCGGCTTGAACTTGAGGACTACACGCTTGTCGCCCTTCTCGTCCGGCTCCTCGGTGTAGGCATCGAGCATCGTCACGGCGAGGGTGCGCGTCAGCCCGGCGGCCGGCTCCACGACCCAGGGGACGACGTGCTCGTTCGTCTCCTCGTCGAAGTAGCTCATCGGCTGGCCGCTAAGCTTCGCGTGCTCGGTGAGGTCGAAGTTCGTGCGGCTGGCTATCCCTTCGAGTTCGCCCCAGCCCCAGGGGAAGAGGTACTCGATATCTGTGGTGCCGGCGCTGTAGTGCGAAAGCTCCTCTTTCTCGTGCGGGCGCAGGCGCAGGCGCGAGGCGTCGATCCCGACCGTTTCGACGTACCAGCGGAGCCGCTCCTGGACCCACTCCTGGTAGAGCTGGAGGTATTCCACCGGGTTCGCGGGGTCCTTCGGCGGCTTGCAGAAATACTCCATCTCCATCTGCTCGAATTCGAGGGTACGGAAGACGAACTTGCCCGGCGTGATCTCGTTGCGGAAGCTGACGCGCGTCTGGGCGATGCCGAAGGGCAGCTTGCGCCGCATCGAGCCAACCACGTTGGGGAAGTTGATGAAGATGCCCTGGGCCGTCTCCGGCGGCAGGTAGGCCATCGCCGAATCGTCGGCAACGGGGCCGATCTGCGTCTGGAACATCATGTTGAACTGGCGCGGCTCGGTGAAATCACACTTGCCACGCGGGCAGGTGAAGCCCTCGCCGTGCTTCTCGATCTCCGGGTAGGCGCCTTCGAGGAGGTGGTCGAGCCGGAAGCGCTGCTGGCAGGTCTTGCAGTCCACGAGGGGGTCGGTGAAGTTGGCGACATGGCCGCTGGCGACCCAGACCTTCGGGTTCGTGATCAGCGCGGCATCGAGCCCGACGACGTCGTCGCGCTCCCGCACCATCGCCTGCCACCAGGCGTTGCGGATGTTCCGCTTCAGCTCGACGCCAAGTGGGCCGTAGTCGTAGCTGTTGGCGAAGCCGCCGTAGATTTCGGCAGAGGGAAAGATGAATCCCCGGCGCTTGCAGAGCGAAACGATGGTGTCGAGGTCGGGAGCGGGCAAGAAGGTCCGTCCTTTATAGATGCTCCGGCGAGGCTGGCGGCGTGCCGGGCGAACGTTCACCGTACCAAATCGTGGGCGAACAGGCTTCGAAGGCCTTCTCGATGGTGTAGAGTGCGCATCGGCGATTTCGCCACGAAACCACCTTGCGAGGAACGTGATGGCCGTCACCTATGTCGATCCCGCCGCCGAAGAGAGCCCACCGGCGGAGCCGTACGAACTCTTCCTCGACCTGACGCAGCGCCCGTTGACGCTTGGCCTGCTCGCCAACGGCTTCCCCGACGCCGCCAACTTCATGGACCAGGTGGAGCGCGCCGTCGCCGAGGCTCTTCCGGGCGTGACGATCAAGCGCTATCAGAAGCCGACGGTCGATCCGGTAACGCCGGAGATGCTCGCCGCGATCACGAGCGAGTGCGACGGCCTCCTCGCCGCGTGGGGCCACTGAGGCGGCTGTACTTCCGGCACCGTGCGTGACGGAGTATTCGCGGCCCGCGCAGGCATTCCGGCGGTGGCGATCCTGACGGAGGAGTTCGTCGTCCAGGGCGAATTCGTCGCCCGCGCCGTCGGTATGCCAGCCATCCCACGTGTCGTCATCGAACATCCCGTCTCCGGGACGGGGCGGGCGAACCTGGAGCGTGTCGCCCGCGAAGTGACCCCGCGCCTGTTGAAGGCGCTGGCCGAGGGCCGGGCGTGAAGTCGCGTCTGCACACCACACGGGACGAGGCGACGGCGCTCGAAGAGCTCCACGAGCGCGGCTGGACCGACGGCCTCCCGGTCGTCATCCCGACACCGGAACGCGTCGAAGCGATGATCGCTGGCAGCGGCATCGACCGGGACATCATCCTCGGCGCCGTCGGGCCTGGCTATGCGGAAGCGACGGTGGAAAAGGTTGCGGTGAACGCCGTGATGGCCGGCTGTCTGCCCGACCACTTTCCCGTCGTGGTCGCCGCCGTGCGGGCCGTCTGCGACGACCGCTTCGACCTTGGCGTCCTCCAGAGCACCACGCACGCCCTCGGACCCGTGGTCATCGTGAACGGGCCGGCGCGGGAAATCTGCGGAGAGATCGCCTCGGGATGGGGCGCGCTCGGCCCCGGCCACCGTGCGAACGCGAGCATCGGCCGGGCGCTGCGGCTCGTCATGGGCAACGTCGGGGGCGCGCAGCCGGGCGTTTCCGATATGGCCGTCCTCGGCCAGGCGGGCAAGTTCTCCGCCTGCTTCGCCGAGGCCGAGGAGTCCAGCCCCTGGGCGCCGCTCCACGTCTCCCGCGGGTTCGCCCGCGAACAGAGCACGGTCACGGTGGTCGGCGTCGATGCGCCCCACTCCGTTATCGCAACGCCGGACGGCGACGACCCCGAGGGCGCCGAACGGGTGCTCCGAACCCTGGCCGCGTCCATCGCTAACGCCGGCTCGAACAACACGTATGGCGGCATCGGCACGACGCTGGTCGTGCTCAACCCGCTTCACGCCGGCATCCTGGCGCGGGCCGGGTATAGGCGCGAGGACGTACAGCGCCGGCTTCACGAACTCGCCGTCACGCCCAAGCGCGTGCTCGCGCAGTACGCGCCGATGCGGCCCTACCAGCCCGACCAGGGCGACGACCTCGTCTACGCGATCCGCACGCCGGACCAGGTCGTGGTCGCCGTGGCGGGCGGCGAGGGGATCTACTCCGCCGTCTTCAACTGCTGGGGTGGCGGCGAACACGGTGTTACCCCGGTGACGGTCGAGATCGAGGTTGGGCAAACGTGCGAGCTGCCACTGGCGCCGCTGGCGTTGAGCCGGTAGGCGGAGGGCCGTTGACGACGGCAAGGCTGGTAGCTACCGTAGCTACCAGGAGCACGAGATGCCGCACGTTGGTATCAAGGAACTGAAGAACCGGACCACGCAGATCGTCCGGGATGTCCGCGAGCACGCCGCCGAGTACGTCGTCACCCTGGACGGAACTCCCGTCGCCGTGTTGAGACCGTACACATCAGACGACGAGCCGGCGGTCAGCGACGAACAGATTGAGGCTTTCCTTCTCCGATGGGACGCCATGTCGAAGCGCGTGACCGCCGTTTGGCCCTCGCACATCAGCGCCGTCGATGCCGTCCGGGAACAACGGGAATGATGCCTTGGCGGTAATCGACGCGAGCTTCGTAACGTCCGCGACGCTCCGGACTGATGCCAACTTCAACGACGCCCGTCGCTGGTGGGAGGAGGCCCACCGGAGACGGATTCCGTTACGGGCGCCCGTCATACTCCTGCCCGAATATGCATCGGCTGTCGCTCGGGCGACGGGCAGCATCCAGGAGGCGCAAGACGCGTTGGCCGAGCTACGGGCGGATAGCCTTCTGGTCGTTCAGGAACTATCCATCGAGACCTGCGAGCGCGCCGCTGAAATCGCTGCCACTCATGGCATCAAGGGTTGTGACGCGATCTACGTCGCTCTGGCCGAACAGTTCAATGAGCCGCTGGTCAGCTTCGACAACGAGCAGCTTCTCCGCGCCGCTCCCCTTATCCGGGTCCTCCGCCCCGGCTAACTCAGGCGACTCTTCCGGCCGCCTCTACGGCCAGGCGTGCGGCCGCGCCGAGTTCGGGCGAACGGAGCGCCGGGATCTTCGCGTCCTCAAGGAGCTTCTCGCCTTCCGCGAGATTCGTTCCCACGAGCCGCATCACGATCGGGATGGTGATCCCAAGCTGGTGATACCCGTCAATCACGCCCTGGGCGATGATATCGACGCGCGCCATGCCGCCGAAGATGTTCACCAGGATCGCCTTCACGGAAGGGTCTTCGATGATCACCTTAAGCGCGCTGACCACGCGCTGAGGGTCGTTCACGGTGCCGATATCGAGGAAGTTGGCCGGTTCGCCGCCAGCGAGCTTGATCGTGTCCATGGTGGCCATTGCCAGCCCGGCGCCGTTCACGATGCAGCCGATGTTTCCTTCGAGCTTGATAAAGTTCGAGACGCCCAGCTCCTGGGCCATCACCTCGAGCGGGTCCTCTTCGTCTTTGTCCCGGAGCGCTTCGAGATCCTTGTGCCGGTAGAGGGCGTTATCGTCGATCGTCAGCTTGGCATCGACAGCGGCCACGCGCCCATCGGCCAGCAACGCCAGCGGGTTGATCTCGACGAGGCTGGCGTCGGTGGCCACGGCGGCCCGGTAGAGCCCGTGCGCCAGCTTCGCCAGCTGGTCCGCCTGGTCCCCCGTGAACCCCATCCGCTGGGCGAGCGTGCGCCCGACGAACGGCTCCCAGCCGGTCGAAGAATTGACGGGCATCCGGATGATGGCGCCTGGGTTCGTGGCCGCCACATGCTCAATCTCCTGGCCACCTTCGGCCGAGGCGATGATGAGGTGCCCGCCGACTCCCCCGTCGACGATGATCGAGAGGTAGTACTCCTTCACGATATCCGCCTGCTCGGCGACGAGGACGTTCTTCACCAGCTTCCCTTCGGGCCCGGTCTGGATGGAGACGAGGTACTTGCCCAGGATGGCTCCGGCGGCGGCCTCGGCTTCGCGCGCCGTGTCGGCCAGGCGGACACCACCGACGCGTTCACCACGGACCTGGCCAGCGTTGTTCGCGCCGTCCGTCGTGAGCTTCTGGAACATCGCGGCGGTCTCGTTCTGAGCGACGAGCCGGCCCTTGCCGCGACCGCCAGCGTGGATCTGCGCCTTCACCACCACTTTGCCGCCGAGTTCGTCGGCGATCTTGCGTGCCTCCGCGGCAGTCTGGGCGACGCGCCCGTTGGTGGTGGCGACGCCATGGGCGGCGAGGAGATCACGGGCCTGGTACTCGTGTAACTTCATTCAGTTGGGCTCCGGCTGGAAATACGTTCCGGAGCGTACGCCAGCGCTCCCGTACCAGCTATCGCGCGGGGAAAGGGCCAGCGCCTCGCAGCACCCCGCCGCGTCTCCGCCCGCCGGCTGGCGGGGCCGCCAGCCGCCCGGATTGTCACCGCGGGGACCCTCTCCCACCCGAGCGCGCCACACCATCTCTCCCCAGTCTCCTGGGTGTCCCCGCGGTAAGCAACGCGAGTCTAGCACATCGAACTATTCGATATGTGTGAACTACTTCACACTCACCAAATTCGCCACAGATCGCCCTTCACCGCCCTCTCCGATAGTCTTCGCTCCACACGGCTGGAAGGCCAACGAGGTGGACCATGGGCATAACACTCCGAGAAATCATCGCCAATGGGATGACCTACCGCGCCCGCGAAGCCGGCACTGCTGGAGAACCGGTCATCCTCCTGCACGGCTTCCCGGAGACCTCGCACATGTGGGTCGAACTCATGCCCCGGCTTGTGGCAGCCGGTTACCGCTGCCTGGCGCCGGACCAGCGCGGCTACAGCGCCGGCGCCAGGCCCGAAGGGATCGAGAACTACAAGACCGAACTCCTCGCCGAGGACGTCGTCGGCTTCGCCAAAGCCTGGGGGATCGAAGGAAAGTTCCACCTCGTCGCCCACGATTGGGGCGCTGGTGTTGGCTGGCGTTTCGTCGAAGCCCACCCGGACCGGCTCGCCACCTGGACCTCGCTCTCCATCCCGCACCCCGGTTCGTACGGCCGCGCCTTCCGGGAAGATCCCGAACAGCAGGAGAAGAGCCAGTACATCATCTTCTTCCAGGAGCCGGGCGTAGCCGAAGCCGCGATGTCCGCGAACGACTGGGCCATGCTTCGCACCGTGTGGGACAAGAGCTCGCCCGAAGAGCTCGCCGAATACATCGCGACATTCACAGCCCCCGGCGCCATGACCGCGGCCCTCAACTGGTACCGCGCGGCGTTCGGCGGCGGCAACCTCACCGATAACGCCGCCAGCGAGTTCAAGGTCAGTACCCCGACGCTCACGATCTGGGGGAACCAGGACAGCGCCGTCGGCCGCGGGACAACGGTAACGCACAACTCGTTCATGACCGGCCCGAACCGCTTCGTCGAGCTGGACGCCGGTCACTGGCTCGTCCAGGAGCAGCTTGAGGCGGTCAGCGCCGAGGTTATCGCCCATCTCAAGGCGAATCCGATTCGCTAACTGCGGGCAGTCACACACAGCGCTCGCCCGGATCCGCCAGCCCCGCGACACTGTTGCGATGCCAGCCGACC
>CAZQCR010000029.1:0-20638 GCA_964591745.1 uncultured Anaerolineaceae bacterium
AAGTCCTGGTAGATGAGGCAGGCCTGCGGATTCGCCTGGAGGTTGCGCAGCGTCTGGCCGTGGGCCCGTTCCCAGAAGGCAAGGTGGTCCGCATCCCAGACCATCACGCTGCCTTTGAAGGCGATGTCTGGCTCGCCGGCCGTCGAAGCGGTCGCCACGAGGACGGGCTTGCGGCCCATCAGCGCACCCGCGAGCGCTTCCTTCATCTCTTCGCCGAGTGAGACCTTCTCCAATGGTTCCCCCTGGCGCCCGGGCGGGCGCGGCGCGATTGTACGGCGGCGTGGCGCGGGCTTGCCTGTCCGCCCGGCGCTCGCCACACTCAGGCTCCCGGAGGGCCGCACGTGAGCGAATCATCCATCTCCCACCTGATCGACCTGGCCGCGCTTGAGCGCTTCGTCAACGAAACGATCCCCGGCGCGCCTGGTCCGTTGACCGTGGAGAAACACACGGCCGGCTTCTCCAACGAGACGTTCTACGTTTCCCGTGGGGCAGAGCAGTGGGTGATGCGACGGCCGCCGGCGGGGCCGCTGCTGCCCACGGCGCACGATGTGGTGCGCGAGTATCGCTACCTCGCCGCGCTTCACGGGAAGGCGAGAGTGCCCCGGCCGCTCGCCGTCTGTGAAGACCTCTCCGTGATTGGCGCGCCGTTCTACCTGATGGAGCGAACGCGCGGCGTCGTCATCCGCACGGAGATACCCGCTGCCTACGACGACCCGGCCGGACGCCGCCGCATCGCCGAGGAGATGGTGGACGCGCTCGTCGAACTGCATGGCGTGGATTGGCGGGCGGCGGGGCTCACGGGTCGCGATTCCGGCTACGTGCAGCGCCAGGTTGAACGCTGGTCCTCGCAGTGGGAACTTACCCGTCCGCGAACGCGCGACCTCGCTGGTCTCGACGCGATCACGGCCTGGGTCCGCGGGCACATGCCCACCGACGTGCCCCATACCGTCGTCCACGGCGATTACAAGCTCGATAACGTGATGTTCGCCGCTGAGGCGCCACGCCTGATCGGCATCTTCGACTGGGAGATGGCGACGATCGGCGACCCCCTGGCGGACCTCGGCTACCTGGTGAATGGCTGGGTGGCGGACGAGCCGCCGCCGGGCTTCGAACACCACCCGCGTGTCTCGGCCGGGCTTACGGAGCGGGAAGGCTTCCCGGGCGTTGCGGAGCTGATGGCTCGCTACGAAGCGAAGAGTGGCCGTTCGATGCACCAACTGCTCTTCTACCGCATCCTCGCCCGGTACAAGCTCATCGTCATTCTCGAAGGGCTGTATATGCACTACCTGGAAGGCGCGGCCGCCAACCCGGGCGCGGCCGATTTCGAATGGCGCGTGCCGATGATGGTGGCCAGCGCGCTCCAGCTCACTGAAAGGGGCGAATGACAATGTCGAAGTTCCAGAAGCGATTGGCGCTCTCCGTGCCGTACGAGTTCCCGCTGGGCATGCACGTCGAGATCGCCCAGGAGATGGAGAAGCTCGGTTATACGGACGCGTGGTCGTTCGAAGTCGATGGCGCGGACTGCTTCGTGCCCCTGGCCCTCGTCGCGGCGGCAACGAACCTCCGGGTGGGCACGGCGATCGCGAACGTCTACACGCGCGGGCCGGCCACCCTCGCGCAGAGCGCCGCCTCGCTGGCCGATATCGCGCCCGGGCGGTTCATCCTCGGCATCGGCTCGGGCTCCCAGCCGATCGTCGAGCAGTGGAACGACACGCCATTTGACCGGCCGGCGACCCGTGTACGGGAGATGGTCGCGTTTCTCCGCCAGGCGCTGACCGGGGAGCGTGTGACCTTCGAGGGGAAGACGTTCAAGGTGAACGGCTTCCGGCTGACGCGCCCGGCCTCCTACGAGGTGCCGATCCACGTGGCCGCCCTCCGCGAAGGGATGCTGAAGGCGGCGGGACAGGTGGCCGACGGCGTCTGCATCAACTGGCTTTCGGCCGAGGACGTGAAGAAGTCGGTCGGCGTGGTGCGGGCCGCTGCCGCCAAGGCGGGCCGGGACCCGGAGGCGATCGAAGTCACCGCCCGGCTGATGGTGAACATCGACCCGCCCGGGCCGGAGCAGGACGCGGTGGTCCGGCGGCACATCGCCGGCTACCTGAACGTGCCAGTCTATCGCGAGTTCCACGAATGGCTCGGCCGAACGGGGCTCCAGGGGATGTGGGATCTCTGGGAGAAAGGCGACCGCAAGGGCGCCATCGCCGCACTGAGCGATGAGACCGTGAACGAGGTGATCATCCGGGGGACGCCCGAGGAGCGACGGGCTCACGTGCAGCGGTACCTCGATGCGGGCGTGGATACCGCCTTCTTCTCGTTCAGCACGGGAGAAGCGGACCCTGTGAAGCGTGCCGCCCTCGTCCGCCAGGCGCTTCGTGATCACGCGCCGCGCTGAACGCCGCTACTCCGCGGCGGCCGCTGCCTGCACCAGCTTTGTGACTTCCTTCGGGTCATACGGGCCGAGGCCTTCGTAGGTGACCTTTCCCGTGCGGTCGAGGACGACGAAGCCGGGCTGGTAGTAGATCCGGTGCGATTCGGCGAACTTCTTTCCTTCAGCCGTGTCGCGGTCTACCACGATCATCTCGACATCGCTTCCGTACTGCCTGGTCAGGTCCGCCCACACGGGGCGGATGCGCGCGCAATTCGTTCACCAGTCCGTATGGATCCAGTAGACCACGGGCTTTCCGGCGGCCAGCGCGGTTGCCGCCGCCGTGCCCGAAGCCGCGTCCGAGGCGGTCGTGGTGGCTTCGGATGCTTGCGAACTGCCTGCCGGACGTGGCGATGACTCACCGGACGTGACGGCACCACCAGCGCAGCCGGCCAGGGCGAGACCCACGAGAACCAGAGTGACAAGAAGTGGAAGGCGAACCATGCGCCCGATCGTACGCCTACGGGCGGAAGATCGGGCGCGGAAGACGTAAACGCCGCTTTACGCTCCGGCCTCCCTGAGAGAGAAAGTAGAGGAGACGATGGCGCGGCTTCCTTCAACGTGTGAGAATACGGGCGAATGGCTGGTTCGAAGCTGGTGATCGGGATGGTGACGGCCGCGGTCGTCCTCGTCCTCTTCTTCCAGGGCCTGAACCAGTTCACCTGACGGAGGGGACCAACGGGTGAACGCCGGAGAAGTTACAGACCGTTTACACCCCGCCGCCCGCTACCGCCCTGCTATTCGTTGACTAAAGGCGAATACACGGGGACACTTTGGGGGATGAGGAGAGCACGCATGGTCCGAATTCGTACCCTGGCTATCACGGCATCGCTGGCAGCGCTGGCGGCATCGACGGTTATTGGCGGCTCGGCGCTTGCCCGGAGCGGGCGAGACCCGCAGACGGCGCCGGTCCGCGGTGAGCTTCCGTATTCGGTTTCGGCAGCCCTGCTCCCGAACGCGAAAGAGAACACCAACGTCATCGTCCAGAACAATGGCTCGGCTCCCGCGACGATCGCCATGGACATCTACACGCCTGCTGGCGTTCCCGTACCGGGCGCGGGCAAGCAGGAGTTCAACGTCCCCGTCGGCGGTACCCGGACGTTCGTCCAGGCCCTGAATACGGGTCTGCTTCCTGGTTTCCGCGGCGTCGGCGTCGTCTCGAGCGACCAGCCGATCAACGCCCTCCTCGTCCGGGACATGGTGGAAGCTACGACTGAGCGGCACGCCTACTCCGTTCACAACTCGTTCGGCACAGGCAGCAACATCGTCACCCTGCCGTTCATCGCCAACAACAACGACAACATCTACCAGACGCGCTTCGCCATCGCGAACACGGGCAGCGCCGTCGCCTGCGTCTCCATCGCCTACGCCTTCGACCCTGTGGTCTCCGGTGGTGGCGGAACGACGGACGCGAACGGCACCGGCGGCAGCGGATGTGCGGTCGGCACCTACGCCATCCCGGCCAACGGCCAGATCGCGTTCGGCCCACTGGCGGTGCCGGCGGAAAGCATCCTCGCGATGCCCGCCGCCACGGTTGGCAAGCTGATGTCGGCGACGATCACCTCGACGGGTTCGCCGGTGACGGCAGCCGTCGATGCGTATCGTCTTCGGAACGGCCGCTTCCAGATCGCCTCGTACGACGGCTTCAACTATACGAACGCCGCTTCGACCACAGACGACCTGGGAACGACGATCATCGTCCCGATCGCCCTGAAGATCTCCGGCTTCTACAGCCAGATCCTCATGTCGAACCCGAACGCGACAGCCACGGTCGCGACGATCACCTACACCCCGCAGGGTGGTGGCTCGACGATCGTGATCGCCAAGAACCTTCCCGCCAACGGTACGGCCAACCACAGCGCCTATGAGACCCCGGGCCTTCCGGAAGGCTTCGTCGGCAGCGCAACGATTACATCGGCCAACCCGATCGCCGCGGTCCTCTTCCGTTCGGAATTGAACCCCGCGACGCTCGATGACCGTGACACCTACACCGCGGTGAGCGCCATCCCGAGTGACCGGGCGGCGACCTCGGCCAAGCTGCCGCTCGTCTTCCGTCGCGCCTTCTCCACCCCGGGTTGCGCGGCCCAGACAGGCACCTGTGGCTATAACACCTGGGTGAATGTCACCGTTCCTGGTGGCGGCTCGGCCAACATCACCCTGACCACGGTCGCCGATACGACCACGCCGGCGCCCGGTTGCGGCGCAGCCGCAACCTACACGGCCACCTTCACCGTGGTCGGCTCGCAGGTCTTCTATCAGAACCTGCCTAACAGTGCCAGCGCGCCGAACGGCCTCGGCGCGGACCCGGCCTGCCTCTGGGGCGGTATGGTGATCACGAGCAACGTGCCCATCGTGGTCGTCGCCGACGTGACCTCCGACCAGTCGGTAGGGGACAACGACGGCCTCTACAACGGCTTCACGAACTAAACCGCGAACAACGGAACCATCGAGAGGGGAGGCCGCAAGGCCTCCCCTCTTCGCATCTCCCCGTTCGGTTCCACAGGCTGAACTGCGCCCTTCCACGCCGCATGGCACGATGGACACGGGCAAACCGCCCAGGAGCGCCCTGTGACTCACCCCGAGCTCCCCATCCTTCCCGGTAGCCCAAAGGTGCTGCCGGGCCCCGAGCAGGCGATGCTGAAGCTCTCCTACGGCGTCCACGTCATTGGCTCCCACAGCGGCGAAGGCGAACTGAACGCGATGATCGCGGACTGGGTGATGCAGGTCTCGTTCACTCCCCGCCTCGTCGCCGTCGCGATCGAGAACGACGCCCGCACGCTTCGCTTTGTTCGCGCGACGAAGGCGTTCAGCGTGAACCTCCTCCACGAGAAGGACGGCGACGAGATCGCGCGGAAGGTCGTGATGCCGGCCGAATCGAGGAAGATCCAGGGCCGCTCGGAGGAGACGCGTTCCGTCGTGTTCAACAAGCTGGAGGGGCTGGAGTACGGCGTTCATGAAAACGGTTGCCCGGTCCTCGACGAGGCGCTCGGCTGGTTTACCTGCGACGTCCGTCAGTTCGTGCCAGCGGGCGACCACACGATCGTCATCGGCGAGGTGACCGATGGCGACGTCGTTCGGGCTGGCGAGATGCTGATCGAACGCGAGCTGGGCTGGGAGTACGCCGGTTAGCTATCGTCGGCGCGCGCGGCTGTTTGGCCCGGCGGCACCGGGACGAGCCCGAACTGGCGAAGGAGGCTCAGGTTGTCAGCGATCCCGCGCTGATGCACCACCTTGCCGTCGCGAAAGGTGAGCACGAGCATCTCTTCGTAGCTCACTCGCTTCCCCGACGGTGGGACCGGTCCCCACGGAGCGCCCGAGTGCGTACCCGTGATTCGCAGCCAGACCGCGACCCGGTCGTCTTCGGCCGTCATCTCTAACAGCTCTTCGTGGTAGTCCGGGAAGGTGGCGTGGGCGCCTTCGATCATCGCTCGAGCACCGTCGAGGCCGACTCGTGAGCTGTAGGGCTGATAGTCAGCGGTGTAGGCGGGGTCGTAGAACTCCCCGACGCGGGTTGTTTCTCCCGAATTCCACAGTTCGAAGAGCTGGCGAACGACGGCTTTGTTTCTCTCAGCGGACATTTGCGTACACTCCCATGATTCAGGGTGAAGAGGACGAAGATGGGTATTCTCGACGATTTTCGGCTCGATGGCATGGTCGCGGTGGTTACCGGCGGCGGACGCGGTATCGGCGAGGGCATCGCCCTCGCCCTGGCCGAGGCCGGTGCGGACGTTGTGGTCGCGGCGCGGCGCAAGGACGAGATCGAGGCGGTGGCGGGCCGTGTGCGGGCGCTGGGCCGCCGGGCGCTCGCCGTACAGACGGATATGCTCGACCTCGCCGCCATCGACGCCCTTGCCCAGGCGGCCGTCGATGGCCTGGGGCGGCTCGACATCTGGGTGAGCAACGCTGGGGGCGCCCAGGACCGCACGGCCCGTACGCTCGAAGGCACGCCCGAGGCGGCCTGGGACAACCAGCTCGACCTGAACCTCAAGGCCGTCTGGGCGGGCGCTGGCTCCGCTGCCCGGCGGATGACCGCGGGTGGCAGCATCATCAACATCTCCTCGATCGCCGCTGGCAAGCCCTCGCCCATGAACGGGCCGTATTCCGCGGCCAAGGCGGCGGTCGACAGCCTGACGCGGACGCTGGCGGCAGAACACGCGCCGCTGATCCGGGTGAATGGCGTCGCGCCTGGGCCGATCCCGACGGAAGTCATGATCGAGTACACGAAACTCACGGAAGAGCAGCTCCATGCCGCGATCGGGCCGGGCGTGCCGCTCAAGCGGCTGGGGGCGCCGCGCGACGTGGCTGCGGCCGTGGTCTACCTCGCCTCACCCGCGGCCAGCTGGGTCACGGGCCATACGCTCGTCGTCAGCGGCGGGCTGTAGCGGCGTCCTGCCGCTTGTGAACTCCTGGCGGTCCGTCCAGAATGCGATGCGCGGGCAGTGCGCCCGCCCGGGAGGACCGATGGCGACGACGACGATGCTCTGGCGACTGGATGTCGCGCAGGGCCGGGAGGCCGAATTCGAGGCGCTGGTCTCGCAACTCGTCCGCGATGTCCACGCCAACGAGCCGGGCCAGGTCTTCGAATACCGCAAGACGCGTGGCGATCGGCCCCAGTACATCCTGTTCATGTCGTTCGACGACGAAGCAGCGTTCGCCCGCTACTCCAGCGCTCCGTGGCACACGGGCGTCTCGCCCGCGATCATGGCCTGCCTGGATGGCCCGCCGAATGGCGAGCCGCTGGACGTGTTCTGAGGTCTGAGGTCCGAGGTCCGAGGTCCGAGTCCACAGATCGACGGCGGCACCGGGATGTGAAAGTCGTTGGCAGCGACGTTGGGTCAGGGTGCGAATTGGAGAGGACCGAAAGGGGCCTGTTCGGTGTTAGGTGATCTTCGCTTGCGACCGGCATTGCGGCCTGTCCTGGTAGTTCTTGCGCTGTGCCTGGCGGGTTGCGGCGGTGGCTCACCAGAAGGCTCGTCCGGAATTCGCATCGTTGCGCACGGCACCTACTCCGGGCAGCCCTTTGGGCGGCCCGATGATGTTGACGTCGTTCGCCTCATCCAGACGAAAGGCGAACTCGCGTCTGCCCTGGCGGACTTGAAGATCGACGTTCCGCCGGACGTGTCGGTCTCGGGTCGCACGTTGCTGCTCTGGACCCGCGGCTCGCAGAATCCGATGGGGCCCACGGCTCCGCGGAGCGTCACGGTCACGAACCGGGTTGTCGAATTCGAGTGGGACACGGTCTGCGATGGACCGAAGGGGCCTGCGTTTCGTCCTCCTCTCGGTCCCGGGCAAGCTGGTGGGTGAGTACAACTGGCTCGTCCGCCACAGATTCCCGGACACCAGTGGCGAGCTCGTCCGCGTTCATTCGTCGCGAACATGGCGCTTCCAACTGAGCCGGCGAATGCCCAGCCCGCTGATCGTCACTTACGATTCCCAACTCGCCCCGCTCGCCGACTACGGCCCTCTCGGCATACCCCCGGAGACGCTGGCGGAGCTGCGGGCCACACCGCTGGATACGCACGCGCTCCTCGGTGTACTCGGGAACGAGAGCCGGTTTGACGTCGTGCAGTCGGTCTGGCGCTCCGGGAACGATGGTTTCATCGCCGTGACATCGACGGAGCAGTTGGGCCCGAGGAACGCGGCGGCGATCTCTCTGGTCGAAGTGGTGATGGTGGAGCGGGCGGCGATCCGCGACGTGGACAGCTGGACGGTCATCTCTGAGGCTGATCCTCGCCTGCGCCAGTGTCGCTGAACGAGCTGCCCTCGTGGGCCATGCTCGGGCGAACGCGACAGGAGTTGTCGCGCCGGCGCCCGACGCTGAGACGGGAGGCGAGGCGACGTAACCACCATGCGGCCGGTGAACCTTCGGTTCAGGGTTCCCCGACGCGACGATAACGCGTTGAGTGGGTACCATCGTGGGCATACGGTGCTCTACGGGTTCCCGCAGGGCAGTGCGTCCGTCCGTTCTTTCAGGCGGCGCGAATCCCCCAATCGTACTGAGGTCTCCCATGAAGGTCGTCTTTTTCGAAGACGTAGAAGGTACTGCCCAGGTTGGCGAAGTGAAGGACGTGAAGAACGGCTTCGCTCGCAACTTCCTCCTGCCCCGCGGGATGGCTGGTTCGGCCAGCAAGGACAATCTGCAGCGCGCCAATTCGCTCGCGCAGAAGGAAACCCGCCGACAGGAGAAGCTCGACGCGGACGCCCGCGGCCTGAGCGAGAAGCTCGCTGGCTACACGATCACGATCGAGGCTCGGGTCGGCGAGAACGGCCGCCTCTTCGGCTCGGTCACGAATCGCGACATCGCTGAAAAGCTCGCGGAACGCGGCCACGAAGTGGATCCCCTCATCATCCTCCTGCCGGAACCGATCCGGGAGCTCGGCGCCCGCCCGGTGACCGTGAAGTTCACGCGTAACGTCTCCGTGGAGATCACGGTGGACGTTGGACCGGATGAAGAGTCGAAGCCGGTTGTGGCGAGGCTCGAAGCGGAACGCGCCGCCCAGGCGGAAGCCGAAGCGAAGCGAGTGGCTGAGGTCGAATACGCCGTCCGCCAGGAACGCGCCCGCCGTGGCGAAGTTGAAGACGGCGAAGCCACCGTTGACGCCGACGCGGAATCAGAATCCGAAGACTGACGGAAGGAGGTGACCGGGACCATCGTCGAGGCGAACGCTGCTCGTGGCCACGGCCACGCTGCCGCACCCGGTCCCACCTCCGCCCATGACCCTGCAGGTACTTGAACGGCTCCCCCCACATGATGTCGAGGCCGAAGAAGCCGTCGTCGCCGCTCTCCTGGTAGATAGCGAGGCGATCTTCCACGTCGCCCCGATCCTCAAGCCCTCCGATTTCTTCCGCGAGAAGAACGGCTGGGTCTACGAAGCGTGTGTCGACCTCTGGCAGCGCGATGAGGCGATCAACCAGATCACCGTCGCGCACGAACTTTCGCGCAAGGAGCGCCTGGAGGATGTCGGCGGCCAGACGTACCTCGGCGATATCATCCGCCGTCTGCCCACCAGCCTCGGGGCCGAGTTCTACGCGGCGATCGTCAAGCGCGATTCCACCTACCGTGGCCTGATCCACGCCTCGACGGCCATCCTCCAGATGGCTTACGAGGCGCCCGCGGATATCCACACGGTCTTCGGGCGGGCGGAAGAGCTGATCCAGCGTCTCCGCGGCGGCGAGAATTTCCGCGACTTCGTCCACATCAGCCAGCTCCTCCAGGCCTACCTCGATGAAGACGCCGACGCCGTCCAGCGGCGCGAGATGGCCGCCATTCTCAGCGGCTACAGCGACCTCGACGCCCTGCTCGGCGGTCTCAAACGCTCCGACCTCGTGATCGTTGGCGCCCGGCCAAGCGTCGGGAAATCCAGCTTCGCCCTCGGCATCGCCCGCAACGCGGCCGTCAACCAGGGCGCGAACGTCGCCTTCTTCTCGCTCGAAATGTCGAGCGAGCAGCTGGCCGTGCGCCTGCTGGCGGCGGAGTCAGGCGTCGATGGCACGCGCCTGCGCCTCGGCCAACAGACGGAGCTTGAGGAACGGCGGATCATCCGCGCCTCGGGCGACCTCTCCGAGGCGAACATCTGGTTCGACGATACGCCGGTACTCACGGCCGCTGAGTTGCGAGCCAAGGCCCGCCGCCTCGCCGGGGAGAAGGGGCTGGACCTGATCGTCATCGACTACCTCCAGCTGATGGCGGGCGAAGGCGGCGGCCGGAACGAGAACCGCGTCCAGGAGATCAGCTACATCTCGCGGACGCTGAAGGGCCTGGCGCGGGAGCTGAACGTGCCGATCATCGCGCTCGCCCAGCTCTCCCGGGCGATCGAGAACCGCCACCCGCGGATCCCGATGCTCTCCGACCTTCGTGACTCGGGTTCGATCGAACAGGACGCGGATGTGGTGATGTTCCTCAGCCGCGAGGAGCTGTACGTGACGCCCGAGCAGTGGGCGCAGCAGCACCCGGAGCTGCCGGAGAGCGCCTACCCGAAGGGTGTCGCATCCGTGATCGTGGCGAAGCACCGGAACGGCCCGATTGGCGGCGTCGATCTGCGGTTTCGCGACCGCCTGGCGAAGTTCGAGGACTGGGTTCTCCGCACCGATGACGGCCTATGAGCGAGGAGCACGCGGCCTTTCCCGGGTTTCCCTCGGTCGGCAAAGGGACGGTGGTGCCGAACAGCTTCTTCAGCGCCGTCATGCCGCTGCTCTCGTCGCCGGCCGATGTGCTCGCCTTTCTGTGGGCGTGCAAGGCCGTCCAGGAGCAACGGACGGAGGTTCGCTTCGTAACGGCGCCGGACCTCTGGGACGATGACGGCTGCCGGGCCGCGTTCATCGCCCTTGCCTGCGACGAAGCCGGCCTCCAGCGCGGCCTCGCTGCCTGCGCCAGCATGGGCGCGCTCCTCGCGATCGAGCTCCTGGGGCCGGATGGTGTTGAAGTCGCCTATTTCGTCAACAACCCCGGCTCACGGCGGGCTGTGGCCCGGGCCCGCGCCGGCGAGCTCGAACTGCGCCCACGCACGACGGTCCGGGCGATCGCCGTCGAGGCCCGCCCGGGCATCTTCCGCCTGTACGAAGAGAACATCGGCACGATCACACCGCTCGTCGCCGAACGGCTGCTCGCTTCGGCGGAGGAGTACCCCTGGGAGTGGATCGAGGACGCTTTCCGAGAAGCCGTGGAGCTGAACCGGCGCAGCTGGCGGTATGTTGAACGCATCCTGCAACGTTGGACCGAGGAGGGCCGCAATGAAACGGTTGGACGAGATTCTTACGACCCGGCCCCCCGCGACGGCCGTCCCACCCCCGGGTACGTCGCTCGCCGCCGCTGAGACCGGCGTCCCGCCCTGTCCGCTTTGCGGAGGGGGCGGCTTCGTCCGGCGTCAGCGGCCGATCGACGACCCACTGTTCGGCAAGGTTGAACCCTGCGGCTGCGTCCTCTCGGAAGCCCAGGACGTGCGACGCAACCGCCTCGAGCGGCTGAGCAACCTCGGCGCGCTCACCCGCTTCACCTTCGCTTCGCTCCAGCGCCTCGGCCGTGGCGGCAATGAGCCTTCGTTCGGCGAGGCGTTCGACGCGGCCCGCCAATTCGCCGAGGATCCGGATGGCTGGATGGTGTTCACCGGGCCTAGCGGCAGCGGCAAGACCCACCTGGCGGCGGCCATCGCCAACCGTCGCATCGAACTGGGCGGACCGGCGCTCTTCATGGTCGCGCCCGACCTCCTCGACCACCTTCGCGCGAGCTACGACGCGGAAGAGGGCGAACTCGGGTTCGACCAGCTCTTTGACCACATCCGCAACGCGCCCCTTCTTCTGCTCGACGACATCGACGCCTCGGCCGGTACACCCTGGGCGAAGGAGAAACTGCTCCAGGTGGTGAACCATCGCTACAACACGCGGCTGGCCACCGTCTTCACGACGACGCTTCGCCCAGACCAGCTGGACGACCGGATTAGCACGCGGCTGCGCGATGAGGGCCTGAGCCAGGTCATCACGCTCCACCCGTCCGCCGCCATCGGGTACTGGCAGGTCGGCGGGATGGCGCGTGAGCGGCTGGCGGAGATGCAGTTCAGCGATCTCGTCGAGTCGTCGGCGTGGACCGCGGTCGAGCGGGCTTCATTCGCGGCGGCGGTTACGGTGGCCCGCGAGTATGCGGAGGACCCGTACGGCTGGCTGGTGTTGCTGGGGGCGAACGGCTGCGGCAAGACGCACCTTGCGGCCGCTATCGCGAACAAGGCGTTGAATCGCGGCCGCTCTGTGTTTTTCGCGGTGGTGCCGGACCTGCTGGACCACCTGCGAAAGTCGTTCCACCCGAACTCAGACGCCGTCTACGACGACATCTTCGAACAGGTTCGGAACGCGGACCTGCTGGTGCTGGACGACCTGGGGGCGCACAACTCATCGCCGTGGGCGGATGAGAAGCTCTACCAGATCGTGAACTACCGTACGGTTTCGCGGCTGCCGACGGTGGTCACGAGCGACATGGACGTCGCCGGGTTGGAACGGACGCACCCGCGCATCTACGCGAGGATTCTCGACCCGCACGCGGGCCAGCGGGTGGAGATGCTGACGCCCCACTACGCGCTCGGGCGCAGCGCCGGCCGCCGCGAGCCGCCGCGGCGTGGGCCAGCTCGGTGACACCGGACCAGCTCGCGCTGCTGACTGACCGCATCCTCCGGTGCGTTGACCGCATCCTTTCGCTCGGCGACGGACTCACGGAAGAACAGCTGGGGGAGAAGCCAGACGTCGCGGGGTGGAACAGCCTGGCCAGCATCGCCAGGCACGTGATGGCGAACGCCGAAGAGAACATCCTCGGCGTCGCTGGTGGCCAGGCGGTCTTGCGCACCCGGGAGTACGAGTTCGTAGACAACAGCTCGCGAACCGCGGCCGAACTCCAAGAGCACTGGCGGGATTTGCGCCGACGCCTGGAAGCTTACTTCGCGACACTCACTCTGGAAGCACTGGACGACATCCGCGAGCATCGCCGTCGGGGACGAGTGACGGTGTTGGAGCTGCTGCTCGTGGTGCTCCGTCACGCAGCCGAACACGAGGGCCACGCCCAGATGACGCGGGACTACATCAGGGGTGGCTACGCCTAGCGACAGCTAGTTTGCGAGGAAGTCCGCCGGGTGGACCGCTACGCCCGGGAACTGCGCCAGCACTTCTTTGTCGAACGTGACGAGTGACACACCGAGCCGCACGGCGACGCTGACGAACTCCAGGTCGTAGGCGGTGATCCGGTTGTTGGTGGCCAGGCGAAGGATGTCTGGCGTTGATGGGGTGTACTCGCGGCCAGCGACCAAACCGGCGGCATCGTCGAAGGCGCGATGCGCGTCCTCGACGGTGAGCGTCTCCCGGCGCAGGTAGCCGAGGAGCACGTTCCGGAACTCACTACGCCAGAGGGAGGGAGCTGCGCACTCAGCGTCGCGGGCGAGGACTTGGCGGGCAAGCTCGCTCTGCGGTCCGGGCATGTGCACGTAGACCAGGAGCTGTGTGTCCACCGTTATCATGGGCGTCCCGCATCGATCATGGCCTCAACCTCTTCCGGCGTGACCCAGACACCGGCGGCTGCCATCTCGCTCCGATGTCGGTCGATGCGCTCAAGGACCGCTCGTGACTCATCAATCGCCAGCAGGCCGGAGAGCCCGAGGATCGCCTCCTGGTTCAGGCTGCGACGATTTCGCAGCGCCCGAGCCTTGATCGCCTCGTAGAGATCGTCGGGGACGTTCTTGAGCGTGAGCGTGCGCATGGGTGCCTCCATAACGGTTCCGTTTCGCATCCATTGTAGCGGCGCGCGGATGCGCGGTTCAAGCGATCGGCTTTGCGTCCGTCTTCGCGAGCGCGCCGTTGGTGTAGGATCGCTCCATGCCCACAACCGCGCCCTTCGACATCGGCGAGTTCATCGATAGCGACCCCAACTGGCACGATGGCTGGCCGTACGTGCGTGGCACGCGGAAGACGGTGGCGAGTGTGGGGATGCTGTACGCAGAAGGGCTTACGGCGGAGGGGATCGCCGAAGAGAGAGCGATGACGCCGCTCCAGGTGTATGCCGCCCTCACCTACTACCTGGCCAACCGCGAGGAGATCGACCGCAGCGTCGAGGAATATGAACGCGAGGCGGACGAGCGGGCGCGGAATTGGCCGACGACTCGGCGCGCATAGTGCCAGTTGCGCTGTACTTCGATGACGACTCCCGGAGGCGCGCGGTCTACGAGGAGCTTCGCCGGGGCGGCCTTGAGTGCCACGTGAGCCGCGAGGAGGGGATAGAGGGTTCGCCCGACGAGGTCCACCTTGCGTTCGCAGCCGCGCGTGGTTGGACCGTCGTGACCAGGAATGAGTCGGACTTCCTCAGGCTTCACGCTTCCTGGATGGCGGAGGGAAAGCAACACGCCGGTATCGTGATCATCCACCAATGGCGGCACTTCAGCGTTGGCCAGGAACTTCGTGGCCTCGCCCGGCTCCTCGGGCATCACACGGACCCAGCGTCTCTCGTCAACACCGTCGAATACCTGACGCAGTGGGTCAACGACTCCTGAATGCGCTTCCGCCTCTGGCCTGACGCCGCGGCGGTTGCACCGCATTTACCCCCGGGGCAGGCCCAGGCCCCGCGTGGCGACGATGCCGCGCTGCACTTCGCTGGTGCCACCGGCGATGGTGGCGCTGACGGCCTGCATGTAGCCCATGCTGCTGCGGTTGATCACCATCCCGTGCATGCCGAAGAGGTGCATGGAGAGCGCGGCGATCCGCTGCTGAAGCTCGCTCAGGTAGAGCTTGCACATGCTCGCTTCGTAGTTCGGGATGAGGCCCTTCACCTGCATGCTGACCACGCGGTAGCTGAGCATCCGCGCCACTTCGGCCTCCACCCAGCGGTCGGCGAATTCGACGCGGGCGGAGGCACGGT
Organism: uncultured Anaerolineaceae bacterium; assembly: GCA_964591745.1. Classification (GTDB taxonomy): domain Bacteria; phylum Chloroflexota; class Dehalococcoidia; order Tepidiformales; family Tepidiformaceae; genus JANMTH01. Next base: position 14,808 of record CAZQCR010000029.1, read on the forward strand.
CAAAGTTCGCCGGGGCGCCGGCTTTCTTCGCCTGGCGGAGGAGCCCTTCGAGCCCCTTCTTTACGCCGATAGCCGTGCCGATGGAGGAGCGCTCGAAGTCGAGCGTGGTAGTGCCGACGTACCAGCCGCGGTTCTCATCGCCCATCCGGTTCTTCACGGGCACGCGCACGTCTTCGAAGAAGACTTCGTTGAAGGTCTGGGTCCCGGCCAGGGTGGTCAGGGGGCGGACGGTGACGCCGGGGCTCTTCATATCGACGAGGAGGTAGGTGATGCCGCGGTGCTTGGGCGCGTCCGGGTCGGTACGGACGAGCATGTACATCCAGTCGGCGTATTGGGCGCCGGTGGTCCAGATCTTCTGGCCGTTGATGACGTAGTCGTCGCCGTCGCGGACGGCGCGCGTCTGGAGGCTGGCGAGGTCGCTGCCGGCGCCGGGTTCGCTGTAGCCCTGGCACCAGATCGTCTCGCCGCGAATGATGCCGCCGAGGAACTCGGTCTTCTGTTCCTCGGTGCCGTGCTCGATGATCGTGGGGCCGATCATCATCACGCCGAAGCCGCCGGAGTTGGCCGGGACGCCAGCCTCGCCGAACTCCTCGTTCATGATGAACTGGTCGGCTACCGACATATCGGCGCCGCCGTACTTCGAAGGCCAGGATGGTGCGATCCAGCCCTTTTTGGCGACTCGCTCGCGCCACTCCTTGACGGCGCCCATGCGCCCGAAGAGGCCGCTTTCGCCCTCGGCGTCGCCGTTCTTGAAGACGCCCTTGTTCTCGTTAATGAAGGCGCGGACTTCGTTCCGCCATTTCGTTTCGCGTTCGTTGTCGCCCAGTGTGATCGGCATGGCTCTCTACCCCTCGGTAAGCTGTGGGGCCATTGTCCGGGAGCGAGTCCCCGGCGGCAACCAGCGAGGGAAGGTGCTCTCGTTAGAAGCTGAGATCGAGGGCGAGTTCATCGAGCGCGGGCCACTGGCGGCCATCCAGCTTCAGCAGCGCGGCGTACATCCGGGCGCTTGCCAGGTGCTCGGTTTCGTGCGTCTGGCGGTAAAGGTTGAACGCGTCGAGCATCTTGTCCGTGATCAGCCGCATGTCGATGCCCATCACGTAGCGCCCGCTCATGTCGTTCAGCGCATCGACGTACAGGTCGAACCAGCGAGCCAGCCGCAGCAGGGTTGTCCGCATTTGCATCTGCTCTGCGGCGTCTTCGCCGGCCGCCCGTTCGTACGACATTCGGCCCACTGTGGCGAAGTACCGCTGATCGACGAATGGCGCGCCCCCCATCCTTCCTGGACCGCGCTTGCGGCCGAGGCTATCCGAGAAGAGGCCGCTGATGAAGATCGCGTTGTCGCCGTACTGGCGGTACGTCTCGAAGGCGCGCTGGCGGGTGTGGCCCTGGGACTCCAGCGTCAACAGGTCCCCGAGATAGGGCACGGTCCCGCCGCCCGGGAGGTTCGCGGTCCCCGTCTGGAGGTAGCGCCCGAGCAGCTCGCCAAGGTAGGCGAGCGTGGCCGCGTCGCGGCTGCCTCGGTCTACGTAGAGCACCTTGATGAGGAAGAGGTCCAGAATATCGGAGAGTCGGAGCGCGGTAAGCTCACCGATGTCGTCGTAGAAGTCGCGGATGAGCTGGTCGACCTTCCGGGCGAAGGGGCCACGGGCGATGTTGGCGCCGTCGTTGGCGCGGATCGTCTCGCGCAGCGTTTCGATCTCTTCGGCGATAATGTCGGCTCTCAAGGCTGCCCTCCTCGTCGGCTGTCCTCCTCCTAATCTACGGCAGAACGGCCGGTCTCACGTATCCACCTCGTGGTTGTTGACGTGATTGTCATCTGATTGACGGCCTGCGTTTAGTTCCGGAGACCCGGGCTTAACGCAAAGGATCAAAGACGCGAAGAGCGAGGGAAAGAAGGGCGACAGGCTCCCTGGCTAGCGGCTCCCCAGGGCTTCCGCCGCCTCCACTACATCGCGAATGATCTTCGCGCGGAGCTCCCCGGTCACGAACTCAGGCCGATGCTGCTCCACGATCTGGTAGGGCAACATGCGAACCTGGATGACTCGCTTGCCGTGCAGCGTAGCTTCGAGAATGTAGCCCTGGCTGTGTTCGGGTGTGTGCAGCTGGTCGAAGACGAAGTTCCCCAGGGCATAGGCAACGAAGACGCCGTTGCGGAGTTCGACGGCCTGCACCCAGTGCGCCTGGTTACCGACGACGAGGTCGGCGCCTGCGTCCACAGCGGCGCGGAGGGCCTTGATGCTCCGCACGCTCGGATCGTGGGTGTCTTCCGTGCCCGATTGCACCTGGACGATGACGACATCGACCTCCGCCTTCAGCTTGCGAATGGCCGCGGAGAAGCGTTCGAGGCCGAGGAGTGCGGCCGGCTTGTAGAAGGCGGGCTCGCGCGGGAGGTCCGCCTGGTCGTCCGCGTAGGTGTCGTCGAGCGGAGCCGTGCCCGGGCTCGTCTTGTCCGCGCCGATATCCTCGGCGGCGATGTCGTCGAAGCCGAGGACGCCGATGCGAACGCCGTTGACTTCGAAGATCGCTGGCGCGAGTGCCTCGGCGAGGTTGGCGCCGCCGCCGGTGGTCTTGATCCCGGCCCCGCGCAGCAGCTCCATGGAGCGAAGGAGGGCCCGGCTGCCGCAGGCGCCATCGCCACAGTCGAAGGCGTGGTTGGTGGCGACGGTCATCCCGTCGAAGCCCGCCGTTGTCAGCGCCGCGATCGTCTCGGCTGGCGAGGTAAGGTTGGTCGTCGCGATGCAGCCGTAGGGCTCGCCGATATCCTGGATGCTGCCATCGAGCGAGCCGAGGGCGATGTCGGCGGCGGCGAGATATGCCCCCACGGGACCGCGGAAGGGGGCGGACCAATCGCCGGTCGCCCGGATCTTCGCGAGCGTGCAGCGGGACATAAGAATGTCGCCGGTGGCGGCGATGCGGGTGACGACGGGGAGGGGCGCGGCGAGCTGAACTTCGAGCGCGGGGACGGCGGCCCTTCCGCGGTCCGTTAGCCCTGTGACCGCGACCCGCTCAGCGAACCGCCACGCCATCGGGTCGCCCACGCCCCGGACGAGGTCCACTCCGTCGATCGCCAGCGCGACCATCCCCGGGCGAAGCTCGGCAAGGGGGACGAAGGCGAAGTGGTAGACGCCTGGCCTGTTCATACCGGCCCGGAGGTCGTCGTACGTGGCCACCGTCCCCCCGGGAGCGGGACCGAAGCGTGAGACGGTGGCCAGGTCCTGCTCGACGGCGGCCCAGGAAGCCATCACGCCGAGCCCCGCAACCGTGGTCACCGGGCCCTCGTACATGAGGGCAAGGAGTTCGGCCGAGGTCACCGCGTCCAGCGCGGAGGACCATGAGGCGACCGGCACGAAGTAGCGCGCGACCACACCGCCGCTCTCGACCGCCTCGAAGCGAAGGTCGGCGGCTTTCCCGGGTTCGCCTGCCTTCAGGCTGGGCGTGTCGGCCAGGGCCGCGGGGAGCGCTCCTTCGTACGTCAGCCCGCTTCGCGAGGCGGCCGAGGGTGATGCGGATGGGGCGCCGCCCTGGGCTGGCGTTGAATCGGTCCCGGAGCTGTCCATCGTCGCCATGACGAGGAAGCCAAGGGCGCCGCCCAGCGTGCCGAGCGCGAGGATGAAGGGTGGCCACCAGCGGTTCCGTCGCCCCCAGCCGCGCTTGCTCACCAAGCCATCGTCCGCCCCGCCGGGGGGTTCGTCAACGCAGAAGGCCGCCCATTGGGCGGCCTTCTGTATAGAGGCTGAACCAGGTTGCCTGCGCTTAGATAGCGGCGGGCGCTTCGTCCTTTACGGCAGTTGGAACGCGCTGCATCTTCAGCATCGCGTCGAGGGTGAAACCGAGGTCACCGAACTCGCAGAGCGAGCTGCAGTAGGTCATCTTCAGCGTGCTGGGGGACTTCCGCCAGTCGTAGCGGAGGCTGCAGCGCGCGCAGAGCTTGATGTTGTTGAGGCTGATCCCCGTTGCACCGGGACCGATTGGCGTTTCCATTTGTTCCCTACCTCCCCGGGTGGCTTCCACCACCTCTCACTTAAGAGAACGTACTTCAACCTTAGAAGGTTGCCACTCCTCGCGCCAGCCGCGCAGATGACGAATGTGTAACGCTGCGGTTCAGGCTGCCAGCGGCAGCTGCACCGGGATCAACGGGCCGTCGCTCCGTTCGAAGCGCAGGAGGGCCTCGATCGTAAAGCCGAGATCGGCCCGCTCGCAGAGCGAGCTGCAGTAGGTCATCTTCAGCGAGCCGCTGGGCGAACGCCGCCAGTCATAGCGCAGGCCGCAATGGGCGCAGCTCTTGATGTGGTCGATAAGGGCAACGGTGGTTTCCATGGTGTTCTCTCCTGGCCCAGCGGGCTCCGGTTCTGCTTCGTAGCATGCCTTCCCTGCCCGGCCGTTACGACCGCCAGGAGGATGATTGCGCCTCCGTCTTTCGGACGGGGCTCCGCCTCAGGCAGCCATCAGCATCCGCCATTCAGGGTGGACCACGGTCAAGGCCCCGCGCAGCATCGACTCGATGGTGAAGCCGAGTCCGGCACGTTCGCAGAGGACGCCGCAGTAGGTCATCTTCAGGGAGCTACTGGAAGAACGCCGCCAGTCGTAGGGGGTGGTGCAGCGTGCGCAGGTGCGCATGTGTTCGGCGTGCATGGTGTTTCTCCCGGGGCGGCCCGTCGTGAAGGCCGGTCACCTGATGTTCGGCATCTTGACCGGGGATCCGCACTACGGGTTTGCCCCTATCTCCATGGGAAATGGTACGGAGCGCGTGGTAAGGGAGGAGTTCTGTAAAGGAGGCTAACGTAAGCAGGCGCACCGAAAGGTGCGCCTGCTTCCATTGGTGGTCCATGTACGGCCTGAAATTCAGCTGCTGAGGGCGACCTCGCGCATCTTGCGCATGGCCAGCGCCCGCCGTTGCTGTGATTCCGGCAGATGGGAGATGTCCTCTTCGGCCACGGAGAACCCGTAGGCGCGGTAGGTCTCGATCTCGTCGTCGGTCAGCTCCTTCATGAACTGCTTGCGCTTGAAGGCTGCTTCCACATACGGCGCGAGTTCGTCTGCCTTCTTCGCCTGGCGCGCCGCTTCGTCCGCCTTAAACTCGGGCATCACTTCGCCGGCGAAGAGTTCGAGGGCCTCGCAGATGTGTTCGTGCTGGTTCTTGCCGCCCTGCTGGATGAAGACGGTCTGGTCCACGCCGGCGTCGGCGAACTTGCGCAGGTGCTCGCGCTGTTGGGTTGGCGTGCCGATGCCGCCGGCGCCGCCGCCCATCATCTCCGTGCCCAGCTTGTCGCGGACGGCGACGTACTTCTTCCAGATGTCGGTCCGTCCGGGCTTGTGCTCACCGAAGGCGTAGTGGTGGCCGAGGGCGAACTGGAAGAAGCGGAAGCCGTCCATCCCCCGGCGGATCGCCTCCTGCTCGTCCGGGTGGACGGAGAAACTGGTGACCATGGCGACGTTCGGGTTCACGGTGTGGCCGATCGGCACGCACTCGCGCTTGAAAGTGTCGTAGTAGTCGTCCACCCAGTGCTTCGCCTCGGCCGGGTCGATGAAGGCGAAGGTGAGCGCGCCGATCCCGAGCTGGGCGGCGAGATGGATCGTTTCGCGGTTGGAGCAGGCGACCCAGATCGGCGGGTGCGGCTTCTGAACCGGCTTCGGCACGACGTTGCGGGTGGGCATGGAGAAGTACTTGCCCTGGAAGCCCGGGTACGGGTCCATGGCCATCATGTTGGCGACCTGCTCGACGGTTTCGCGCCACATCGCGCGCCGTTCCTCCGGGTTCACATTGAAGCCCTCCAGTTCCGCTCGGGAGGCCGATTCGCCGGTGCCCCAGTCGACCCGGCCGTTCGAGACGA
>CAZQCR010000030.1:0-20254 GCA_964591745.1 uncultured Anaerolineaceae bacterium
GAGAGGGAAGCTGAACGGATCCTCCATGCCCTCGGCCGAGTCGTCGGCGGGTACATCCGGGGCCAGGTGATCACCTCGGGGATCATCGGTGTCTACACGACGATCGTGCTGCTGATCGTCGGCGTGCCCAACGCGCTCGCCTTCGGCATTCTCGCCGCCTTCGCCGACATCATTCCGCTGATCGGCGCCTTCATCGCGATCATACCGGCGGTCCTCGGCGCGTTCTCCGAATCGCCCACCCAGGCCGTCGCCGTCCTCATCGCGCTGCTCGTCTATCAGCAGTTCGAGGACCGCTTCCTGGTACCTCGCGTCTATGGGGCTACGCTCGGACTCCAGCCGCTGGTCGTGCTTGTAGCTGTCCTGGTGGGCGGCGAACTGCTTGGCATTGCTGGCATCCTGCTCGCCCTTCCGGCGACGGCGGCCGGGAAGGTCTTTCTCGATTACTTCCTGGACGGCCGCGATAGCGATAACGCCTTCGCTCCAACGAATGAGAACGTGGAGATAGCTGCCCCGGATGACCCTCCCTCTCCTGTGACCAACGCCCCCGACGGAAAGCCAGGGCGGCGGCGGCCTCGCGCCAACGGTTGATGGGGCACGTAACGTTCCGCGCGCCAAAGGCAGCGGCGAACCCGCTGTCCTATACTTCCCTCGGGCCTGCTGGCCCCACGAGGCCGAACGCAATGCAGCGCGTCGCCCAGGTCGCTACACAACGAAGGAGTACCACCGTGGCCTGGATCCTTGTCCTGGTTGCCGGCGGCCTGGAAGTCGTCTTCGCGCTCTCGCTCAAGGAATCCCATGGCTTCACACGGCTCTGGCCTTCCGTGTCGGCGATGGCCACCGGTGGCGCGAGCTTCCTCTTGCTGACGCTCGCGCTCAAGTCCCTACCCGTTGGTACCGCTTATGCCGTATGGACGGGCCTAGGCGCGGCCGGCACCGTCGCGGTCGGGATCATCGCGCTGGGCGAGCCGACCTCGGCCGGGCGCCTCGCTTCGGTGGCGCTCGTGCTTGTCGGGATCGTCGGGCTCAAGCTCTCCGAGTCGTAGATTCGTTCGAACCTAGCTGCCGCCGTTACCGGGTGAGTCCGGGCGGGCACTCGCCCGCACCCCCGCCCCTCTCCCACGGCGGTGGGCGAGGGGTTCTTTCCAAGCGCCCAGCGCTTCCTATGAGCAAAGTTTGGCACTAGCTTCGTCTGTCCTCCTCCGGTTTCGGACGCAAATTGCGGAGCGAACGCTCCCAGCCCTGCTGTCCAGCATCCACCGCCCGTCACTTCCCGTGCCGCCGCGCCGGGATGCTACGATAATCACAACCCATTCGCGAAGGGAGAACGCCAGCATGGGCGCTCTTATCGCCGTCATCGTCGTAGCCGTCGTCATCCTCCTCATCGTCGCCGTCATCTGGGGCACGTACAACGGCCTCGTCCGCGCGCGGATTAACGTCAAGGAGGCCTGGGCGGGCATCGATGTCCAGCTCAAGCGCCGCTCCAGCCTGATCCCGAACCTCGTGGAGACGGTGAAGGGCTACGCCTCCCACGAGAAGGAGGTGCTGGAGAACGTCACCCGCGCCCGCGCCCAGCTCGACACCGCCCGCCAGTCCGGTAACGTCGCCGCTGCCGCCCAGGCCGACAACATGCTGACCGGCACGCTGCGCTCGCTCTTCGCCGTCGCGGAGGCCTACCCGGACCTGAAGGCGAATCAGAACTTCCTCGAACTCCAACGCGAACTTACCGACACCGAAGACAAGATCGCCTACGCCCGCCAGTTCTATAACTCGAACGTTGGCAACTACAACGAGAAGACCGCGGTCTTCCCGAGCGTGATCATCGCGCGGATGTTTAACTTCCAGACATCGGAATTTTACGAAGCCGAAGACGCCGCCCGCGAGGACGTGACGGTGAGTTTCGGCGCCGGCACGCCGACCGCCTCCGGCTGATCGGGCCAGTCGCGTTTCGCCGGGATGGCCGGGCGATGATCCCAACGAACGTCTGCGCGGAGGTATGAGCCAGTGACGACGCGCCCCGTGCCTGGCTCGATGCTCGTCTACGACCGGATTGCCGCGAACCGGCGGATGACCTGGTTGCTGTTCTTCCTCTTTTTCGTGGTGGCCGGCGGCCTGGCCACGCTCATTGTGCTGGGCTTCGGCTTGCCGGTCGGCGCGCTGAGTGTTGTGGGCGTGGTGCTCATCGCCTACGCGCTCTTCAGCTACTTCGCTTCCACAGGCGTGGTCCTTTCCATCTCTGGCGCCCACGAGGTGACGAAAGACGACGAATGGGAGTTCGTTCGCCGCGTGGAGAACCTCTGCATCGGCGCCGGCCTGCCCATGCCCCGCACCTGGGTGCTCGAAGACAGCGCGCCCAACGCGTTCGCCACGGGCGTGAAGCCGTCGAAGGCCCATGTCGTGGTCACGCGCGGCCTCCTCGACAAGCTTGAGCCGGCCGAACTCGAAGGCGTACTCGCCCACGAACTTTCGCACATCGGCAACTACGACATCCGCGTGATGACCATCGTCACCGTGCTCGTGGGCGTGATCGCGCTCGTGTCCGATATCGCGCTGCGATTCACCGCGTTCGGGGCCGGCGGCCGCTCATCGAATCGCGGCAAGGGCAAGGGCGGCGCCCTTCTCCTTATTCTCGCCATCGTCGCGGCCATACTCGCGCCGATCATCGCGCAAACCATCCGCATGGCCGTGAGCCGCCAGCGCGAGTACTTGGCCGACGCCAGCGGCGCGCTCCTCTGCCGCAACCCCGGCGCGCTCGCCCGGGCGCTCGAAAAGATCGCGGCGGACCCGGAGCCGTTGGAGGCCGCGAACAAAGCGACGGCCCACCTCTACATCTCGAACCCGCTGCGGGAGCATCGCTCGGCGCTCAACAACATGTTCGCCAGCCACCCGCCCATCGAGGAGCGAATCCGCCTGTTACGAAGCATGTGACGCGCCGCTACCATCGCCTTGACAGGCGTGTTATAGTTGCACAAGCAACGACATTGCACCGACCAGGAGGTCCCTCATGCCCGCCATTTCCGCCGACCCGTCCATCCTTCCCCGCATCGCACTGCCCGCCCCCGGGGCGGTCGAGCGACCCGTGCTCGGAGTCTCGACAGCCATCTCCGGGCTCGAAGGCGAAGGCTTCCCCGTGCGCCGGGCGTTCGCCGGCATCGACCTCCGTCACATCGACCCGTTCATCATGATGGACCAGATGGGCGCGGTGGAGTGGGCCGCGGGTGAGGCCAAGGGCACGCCCTGGCACCCCCATCGCGGCTTCGAGACAGTGACCTATCTGCTCGACGGCGTCTTTCGTCACCAGGACTCCCACGGCGGCGGCGGCATCATCAGCGACGGCGACACCCAGTGGATGACCGCCGGGGCGGGCGTCCTCCACATCGAAGCACCGACCGAGCAGCTCGTCGCGACGGGCGGCCTGATGCACGGGTTCCAGCTCTGGGTGAACCTGCCGGCCGCGCTGAAGGGTGCCGCCCCGCGCTACCAGGACATCGGCAAGCAGCACCTCCGGCTCCTCGCTTCCGATGATGGCGGAGCGATCCTCCGCCTGATCGCCGGCGACCTCGGCGGGCACGCCGGGCCAGGCGTCACGCATACGCCGATCACCGTCGTTCACGCCACGATCAGTCCCGGCTCGCGGCTCTCGCTGCCCTGGTCCGCGGACCAGAACGCGCTGGTCTATGCGCTCTCCGGGACGGGCACGATCGGTGCCGAGCGCCGCCCCATTCGCGATGGCCAGACGGGCGTCTTCGGCCCCGGCGAGGCGCTCACCGTGCACGCCGACGCCGTGCAGGAGAGCCGCGCGCCCTACCTCGATATCCTGCTCCTCGGCGGCCGGCCGATCGGCGAGCCGGTCGCCTGGGGCGGGCCGTTCGTCATGAACACCGAAGCCGAAGTCCGCCAGGCGTTCTCGGACTACCGGGCCGGCCGGATGGGAGCGATCCCGGCCGGCCGATAGGGCAGGTGCGGGTACCCCCTCAGGCCTACCCATGCCGTATGCTTCCGGCCCAGACCCGCGGCGGCTTCGTGCTGCCCGCGGACCCGGAGGATGACCGATGCCCCGTGCCGCCGTGCTGTACGAACCCCACGAGCCCTTGCGACTCGTCGAACTCGAAGCCTCTCCGCCGCGCGCCGGTGAGGTCCGCGTCGATGTCTCGGCCGCCGGTATCTGCCTGAGTGACCACCACTTCATCGAGGCGACGGGGACGGTCGCACGCCCCGCCGTCCTCGGCCACGAAGGCGCCGGCATCGTTCGCGAACTCGGCGAGGGCGTCGATAGCGTCGCCCCGGGGGACCGCTGCATCCTCTCCTTCGTCTCCCATTGCGGACGCTGCCGGGCCTGCTATTCCGGTTCACCGCAGCTCTGCGAGACGAACCGCAAGACCGGCGCGCGCCAGTACGACGGCACGACGCGGCTGCGCGACGGTGAAGGCGTGGATGTCTTCCAGCTTTCCAAGCTCGGCCTCTTCGCCGAATCCGCCGTCATCCCCGCCCAGGCCTGCCATCCCATTCCCGATGACGTGCCGATGGACGTGGCTGCGCTCATCGGGTGTTGCGTGACGACGGGCGTGGGGGCGGTGATCAACAACCCGTTCATGCGCCCGGGGGCGACGATCGCTGTCTTCGGCGTGGGTGGCGTCGGCCTCAACGTCGTGCAGGGCGCCCGGCTGGTCAGCGCGGCCCGGGTCATCGCCATCGACCTCGTCGCCGAGAAGCTGGAGTTCGCACGCCGCTTCGGCGCCACCGACGTCATCGACGCCAGCACGGCCGACCCCGTGAAGGCGATCCTGGAAATGACCGGCGGCGTCGACTTCGCCTTCGACTCCTTCGGCAGCGCCACCACGATCAGCCAGTGCGTCGATTCCCTGCGTTCGAACGGCACGGCGGTCATGGTTGGCCTGGCGCCCGAAGGCCAGACCGCCCCGATCGATATGGTGGGGTTGGTCCGCCACCAGAAGCGCCTGATGGGTTCGTACTATGGCTCCGCGAATCCCCACGAGACGTTCGACCGCATGGTGGACTTCTACCGCCAGGGCAAGATCGACATCTCCGGGATGATCACGCGGCGCTACCCGTTGAACGCGATTAACGATGCCTTCGCGGACCTGCTCTCTGGCAAGCCCGGCCGTGGCGTTATCGACTACGGGCTGCGGTAAGTGACGGCGAACGGGATCAACGGCAAGGTGGCGATCGTTGGGATCGGCGAGACCACGTACTACCGCCGGGGCGCCTCGCCCGTCTCGGAGTTCCTCCTGGTCTGCGAGGCGGTGAAGCGGGCGGCCGACGACGCCGGGCTCGACGTCCGCGAGATCGACGGCTTCGCCTCTTACAGCAACGACCGCACGGACCCCACGCGCCTCGCCGCCGCCCTCGGCTGCCGGGAAGTCACCTTCGCGAACATGTTCTGGGGTGGAGGAGGCGGTGGCTGCGCGGGCGCTGTGGGGAACGCCGCCGCGGCACTCGTTGCGGGGTACTCGCGTTACGTCGTCGCCTACCGCGGACTGGCCCAGGGACAGTTCGGACGCTTCGGCCAGGCGCGGCCTTCGGCTTCCGTGCCCGCGCCAATGTCGTACACCGCCCCGTATGGGGTGTTCACGCCGGCCCAGCACATCGCCCTTCGCACGCGCACCTTCATGCATCGCTACGGCTTGAGCCAGGCGCCGCTCGCGGGGATCGCGCTCGCCTCGTACGGCCACGCCCAGCGCAATCCGCGCGCGATCATGTGCGGCCGGCCGCTCACGCGGGCGGACTACGACAACTCCCGCTGGATCGCCGAGCCCTTCCACCTCTTCGATTGCTGCCAGGAGAACGACGGCGCGGCGGCCGTCGTCCTCACGACGACGGACCGCGCCCGCGACCTGCGGCAGAAGCCGGTGAACGTGATGGCCGCGGCCCAGGGCTCAGAGACGGGCTTCAGCCTCATCGCGCCGACCGAGGTCTCGTTCGGGGCGGCGAACTTCGCCGGCATGGCGAAGCGGCTCTATGGCGCCGCGGGCATCGGCCCCGAGGATGTCGATGTCGCCCAGGTCTACGAGAACTTCACGGGCGGGACGCTGATGAGCATGGTCGAACACGGCCTCTGTGGCCCCGAGGAGGCCGAGACCTTCTGCACGGTCGAGAACCTGACCGCTCCGCACGGCAAGATGCCCCTCAACACCAGCGGCGGCAACCTCGCGGAGTGCTACATGCACGGCCTCGAACTCGTCCTCGAAGCGACCCGCCAGGTCCGTGGCACGTCCACGGCCCAGGTCCCCGCGGCGAAAATCGCGCTCGTCGCTGGCGGCCCCGTCACCGCGCCGATCAGCGACCTGCTGCTTTCGCTGTCATAACGATGGAACGAAGCGACGCTCCCTATCTGCCCGCCGGGCTGCCAGCGCCAGACCTCACCGGCATCGACCGGCCGTTCTGGGAGGCCGCCCAACGCGGTGAGCTCGTCGTCCAGGTCTGCGCCGACTGCGCCGCGCCGCAATGGCCTCCGGAAGAGATCTGCGCGGCCTGTCACTCCACGAATCGCGCGTGGAAGCCGGCGAGCGGACGGGCGACCGTCTTCTCCTGGAGCCGCATCTGGCACCCCGTACACCCCGCCCTGGCGGACCACGGCCCCTACCTCGCCGTCGTCGTGAAGCTCGACGACTTCCCCATCCTGATGCTCGGCAACCTGCTCGGTGACCCGGCCCCGGAGGTCACGATCGGCGCAGCGGTCGAGGCGGTGTACGAAGACCACGGCACCTACGGCCTCGTCCAATGGCGGCGGCTGTAGCCGCGCCCCACAGGGGGCGCCTACTCCGAATTTCGCCGGACGAGACGTACCGCCCTCGGTCGCCCGTTCAACCGCTCGCGCCGGGTTCCGTTAGTAGCAGGGGGGAGACTTGAACTCCCGACCTCACGATTATGCGTGTCCTGTAGATTCGATGGAACACATAACTACTCACGAGGAAACGCGCTAGATTCGATCTGGCGGGGGTCAACTTGGGGGGCAAATCGGCGTGACAGCCCGCGCCGTCACCCGGTCGGGCAACACAATCTCCGCATGGATGACTGCGAAGCCGATCGCGCGGATTACCGGAACCGCGCCGGCCGACACGGCCCAAGAAGGACGAGTCCGCTTCGCCGCTCTCCCCGGCCTCCCGGCGGAGCTTGGCGGCGCTGTGGCGGAGGACGTGGACGCCGCTGCCGCCGATCCCGGCCGTCTCCTGGTAGCGCCGCAGCCGCCCGTAGAACGTCGGGCTCGTCACGCCTCGGGCGCCCGAGCCGGCCTGCCAGAGCGACTCGCCGGCTGCCATCATCTCGGGGTGCTTCGCGATGTCGGCCAGCGATCGGACCGTCGCTTCGTAGGCGGGCCGTGGTAGCTCACGTCGGCCCTGCTTGCCGCCTTTGCCCCGGTAGGCGTAGAAGGCGCGGTCGCCCTCACAGCTGATATCTCCCGCCTTCAGGCTGAGGACCTCGCTTCGGCGCTGACCGGTGAGGATGAGGGTCAACACGATGGCCCCATCGCGTCGCCCCGGCAGGTCGTCCGGGATGACGGCGAGCAGCTCCCGGATCTGGTCGGCCGTGTAGCAGCGCGCGGGAGCCGGCTGAATCTTTGGCCGTTCGAGGGCGTCGCAGGGGTTGGAGGCGAGCAGGCCCATGCGGATGCAGAAGCGGTAGAAGCTTGAGAGGCAGGCCGTCCGGGCGCCGATCGTGATGGCCGAGGGCTGGCGGCCGGAGAGGCCGACGCAGTGCGCCCAACCGAGCACGTCGGGGCCGGTGATCTGGTCTGGCGTCTTGCCGATGCGGGTGAAGCAGTGGCGGAGCATGCGGCTGTAGCCCTGGACAGTGCGTTCGGAGCCGGCGCGGCGATGCTTCTCGGCGAGGAAGGCGTAGATGGTCTGCTCCCAGGCTGAAGGGGCGGAGAGGGTGGCGAGAAGGTGCTGCGTGTTCATCGTGTGGGATGAACGCTCTGGTGCGCGGGGAAGTCAACCTCTGTCCGACTCACGTCCAGAATCGCGTCTTGGAACGTGCTCGGCGTCGCGTCGGAGCACGGCCGTCGGCCCCATCCCTCGCGCCGCGGATCGGATTCCACCGGCGTTTGCCTTGGGTGCGCATCAACAGTTGGCGTACGTCCCGGCCGTCGAGCGGTTCCGAGACACCGTTCGCGCGGCGCGTCCGATACTCACCGCCTTCGCCGTCTTTTCGCCGGTTCTGGTGTCCGAGGTACGAGACCGGAACATGAATCAGCAGCAACGTGCCGCCGCCCGCAGTCCGCTCTGCGGTCAGGTCCAGCTTCGGGATGGGGGGCGAAATGTTGTCGTTCAGGAACTGCAACATTCGGTCTCGACTCCAGCCCGCGGGAGCCGGCTCGACGTGGTCAGCAGCGCTCCAGCCCTTCTCCTCCTCGGCTTCGGCCACGCCGATGGCCACAAGCCCGCCCTCCGTGTTGGCGAGTGAAGCGACCGCCTTGGTGAGCTGATGCCGGCCCGTAGCTTTGCGGTTTGCCTCGGCAGCTTCAGTAGCGCTTCGGGCCGAGGCATCTGGCATCGGGGTGGGCTTTCCTCGCCTAACTAGCCTTGAGTAGCTTGTGGCCCTGAATAGGGGTCTGCAACGCAGCTCCGCTGGTCGACACGATGGCATGATCGTGTTGACCCACCAGCCGTCATCCGAGGGATGTCGGCGGAGAACACTCCTGATCGCCACCCGCCCCTCGGAAAGGATAGGATCTACCAGTGCCATGAGGCAGACCGCGCCCCCACCTGACGTTCGGAGAAATGCAGCCACTTTTGCCTTGGCGCGCCGCTTGCCCGAATGGAGGGTGCGATGGGATTCGGAACGCTGCTGGCCAACATCGAGGTGGCGCCCACCAGGAACGACTTTACACACTCCGAGCTTTATCCTTCGCGGGCTGAAGCACCTTAGTCGTCTCACGTTCGACCGCGCCTGAACGGCGCAGGTAAGGAGTTCTGCATGACCACTGGGACGCCGCCCGCGACCTTCACGGGCTCGACGCTGGAATGGGCCAATCCGCCAGCTTCGACGCTCCCGCGCATGAGGACCGAGTCCCCGGGGCCGCGGTCGCACGAGATGCACGCGCGCATGGAGCGCCACCAGCGGGGGAGCTACACGGCCATGGTCGGGCTACACCCGGTTGCCTTCGAATCAGGCCAGGGTGTAGTCCTACGAGACGTCGACGGCAATGAATACATCGACTTCTCTTCGGGCATCGTTGTCACGAACCTCGGTCACGCGCACCCGTCTGTGGCGGCGGCTGTGGGACGGGCGGCCACAGAACTCGATAACGTCCACGACTTCGCCCACCCGCGTAAGGTTGAGGCGTTGGAGGCGTTGGCGAGCATCACGCCGGGAGACCTGAAGCTGTTCACGTTCTTTTGTGCCGGCACGGAAGCGGTAGAGGGCGCGATGCGGGTCGCACGCGCGAAAACGGGCAAGCATGGCTTCGTCAGCTTCTTCAACGACTACCATGGGCGTACCGGCGGCGCCGCCGGTGTGACTGCGGCGCAGGCTTCGAACGGCCTACGACCCTCAGGATCGTTTCTTGTTCCCAGCGGTCACGCCTATCGCTGCACCATGTGCACGGGGGGGCCGTGCGACCTTCGCTGCGCCGGTCTCCTGGAACAATCCATCGGACAGAACATGCCCGGGCAGATGGCCGGCGTCGTGATGGAGCTCATCACCAACGGCAACGGCGCCACCGTGTATGACGAGCGGTACGTCCCCGCGGTGGCTGAGATCTGCCAGCGCAACGGCATGATGTTCATCGCCGACGAGGTGGCGACGGGCTTCGGCCGCACCGGCGCCTGGTTCGCAAGCGATCACTATGGCGTGGTCCCCGACGTGATGTGCATCGGGAAGGGGCTGGGCAACGGCTTCCCCGTGACCGCGATCGCCGTCCGCGAAGAGCACGCGGAAGCGCTCGCCTTGTCCTTCCCGTCCACCTCCTACGGCGGTAACCCGATGGCCTGCGCCGCGATTATCGAGACAATCCGCCTGATGAAGGAAGAGCGGCTCGTCGAGCATTGCCACGACCTGGGGGAGTACGCACTTGGTCTTTTGCGGGAGATGCAGTCGCGGCACAAGATCGTCGGCGAAGTGCGGGGCAAAGGCGCCCTGCTGGCGGTTGAACTCGTGAAGGACAAGGCTACGCGGGAGCCGTTTCCGCAGGCGGGCAACCTCGTCTACCAGACGGCGTTTCGCAACGGGGTATCCTGGGCCACAGCCGGCCACATCCTCCGAATCACGCCACCCATCGTGATGTCGAAAGAGATCTTCGCCCGCGGCCTCGAAATCGTGGAAGATGCCATCTACGAGGTCGAGCGAGAGTTCGGCTACACCTAGACGACAGCGAGAACAAGGACCGTTTCATTGAACAGGATCCGTGCAATCAATCCGCCCGAACTTTTCGACGGCCAATCGGCTGGCATCTCACAGGCCATCCGCGTCGGCGACACGATCTACTGTTCGGGTCAGGTGGCGTTCGGCGACACGATCGAAGAGCAGGCACGTGGAGCGTTTCAAAACGTGCAGACGCTGCTCGAAGCGGCCGGGGCGACAATGGCGGACATCGTCAAGATGACCGTCTACACCACCGATCCCGATTGTTGGCCCAAGACGCAGGCAATCCGCGACGAATTCCTCAAAGCCCCACACCCCGCCGCCACGCTGCCCGTCGTGAAGGCGCTCGCCTCCCCGCGGCTCATGATCGAAGTCGATGTGATCGCCGTCGTCGGCGCCGGGCAGGCCGCGTAGTAGCCGTCAGTCCGCTGGGCGCCGGCTGCGGTGAGTCCGCCGCTCAGCCTCGACGCTCATCTGATGCGCCAGTGGACAAGGGGCAGCGGGCGGGCGGCCCTCCGCCTCGTTGTTCGACGAGACACGATGTGTGGATCGTGTGGGTCCAAGACCGCGAGGGGTGGTTACTCGGCGATTTCGATCTCGCCGAACCCGTACCGTTGAGTCCCGCAGCGGACGAAGGTACGAGGCGGCGCCAGTGTGCTCTGTCCTACGGGAGGCAACCGGCATCCACGCGTCGCCGGGCGACGGGCACGCAATGCAGCCGTCGGGCCGAGCGTGCGTTACCGGGCGCCTATCTCACGGTCACTTCAGTGAACATCCCCTTCTCATAGTGGTTCACGGTCTTGCCGTTCACCTCCTCGACCGTCAGGCAGGCGAGTTCGTAGATTCCCGGCGCGAGCTGGGCGTCAGCCGTCTTGGTCTCGCCCGGCTTGAGCCCCGTGAGGTTGAGGACCGGCGTTCCGAACTTCGATTGCCCTGCCCGCGCTCCGGCGGAAAGCGGGGCGACGAGCAGCTGGTGGACCGCGCCTTCCTGCGTGGCCATGTCCATTGATCCGTGCTCCTCTTCGTGGATCGCGGTGAAGCTGACTGTTCCCGCGGCGAGCGTGCTGCTTGAAGGCTCTACCGCCCAGTTCTTGAGGTTGACCATGACTACAGAAGCCGGAGCGCCGCCATCCGCGGGCCCGGAGGCTTCATCGTCACCGCCCCCGCAGGCGGCCGCCACCAGGCCGAACAGAGAGAGGGCCATCAGGATCAACAGGCGTCCAACCATTGACAATCTCCTTCTACGACTATCCGTAGTACTCCAACCGTACCGGCCGCGACGAGCGCGAACAATGGGGAACGGCCCATGAACGTTAAGCCGCCGTTCCTTCTGGGGGCGTGCTTCCGCTAGCGAACCTCGATCCTGCCCTTCATGCTGGGGTGGACTGTGCAGAAGTACTCGAACGTGCCGGGTGTACGAAAGGTGATCGTCGCGCTCTTTCCTCTCGCCAAGACTCCCGTGTCCCATGTGCGGCCGGACTCCGTGGCAGAGTGAGGCGCACTGTCGTTGTTGGTCCACGTGACCTTCGATCCGGCAGCTATCTGCAGGTTCCCAGGCCTGTAGACGAAGTCCTCGATGGCGACCGCCTCGTCCGGGCCGCCCTGAGTCGCAGGGTCCCTCGATGCGTCGCGCCCGCCGCCGCCCATCATCCGGGACATATGGTCGTTCCCCATCATCCCGCCGGAGTCCCATGATGACGCGGCCCAGATGAGCGTGCCCAGCATCCCGAATAGGCCCAGCAGCCCAATGGCGACGAGCAGTGCGAGTGACCGCTGAGGCCCAGATCGGCCTCGATCAGCGCCGAACATTCGTGACCTCCTTCCCGCTCGACCGGCCGACCCACGGACGCCTGGTGGCGTTACCGCAGGAGGGACTCGCGGATGCGCTCGTACTCGTCGTGCGAGATCTCACCGGCCGCGAGGCGCCGCTTGGCGATCTCGAGCGGAGTTCCGGTGCCTGCGGCCGCATCCCTCGGCCCGCGCTCAAACATACCCGCGAACGCGTAGACCAACGCCCCGATGAAGAGCACCCAGAACACCCCGCCGAACACCATCCACCATCCCATGCCTTCGTGTGCAGCCCACATTGCCGTCTTCCTTTCGTCTACCGTGCTTGCGTCGCCGTGCCCGTGGCCACTGGCGTGCCGCCACCGCCGGAGCGCGGCATCATGTTGTTCGCGTCCATTGGCATCTCTGCCATCATCCCGTCCATCATCGCGTGCATCATCTGGTCGATATCCGTCATGCCGGTCATCGCCCCGCCCGCGGGGTGGTCCTGGAAATGCTGCTGCATCCGCTGGAAGCCGTCCTCGCCGAGAACCTCCTTCATGTGTGCCAGCATGGCGTCCGAGTCCATGTCCGCCATCGCGGACATCATCCCCGGAATGCCCTGCCCCTGGTTCATCATGTGTCCGTCGTCGTCGTCATCGTCATCGGTGGCGAGCACTATACCGAGGGCGACCCCCAGACCGGCCACAGCAACCAGGAGGGCGCCGATCGTTACACGAGCAGGCGTAATCATGTCATTGACTCCTTTCCGAGCAGTACTACTGAACGTCGTACTACGTCTCCAGTATGCCCAGTAGCGGACCGTGTTCGCATGGCAGGGTGGCCACAGTTCCGGGGCCGAGTGGCCCGTCCTCCAGGCGGCGCATCCGTTACGATGTCGGGATGACCGGCCACATCGACCCTTCGGCGCCGACGCTTTCGCTGGGTGAGCTAGAGGCGAGTGTCTTGGCGATGCTGTGGGAAAGGGGAGAACTCGCCACTCCGGAGGTGTTTGACCGGGTGGGCAGACCGAGGAAGCTGGCCTATACCACGATTCTAACTGTCCTCCAGAGGCTTTATCGCAAAGGCCTGGTGACCCGCCGCGACCAGGGCAAGGCCCACGTATACGCGGCCGCGCTCTCCCGCGAGCAGTTCGCCGAGCGGCGCGGCGAGGTCATGGCAGGCGCAATGGTCGAACTGGGCAGGGCCGGCATCTCTGCCTTCCTGGCGGAAGCGAACCGCCTTGACCCGGCGTTCCTGGCCATGCTTCGCCATCAACTCCAGGAGCCGGACGCATGAATCAAAGTGGCCGACTCGCCCTTGCCACGCTGGCCGCGACCATGATCGCAACCCCCGCCCTGGCGCTTCACCCGGCCGTGAGCCACCTCTCGGCGGCGGGGCTGGCGCGCCTTTCGTTCGAGCTCACGCACCCGCTGATCCTCGGCTACCTCACACTCGCGCTCGTATCGCTTCTCCCTGCGGCCGGCTTTGCGTTCGTCGTGGTCCGCGGGCTGCGTGGGGTCGTTCACGTTCGGTCATTGATCCGGAGTAGCCGACCCGCTTCAGAAGGAGGACTCCGCTATCGCCGGCTTCCCGCTGATTCAGTCGTGGTGTTTACAGCCGGAGTCCTGCGGCCCGTGACGTTCGTGTCGGATGGCGCTGAACGTGCGCTCGGACAGAGCGGATTGCAGGCCGCCCTCCTCCACGAAGAGGCTCACCAGCGGCGCCGCGATGTGTTCTGGCGGCTCCTCCTCCAGGCCGTGGGCAGTGCCTTCGGCTTCCTTCCGTTGGCGCGACAGCTTGTCGAGCGGGAGACGTTGCGCTGCGAGTGTGAGGCCGACGATTACGCCGTTCGTGGCGGAGCCAGCCGCATCGCTCTCTTCGAAGCGATCGTTGCCGCCTCCGCAACTGCCAGGGCTCCATACTCCGTTGGCCTCACCGGGGCGGACACCGAGTTCAGACTGATGCGCCTGGTGGACCGGGCCCTGCCCCTCCCGGCGCGCCCTACGGCCACGTTCGTTGGGCTCACGGCGGCGGTGGCGATGCCGGCCGTAGCGGCTCATCTCGCTACGTTCGCAGCCTCCACGTGGGCGCCCCACCTCATCCAGTAGGAGCGTTAGCCACCGGCCGTCAAGGAAATCCCCATTTACCGTGAGGGCGCGGGCGCGCCCACAGGAGGGCAGAGGGGCCCAGCTGGACCTTCTGTCCTCGCGATGATTGTCTACTCTATGCTGTAGTACGTGGGTGGGCGGCACTCGAGGAGGACTGACATGACGGATCCGAGCGCCATTCGAAACGCCGGTTGGAGCGGCCAGCGGATGGTCCCATGCTGAAGACCTCCCTCCGCATCGCCCGGATTTACGGCATCGATATCGAGATTCACTTCTCCTGGTTCATCGTCCTTGGGCTCGTCTCCTGGACCCTGGCCGACGGCGTGTTTCCTCACCAGTACGAAAGCTGGAGTACCGCCGCGTACTGGGTCGCCGGCGTAGCAGCGGCCATCCTCCTCTTCGCCACCGTGCTCATTCATGAACTCGCGCACGCCGTGGTCGCCATCCGGCGAGGACTCCCGGTGCCGCGCATCACACTCTTCATCTTCGGAGGTGTTTCCCACCTCGAACGGCAACCCGATACTGCCCGCGCGGAGTTCGCGATCGCGGCGGCGGGGCCGGCGACGAGCGTGATCATCGCCGCCATCTCCGGGCTGTTGGCCGTCACGATCGGCGCCACGAACGAGAAGGTAGAGGGCATCCTCGGCTACCTGGCGGCGGTCAACCTGCTCCTGGGCGTCTTCAACCTTCTGCCGGGGTTTCCTCTCGATGGCGGCCGGGTGCTTCGTTCTATTCTCTGGAGCCGCACGCACAGCTTTCGCAGGGCGACGAATATGGCGGCGGGCGTCGGCGAGGTCGTCGCCTATGGCCTCATGGGGATCGGCTTCATCTTCATCCTCAACGGGTTCCTGTTCAACGGCATCTGGTTCGGGTTCATTGGCTGGTTCCTGCTCGCGGCCGCACGGGCCGAGTCATCCCAGCTTCAGCTCGACACCATTCTCCGCCCGTTGCGCGCCGAACAGCTGATGGACGCCGACTTCGCGAGCGTGATGCCGGGCGTTCCCGTCCAGGAAGTGGTCGATCGCTACGTGCTGGAGAAGGGTCAGCGTGCCGTTATGGTCGCCAACGGCGGGGCCGTCATGGGCATACTCACCGTCACGGACATCCAGCGCCTGCCTCGCGCAGATTGGGCAACCACGCCGGCCCAACGAATCATGACCGCGCGCGAGAAGGTAGTGACCGTAGCGGCGGACACGCCCGCGCTCGACGTGCTGCAACTGCTTGGCGAACGCCGGCTCAACCAGGTGCCCGTTCTTGCGGACGGGCGAATGGTGGGGCTGATCACGCGTCGGGAGCTCCTGGATCGTGTGAGTCTCGCTGGGTCGCTCGGCCGCGACCGGCCGGCTGAGGGCGGTACACCGGAAAAGGAAGGATGAACGCAGGCCGCTTCCCGGGTGCACCGGGCACTCAGGCCGCAAGGAACTCATCCCGGCAGCCCATCGCACAGAAGTAGTAGGTCTCGCCCTCGCGAACGGCCGTGACGGCGCGTTCCCGCTCGACGGCCATCCCGCAGACGGGGTCCGTCGCCATCTCCACGACGTCCTGGAACTGGCCGTCCTCGAGCCAGAGGACGCGGTCAGCGATCTCCTTGATGCGGGCGTCGTGGGAGACGATGACGACGCTTCGGCCACCGTCCCTGGCGATGTCACGCAGGAGCCGCATCGTCTCGCGGCCGTGGCTGGAGTCCAGGTTCGCGGTGGGCTCGTCGGCAAGGATCAGTCTGGGGTCGTTCACGAGAGATCGGGCGATCGCGACGCGCTGCTTCTCTCCCCCGGAGAGCTTCTCGGTCGAGAAGTGCAAGCGATGACCGAGCCCGAGGTCCGTCAGTAACGTCGTCGCCCTCTTGCGCGCCTCGCGGCGGCTGAGACCCGTCAATTCCGCGGCGATGGCGACGTTGTCCTGGACGTTGAGCGCCGAAAGCAAGTTGAAGTCCTGGAAGATGAAGCCGAAGTGCCGCAGGCGAACCTCCGGCAGCTTGCGTTCAGAAAGCCCGCTGACAACGAGGCCATCGACGCTGATTGTCCCCTCACTTGGTTTGAGCAACGCCCCGAGCATCATCAGAAGGGTCGACTTCCCCGACCCCGATGGACCCATGATAAGAACGACCTCACCCGGGGGGACGCTGAGGGTCACGTCTTTCACAGCGACGACCTGGGTGTCTCCCGAGCCGAACCGCTTCGTAACGTGGTCCACCTGTAGCCCTGTCTTGCTCATCCCTGTCCTCGTCGCATTGCCGTCACCGGCTCGAGGCCGGCGAGTTGCCTGGCCGGCAGGAGCGCGGCCACCGCTGCCAGGACCACGGAGATCGCGGCGACGCGAAGCACCGAACCCGGGCTGAGAGAAAGCACCATGAACTCGTTCGAGCGAGGGATCGCCTCGGAAAGGAACAGCGTGATGGCCACCGCGGCTGCCAACCCCAAGCCAGCAGTGATGATCGCCTGGAGCACCACGACCTGGTAGAGCCGTCCATTGGGAACGCCAATCGCCTTGAGCACGCCGTACTCTCTTCGGCGGGCGATGGTCGCCATGTACACGGTCAGGACAACCACTGCCAGACCAGTCATATAACCGGCTGTGTTCATGATGCCGATGATGTCCGCGCTCATGTCCTGGACAAGCTTGCGTTCCTGCGCGGCGAACTCGGCCCGCGTTTGCACGGTGACCCCGCCGACGCTTTGGGCGATGAGCGCCGACACATCCGAGGCGGAGTCGCCGACGGTCACCTTAACGAGCACGAAGCTTATGACATCCCCTCCACCGCGGACCTCGGCGAACTCCTCCATCCTCACGAAGGTCGCCGAGCTCACGAGGCTTGACGTCCCCGCCGTCAGTCCCGCGATGCGCAACTGCTTGCCCAGCACCGTCACCTGATCGCCAACTCCTACGCCCGCCTTCGCGGCGATTGCATGGTCGATGATGGCCTCGCCCGGCCCGGGCACCGAAGCACCCGCGACGATCCGCCACGGGCCGCCCATCGGGGCACCGGGCGGTACGCCGAAAATGTACGCGATGTATTCCTTGCCGCCTGCCTCGATCATGTCCTGGGCGTAAAGGATAGGAACGGCTCGCTGGACTCCGGAGACTGCGGCGACCTCGTCCGTCACCGACGCGGGCAGCGCCGAGGCCGACATGTGCATCGTGCGCACGCCTTCCTGAGAGACCCAGATATCCGCGCCCGCTCGGTCGATGTAGATGGTAAGCCGACCGGAAGCACCTTCGAAGACCGCTCCGAAGAAGAGCACGAGCGTGAGGGCGAGCCCGAGGCCGCCGACCGACAGAAGGAGGCGAGTCTTGCTTTGCACGAGGTTCGCCATGGCGAGATGGAACACCGCCTTACCTCCTGAACACTTCTGCCGGAGCGAGGCGTCCGGCCGAGCGGGCGGGCATCAGGCCGCCGGCAAGAGCCATGGTCAATCCAGCTGCGATGGTCACGGCGATCGCCGACGGTTCGATGACGATGAGGAACTGGGGTCTCGTAGAGGTGACGAGCCAGCGCATAGCGAAGGCGAAGCCGACGCCAAACACCGCGCCCAGGCTTCCGGCCATCAATGACTGCGCGGCCACCACGCGATAGAGCAGACCGTTCCGCGCGCCAATCGCCTTGAGGATGCCATACTCAGCACGGCGCTCATTGGTGGCGGTATAGATCACCATCCCGACGACGAGGGCACCGACGACGAACGCGGCCGCGAGCATCAGCAGAATGACCTGGTCAACAATTCCGGCTACCACTTCGGCGTCGTTGTCCATCAGCTCTCGCTTAAGCAAGACGTTTCTGCCCGGCACGGCCCGCAGCCGCGCAACCAGTTCGGCGGCCGTTGTTCCCGGCGCTGGTGTCACAAGAAGAACGCTGGAAGCGCCCGGTGCAAGAACCAGAGCCTCGACCGCGGTTTTCCGAGCGAACGCGTAGCTCCCGGTCCAGGAGGCGGTCTCGTTCGAGAGGCCAACGACCGTCAGCTCGCGTCCGGCGACTTCGACCGAATCCCCAATTCCGACGGCGTGACGGCGTGCGAGGACGCGGTCGAGGACGACCTCATCATCGGTTTCCGGCTCGCGACCATCGTTGAGTGCCCAGGGGCCGCCGCCGAGACGGGAGTCGTATCCGATCAGCTTGATGACCTCTTTCGTGCCGTGGAAGTCAGAAAATCCCAACGTGATGAGGATCGGTGTGACGCTGGCGACGCCCTCGGCGGACGCCACAGCTTCGGTGATCTCGGGGGTAAGGAACTGGGCCGAGCCGGCGCTGGTGGTTTTGCCGCCCGGCGGCATGACCGCGACGGAGCCGGGCGCGTTATCGAGGTAGACCACGGCACTCCGCCTCGCGCCCGCCCGGAGCCCGAGAAGGAAGAGGATGAGCATCAACGCCAGCGCAACCGCGACGACGCTGAGGATGAAGCGCACCCTGTCCTGAAACAGGTTCCGCAGCGCCAGGTGCCAGGCTGACGACAGCGAACGGAGCGCCGGGCCTCCTCGCGTGTCCGTCACTTCAAGAAGTCCGCGGGCGCGGCGGCGACCCTCTGGCGGCAGGCCTCTGAGCGGAAGTGGTAGGTTACGCCTTCATACTCTGCCGTGCCCTCCGCGTCCCTCGCCGCGATCGCCATGCCGCAGACGGGGTCAGTCTTCATCGCCTCATCCCTCCTTCGCAGACCGCGAGACCGCGCCAGCTTACTACTGGGAGTCGTAGCTTTCCTATACTGGAGCCACGGCGGTCGGCGACACTCCCCGACTGGCCCCGCTTTCGGGGCCTGGTGGCCCCATCCGCTCCGCGGAATCCGTTGAACGTGTGCCGGCTTTCGGCAGGGGCACAGCTGGCGCCCGATCGGACCCGAGAATGGCTACGACCGGACATAGTAGGACGGTCCCAGGAGAGCCACGCTCACTACCAGGCGGCTGCGGACCGGCCTACTGAGGGGGAAATCGATGGCGATGGACGCGGCTACGGGCAGACAGAAGTCGAGCGAGACGATGGCCAAGGATCCGATCTGCGGGATGGTCATTAGCAAGGCGACGGCCTTGAAGCTGGAGCGAAGCGGCCGGACCTACTACTTCTGTAGCCCAAACTGTCTGAAGACGTTCGAATCGCCGGAACAGGAGATGAAGGCGATGCGGGCGCGCGTCTCCATCGCGCTGACGGCCGTGCTTCTGTTGGCGATCGGGCGGGCGGCGGCCTTCATCGCGCTCGCGGCGGGGGCGACGCTCCTCACCTGGGCTCCCATTCCCGGCTTGCCGTGGCTCACCTGGGGCCGATGGCTCTTCGTTCTCGTCACGCCCGTCCAGTTCATCGGCGGATGGACGTTCTACAAGGGAGCCTGGAGCGCCATCAGAACGCGCAACATAAACATGGACTTCCTGATCGCCCTGGGCACCAGTACGGCCTACGCCTACAGCGTGGCCGTCGTCTTCTTCCCTTCCGCCCTCCCCGTTGAGGTGGGCGAACGGGAGGTCTACTTCGAGGTCTCGGCGGTCATCATCGCCTTCGTTCTCCTTGGCAAGTACATGGAGGAAGCGATTAAAAAACGCTCCTCCGCCGCCGTCCGAAAGCTCCTCGATCTGCGTCCGGCGACCGCGAACGTCATCCGCGACGGCCAGGAGATGCAGGTTCCAGCCGAGAGCCTGGCCGCGGGTGAGACAGTGGTCGTCCGGCCAGGCGAACGGGTGGCCACAGACGGGCTGGTTGTTGAGGGCAGCTCGTCTGTCGATGAATCGATGCTCACTGGCGAATCGATGCCGGTTGAGAAGCGGCCCGGCGACCCGGTGATCGGCGGGACCTTCAACCAGTCGGGAACGTTCCGGTTCACGGCCACACGGGTCGGCGCTGAGACCGCCCTCTCCCAGATCGTGAAGTTGGTGGAAGACGCGCAGGCGACCAGCGCGCCCATTCAACGCCTGGCCGACCAGGTGACCCGCGTCTTCGTCCCGGCGGTCGTGCTGGTCGCGGTCTTCTCGTTCTTCGGATGGTGGGCGCTCGGAGACTTTCCCCAGGGCCTGCTTGCCTTCATCGCCGTCCTCATCATCGCCTGCCCCTGCGCCCTCGGCGTGGCGACGCCAGCGGCGCC
>CAZQCR010000031.1:0-20133 GCA_964591745.1 uncultured Anaerolineaceae bacterium
GGCGGGAAGAGCGCTACAGCTAAGGTTGGGGGTAGGCCAGAGGGGGTAGGCTGGCCAGCCGTCACCCGCGAATCGACTCCCAGGCCGACTGCCGTTGCGGCTGATAGTAGGCGACTTCATGCGCCTGCATACTGAGCGGACCTCTACGGGAAAGCGCCATTCCGGTATCGTGGCGCTCACCGACCAGCGGGCCCCCACGGCGGTCGTACTGGAGTGCTTCACGACCCTCGCGGCGCGGCGCTCGCAAGAGGACATGCTGAACCGCTTCGAATTCCTGTTGAACCACCGCGATTGACAACACTTCGTCCGAGGAGACACACATGACCAAGGAAATCATCCGCCCCAACGGTATGCTCAATTCCCCCGGCTACTCCCACGCCGTGATGAAGACAGGCGCGCCCGTCTTCATCTCCGGGCAGGTGGCGCAGGACGCAACCGGCGCCCTTGTCGGCGAAGGCGACATCGAAGCCCAGGTCCGCCAGGTCTTCCTCAACCTCCGTACCGTCGTCAATGCCTGCGGCGGCTCGATGGACGACATCGTCAAGATCAACGTCTACGTCACAGACCTCTCGCACCGCCCCGCGGTAGCGGCTGCACGGCTAGCCCACTTCCGGCCCGGTTTCATGCCGGCCAGCACCTTCGTCGTCGTCTCGTCCCTGGCCGACCCACGGATGCTCGTGGAGATCGAAGCCGTGGCGATGGTGGAGTAGCGTTACACGCGCACGGCGTTGAGCGATTCCAGCGCCCCAGTGGCGAGGCGCCGAAGCTCCTCCCAGGCCGGATCGGAACGGAGGGCCGCGGCCTCCCAGACGTCCGAATCGCCGCTCATTTCGTGCACCTGGGCAGCCACACGGTCGATCTGTGCCACAGCATCGAGGTCCATGAGATGTTCCGTCGCAAGCGCAGCTGCCGCGCCCTGAACGTCATCGAACGTGAGCACGAGCTCATCGAGCGACGGCCAGGTGCCGTCTTCGCGCAACCATCGCTCCTGCTCCGCGGCATCCTGCGCAAGCCGTTGGATGGCTTCCACGAGGTCAGCCATGAGCACGTCCAAACCCATCGTCCCATCGTAGCAGCCCGCTAAGGATCGTCGGATCCGCGAAAATGTCATCGACCCGCACGCTTCCCTCAACTACGGCCCGCGAGCAGCTCGCGCGCGGTGGCGCGGGTCGCTTCGCTCACCACACCAAGCATGGCGGCCAGCTCGTCCACGCGCGCCTCGCCTTCTACGCTCGCCACCTCGGACCAGGTGCGCTCGCCTTCGGACCGCTTTCGGACGACGAAGTGGCGGGCGCCGTGGGCCGCGACCTGAGGGAGGTGTGTCACACAGAGCACCTGGTGGCGCTGGGCTAACCGCGCCAGCGCCTCACCGACCAGCCCGCCCGCTCGGCCGCCGACGCCCTCGTCTACTTCATCGAACACAGCCAGCCGCGGCGTCGCCGCCGCCCCAAGGACGGTCGTCAGCGCCAGCAAGAAGCGTGATGTCTCGCCACCGCTGGCCACCGCTGAAAGCGGCCGCGGCGTCTCGCCCGCGTTGAAGGACGCCAGGAACTCCACCCGGTCGATTCCGCTTTCGCTAAACGCTCGGGGCAGGGGCACACCCTCCTCGCCGGCATCCCGCTCCGTGATCACAACTTCATAGTCCGGCAGGTCCACGGGCACGCCATCCGCGGCGTCTTCGCAAGAGAAGCCGACCGAGAGCGCCGCGCCGCCCATGCCCAGGCCCCCAAGCTCCGCCGCAATCGCCCGGACAAGGTCCCCCGCGCGCGCCCGGCGGTGAAGCGAAAGTTCGCGAGCCCTGCCGGCCAGGGCATCGAGCAGCACAGCCACCCTCGCCGTCAGCGCCTCGACCGAAGCTTCCGAAGATGCCAGGCGCTCCAGCCGCTCGGCCGCCTCCCGTCCGTAGGCGATCACATCACCGATCGATTCGCCGTACTTCCGCCGGAGCCTTGCCACCAGATCGAGCCGTTCCTCCACGGCGGCCAGGCGGCCGGGGTCTTCCTCCAGCGTCTCCCGATAGCGGCGCAGGGACCGCGAAAGGTCCGCGCCCGCAGCCTCCAGTGCCGCGCCAAGCGCGGCCAGCTCTTCCGTCGAGGAATCGCGCGCGGCCACATCCGCAACCGCGCGGATGGCCTCGCCGATGGGCGCCGCATCCAGCGCGTCGAGCGCCCGCGCGGTGTCTTCGATCAGCCGTGAGATGCTGGAAAGGCGCAGCTGCTCCTGTCTCAGCTCGTCGTCCTCGCCCACACGCAAGCCCGCCGCCGCTATCTCGTCCACCTCGAAGCGCAGCTGGGCGAGGAGCCGCTCCCGTTCCCGTGCGTCCGTCGCCAGCGTACGGAGCGCACGACGCGTCTCGCGAAGCTCCCGTACAACGCTACCAAGCTGGTCCCGTTCCCCTTGCAGGCCGGCGAATTCATCCAGCACGCGCAGCTGCACGGCTGGCTTAAGGATGGCGAGCTGCTCCGACTGACCGTGGATATCGACCGCATCGGCCGCAAGCCCCTGGAGCTGCTCCACGGTCGCGGGTTGGCCATCGATCCGCGCCGAAGAGCGCCCGTTCAGGGTAATCGCTCTCTCCAGGACAACCAGCCCTTCGCCTGTCCGGAGAAGCGCTTCGACGGTCGCCCGTTCCGCGCCCGTAGCGATTACCTCGCGGCCACGCCGGGCGCCAAACACGAAGGCCAGGGCATCGACGACGAGCGACTTCCCGGCGCCCGTTTCTCCGGTGAACACGTTCAGCCCCGGCCCCGGTTCAATGACAACCGAACGGGCGAGCGCGAACCCGCTGATCGTCAGCCTCTCAAGCACGCCCGGTCATTCGGCTTGAAAGCTGGATATCGAGCTTCTCCGCCAGGTCGCCGTAGAACGACTCGGGGCCGCGGAACCGCACAAACCGCGAGACGTGCTCGCTCATGCGCACCGTAACCAGCGTCCCACTGGCCATCGAAATGTCCTCCTGGCCATCAACGCTGACCACCGCACCGTGATCGGAAGTGACCCGCAGGGCCACACACGATTCGGGCTGAAGCACGAGCGAGCGGCTGAGGGCCAGGTGCGCCGAGACCGGCGTGACCACGAGGTGGTGCTCGGTCGGCGCGAGAATCGGGCCCCCGGCGCTCAACGAGTAGCCCGTGCTACCCGTCGGGGTGGCGATAATCATGCCATCGCAGCGATACATGGCAAGAAGCGTCCCATCGATGCTCATCTCAGTATAAATTGGGCGCCCGGGCGCCAGCCGGCTGACCACGACGTCGTTTAAGGCGTGAAATTCACGGCGTTCGCCTGTGGTCGCGTCCGTCCAATCGGCGCGAACCATGACGCGCTGTTCGAGCCGCCAATCCTTGGCAACGATTCGTTCGAGGTGGTTGAAGAAGTCGCGGGGGCTCATATCCGTGAGGAAGCCAAGCCTGCCCATGTTGATCCCGAGGATCGGCACGGCGTCGGGTATCGCGAGACGCGCCGCCCGCAACACGGTACCGTCGCCGCCGATGCAGACCGCCAGCTCAGCCTCGCGCAGGCGTTCGCCCGAGTCCGTGTCCCACACATCGCCAACCGAGGACCGGACGCCGCGGCGGGCGAACTCGGCGGCAAGCTGGCGGGCGAGCGCCAACGCGCCTTCGCTCTGGGGGAGATGCAGAATGGCGACCTGTTTCAGCACGGAGAGGGGCCTCCCGGGGTGGCAAGATACACGAGCGTTTCGATGTTGCCATCTGAGCCGTGAACGGGGCTTTCGAGCGAACCGTGACACGTCCAGCCGTTCTCCGCCAGCCAGCCGAGGAATTCCGCCATCAGGCGCGCGCGGAGAACGCCATCCCGGATCACCCCACCGCGCGGGACATCCACGGGGCCGGCCTCGAACTGTGGCTTGAAGAGCACGATCCCGTTGGTCCCCGGGGCGAGCCGCCCGGCAACCGAAGGGAGCACCTTTCGCAGCGAGATGAACGAAACGTCCGCCACGAACAGTTCGATCCCCGGGGGGAGCGGGGGAAGATCGCGCGCGTTGGTCTTCTCCAGCAGGGTTACCCGCGGATCATCGCGAAGGCGCTGGTGGAGCTGCGCCCGACCAACGTCTACCGCCAGCACGGACGCCGCGCCCGCCTGCAGCAGGCAGTCCGTAAAGCCTCCCGTCGATGCGCCGATATCCAGCGCCCGGCGCCCGGTCACGTCGATCTGGAAGTGGTCAAGTGCTGCCTGGAGCTTGTGGCCGCCCCGGCCGACGAAACGTTCCGCCTGCGTGAGCTCGATAGCGCAATCGTCGGCGAGCATGGTAGCGGCCTTGATCAGGACGAGTGTGCCGACGCGCGCCCGGCCCGCCATGATCATTCGCTGCGCAAGCTCGCGGGATTCGACAAGGCCCCTCTGCACCAGCAGCTGGTCCGCGCGTATTCGTGCCATGCGTAAGGCTAGCGAAGCCCGCGCGCCGAGGGCAAGCTGCGGGGCACCGCCGCCGAACTCCGCCGCGCGCCTGGGGCTGAGCATCGGCTCGCCCGAGGAACTTCTACGGACCGCCGCGCACGCCCTGAGGGCCTCGCCCCCTGTCGTAATCCTCACCTCCTGGGTTATCGTTGTTGATGACAGCCTGAGAAACTTCCATGAGATCCGGCTGGCCGTCGCCCCGGCGACGCCAACGGAGATGGCGGCGGCAGTGAAAGGCCAATGCGCGGCGACTCCACGAGCACCCTGACCGAGCGCCGAACAACGGCACGACTGGCGCTCCCGGCGCTGGTCTCCGCCCTGCGTCCCTACCAATGGCCGAAGAACACGATCGTTTTCGCCGCCCTCGCCTTCAGCGCCGGCGACGCCTGGCACCCGGACGAGCCCTCAAGCTGGTGGCCGCTGCTCTGGCGGACCATGGCGCTCTTCGTGCTCTGGTGCCTCACGGCCAGCGCCACCTACCTCGTCAACGATATTCGCGATGCGCCAGCGGACCGCCTTCACCCACGAAAGCGCTTCCGGCCGATCGCCGCCGGCGAGGTTCGCCCGGCCACCGCCGCCGTGGCGAGCGCCGTCCTTCTGGTCATCGCGTTACCCACGGCCTTTGCCCTGGACCTGCGAAGCGGCGCCCTGCTAACCGGCTACGCCGCCGTGATGCTTGCCTACTCGCGCGGACTCAAGCACGTCGCCATCCTCGACCTTCTCATTCTCTCCACCGGATTCGTGGCTCGGGCTGCCAGCGGCGCAACCGCGATCGATGTCGCGATCAGCCCCTGGCTGTACATCTGCACCGGGCTCGGCGCCCTCTTCTTCGCGACCAGTAAGCGCTGGGCGGAAGCGCGCGAACTCGGAGCGGACGCAGCCGCCCACCGCCCATCGCTCGCGCAGTACAGCACCGAGTTGCTTGGCCAGCTCGTCACGGTGACGGCGGCCACCGCCCTCCTGAGCTACGCGCTCTACACCATCGAATCCACGCGCGTACCGGCGAACGGGGCGATGGCTCTGACGATACCCTTCGTCGGCTTCGCCCTTTTCCGTTACCTGCTCCTGCTCCACGGTACGCGCCGCGGCGATGCGCCCGACCGGATCCTCTTCACTGACCCGCAGATCCAGGCGGCCGTCGCCGGATTCGTTCTCACTGCCGTCATCGTGCTCCTGGCCCAATAGTGCGCGTCCTCCCGGCCGCGCTAGATCTTCCCGCGGAGCCGTGGGTCGAGGGTGTCCCGCAGCGAATCTCCGAGGAGATTGAAGGCGAGGACAGCGATCGAAAGCGCAAGGCCCGGGAAGACCGCGATCCAGGGAGCCCGGACGAAGAAGCTGCGGGCGCTTCCGCTCAAGTCGGCTCCCCACGAGGGCGTACCGACCTCGACCCCGACGCCAAGGAAGCTCAAGCCCGACTCCAGGAGAATTGCCGCCGGGAGCGTGGTACTCGTCAGGATGATCATGAGCCCGGCGAGGTTCGGGAGAATATGCCGGACCATGATCCGGACCTGGCTCGCTCCGAGGACTCGGGCCGACTCGATGTACAGGGCGTTGCGTTGTTCCAGCACGGCTCCCCGCATCACCCGAAAGATCACGGGCGTAAACACCGCGCAGATCGCCACGATCACCAGCAGTTCGCCCCGTGATATCCCCGGTAAGTTCTCCGGAATGTCCGTTCCGAACGAGGTGCGTATCGTCAGGGCGAACAGGATGGCCGGGAAAGTGATGAGGATTTCGGCCAGCCGGCTGAGGATCCAATCCACGGAGCCACCAAGGAAGCCGGCGGCGAGCGCGAGGGCCGTGCCCCCCAGGAGGCTGATCACTACCGTTGCGACGCCCACCTTGAGCGACACCCGCGCCCCGTACACCACCCGCGCGTAAACGTCCTTGCCTTCGCGCGTCGTTCCGAAAAAATGATCCGCGCTTGGGCTCTTCAAGACTTCCGCACTGAAGGCCTGCGGGTTATCGGTGGTTACCAACGGAGCCGCGAGGGCCGCGAAAACGAGCAGCAGGATGAGGATCGCGCCGACCGTCCCTAACGGTTCTCGGCGGACAAAGGTCCTGATCCAGCGCGTCCGCGATCGTGGGGGTGAAAGGTATTCGAAGCCGGTGCCATTAGCGGCCGCTGCCTGTGTCATCTGTTTAGTACCTGATCCGCGGGTCGACCACAGTGTAGAGAATGTCGACCGCCAGCTGCATGAGCAGGAAAACGATGACGAAGAGCATCATCGCCCCCAGCAGGAGGATGTAGTCCGAAGTCAGAACGGCTTCGAAGGTGAGCAGCCCGAGCCCGGGCACCGTGAATATCTGCTCGACGATGACGGAGCCGCCGAGGATGGTGCCGAACTGCAAGCCGAGCACCGTGATCAACGTCACCAGCGAGCTACGGAAGACGTGCTGGATGATCACGGCGCGCTCATGCAGGCCTTTGGCCCGCGCTGTCCGGACATGGTCGGAGTAAAGGGTCTCCAACATCGACGACCGAACGATCCGGGCGACGTATGCAGAGCTACCGATGGAGAGGACGAGTGCCGGCCAGATCAGAATCTGCAGGTTCTCAATCGGGTTCTCGGAGAACTTCACATAGTCTCGCGAAATCGGCGTCCAGCTCCACCATCTCGCCGGGAGCGTCACGACGAGCGTGGCGATCCAGAAGTTCGGCACGGATATACCGGCGATCGTCGTGACGCGTAAGACGTAGTCCAGCCAGTTGTTGCGCTTGATAGCGGAGATGATTCCGACGGAGATGCCGATGACGCCAGAGAGCAGGATTGTCAGAAGCCCGATTTCGACCGTGGTCCCCACCCTTTCCTGAATCTGGCTCGTTACGGACTGGCGAGGCGGCTTGAGCGACTTGCCGAGGTCACCCCGGGCGGCGTCGAACAGCCAGTCGCCATACTGGACGTACCAGGGCCGGTCCAGGCCGAGCGATTTCTCAAATTCCTCGGCGCGCCCAGCATCGTTGAAGCCGCCGACGACCGAGAGCGAGGCGTTCCCCGGCCGAATGAAGAGCAACAGGAAGAGGATGAGCGACATGAGGACGAGCATGACGGGCAAGATGAGAAGCCGCCGAATGATGTAGGCCCGCATGAGCACTCCCTCCTTCCACCGGCCGCCTTGCCAGTACCACCCTGCGCCGCCACACCCCGCGGTGCCTCAGACTGGCCAACCGTCCAGTGTGTTCCGCGCATTCTTCCTGAGGATCAGGTTGATTGCAATGAAGTCGCGCCTGAACTCGGCGAGTTGCACGAAACTGGGCGACCTGGCCCCGGGCCTGACCAGTTTTGGGCGCTCTACTCTTCGGCGATTCCGCTAACGGACCGCTCGAACCAGATGCCGCCATCGGGTCCCTCCCCATGAAGTGGGTGCAGCCCCATCCGCGTCCAGAAGTAGGCCGAGAGGCCGAGGTTGGGAGCCGCAGACGCGCGCAGGACCGTCCAGGGGCCCTGTTCGGCATAACCTCGCAAGAGCGCCCCGCACTCGGAGCCGAGCCCGTAGCTCCGGAACGCGCTTTCGATGCACAACGCTCGGACCACCAGCGCGTCGGCCTCGACTTCGAGCGTCACCAGGCCCGCCAGAGCGCTATCGGCCACGCGAACCACGCGCAACTCAACGCGCGAGGCAACGCCCTCGCGGCCGCCCCCTGCGTACTCCAGGCGCGCGCGCTTCCCCGAAAGAGGGAACGCCGAGGGCTCGATAGTCACGGCGCCAGCCATTCCCGCGCCCGGCTCGCGACCGCGGCCATGTCTCCCCGGAAGCGCGTGCATCTCGGCAGGGCGGCGATGAAGTCCTCCCCGTAACGCTTCTCGTAGATCCGGCGGTCCAGGACGGCGACGACCCCACGGTCCTCCCGGTCGCGGATCAGCCTTCCGAAGCCCTGGCGGAACTTCAGGATCGCCGAGGGCAACGAATACTGGCCGAAGGGGTTGTCGTATTGTTCGGAACGTGCCCGGTAGACCGGGTCCGTCGGGACGGCAAAGGGCAGCCTCGCGATGATCAGCATGGAGAGCGCCTCACCCCGAATATCGACCCCTTCCCAGAAGCTCGACGTGCCGAAGAGCGCCGTGCGTGGCTCGCGGACCAGCGCCTCCGTAAGCTGGCGTGGCGTGCCATCCACCCCCTGCGCGAGGACGGTAATGCCCGCGCGCTCAAGCTCCGGGCGGGCCTTCTCCGCCACCCGCTTGAGCGCCGCGTGTGAGGTAAACAACGCCAGTGCCCGGCCCTCAGAGGCCTGCGCCAGCTTCACGATCGCCGCTGTCACCGCGTCGAGATACGCCGGGTCATTCGGCTCCGGGACATCCGTGAACGCCGTCAGCAGGGTCGCTCGCTCGTAATCGAACGGAGAGCCGAGCTGGAGCGTGCGCGGCCCTTCCAGCCCGAGGCGGCGTGCCGTGTAGTCCATGCTCCCCCCGGCCGAAAGCGTCGCGCTCGTCATCACCACCGTCCGCTTCTTCATGAAGAGGTTCTCCCAGAGCGTCGGGCCGACGTCCAGCGGGGCGGCGTTCACCGAGCCGGTGCCGTCGCGTTCGCGGGCCAGCCAGGTGATCGTCGCGTCGTCGTGCGCGCCGAGGATCCGGTCGAGCAGGGTGCGTGACTCCTCAGCCTTGCGAGCGGCCGTCTCTATCTCGGCGGCGATGGCGTCGGGCGCCTCCACCGGCGCCGAATCCACGACCGTCTTCGCGGCGAAGGCAGCCCGCGATTGGACATCGAGCAGGGCGCGGTTCAGCTCACCCCACGCCTTCTCCGGGACAATCCAGCCGGGCTGAGCGCGCAGCGACCGGTCGAGCAGGACGCGGTCGTCCTCGTTTCGCCCGAGGTAAGCGGCGAGCCCTTCGAAGAACGGGCCGAGGCAGCGGTTCGCGGCCACCACTGCCCCTTCCAGCGCCTCCCCGGCCAGCCGTGCCGCACCCGGCTCGAAGGCCTTCAGGAGCGTGACCACCCCTCCTTCGCGCTGGTCGCCGCGCCGTGGGCGATGGATCTGCTCCAGCGCATCCGCTAGCTGCCGGCGGCTGACGCTCCCCCCGAACTGCTGCGTCGCCTGGTCCTCAAGGTTGTGCGCCTCATCGATCACGAGGTGGTCGTAGGCGGGCAGCGCGCTCCCACCTGAGGCCACATCAGCCAGCAAGAGGGCGTGGTTGGCGATGATGATGTGCGCGCTTTCAGCCGTCTTCCGCGCCCGCTGGAGGAAGCAGTTGCCCTCCTTCACGAACGAATTCGGCCGCGCCAGGCAGTCCGCATCCTGGGCCGAAAAGCGCTGCCAGGTGAGCCAGTCGTTGTGGTCGAAGTTCAGCTCCGCGCGGTCGCCCGTCTCAGTCTGCGGGAGCCAGAGGAGCATCGAGGCGGCCAGCCGCGAGAAATCGGGGTCGCCCAGGTTCGCCGCGTAGCTCGCCGTCCAGCGGCGCAGGCAAAGGTAGTTCGAGCGGCCTTTCAGGAGCGAAGCGCGGAGGTCACCTTCAGATTGAATGACCCCCGCCGCCACCAGCATCCTGCGCAGAGCGGGGATGTCCTTGCCGAAGAGCTGTTCCTGGAGGTTGATCGTGTTCGTCGAAATTACGATTCGCTCGCCGTTCGCCAGCGCGTGGAGGGCCGCCGGCACGAGGTACGCCAGCGACTTCCCGACGCCCGTTCCAGCCTCGACCATCCAGTGGCCACCGTCGCTCATGGCCGAACGGACGGCCTCCGCCATGTCCGCCTGTTCCGTTCGCTCTTCGTAGCCATCGAAGGCCCGCGAGGCGGCGGCGAAGACGGCCCGTACCGCCTCCGGCCGCGTCGGCGTCACCGACTCGGCCTTCGAGAGCGCCGGGTAGCCCGGCGCCGGACGGACCGTCGGCAGGGCCCGTTCGCCCGCTGCCATGTCGCCCCAACTCTCCCCGGCAATCACTTCGCTCAGGGCCAGGTCGCTCAGGGAAACGAGCCGGGCGAGCTGCAAGCGGACAGCAGGGTCGAGCGTCGCTGCCTGGCGCTTCAAGGCGACGAAAATGGCCGCCGCCGTCCGCGCATCCGGCAGCGCGCGATGATGGTCGGTCGCCTCGACGCCGAGCGTCGCCGCCAGGTCTGCCAGGCCCCGAGCCTGCCGCCCGGGAAGGAGCAGCCGCGAAAGCTCCGCGGTATCCAGCGCGGCCGCTCCAATCGCGACGCCCGCCTTCCGCAGCCGGGCGAGATCGAAGCCGATGTTCTGGCCCACGACAAGGTCATCGCCGAGGAACGCGCTGATCCGCGCAGCGAGCAGGTCGATCGTTGGGGCGGAGGCGACGGCCTCGTTCGTCACCCCGGTCATCTGTTCGATGAAACGCGGGATCTCGCGGCCGGGGTTCACCAGCGTCTGGAACGTCTCGACTTCCTGGCCGGAGTCGTCGAAGCGGACCGCGCCCACTTCGGTGATGCGGTCCGTTTCAAGGTCAAGACCCGTGGTTTCGATATCGAGGGCGACGTAGGTGCGGCGAACCACGGCGAACATCCGTGCGAAAGTTGGTCGAGTGTACGCGCCGCATGTCCGTGGCGCGAACGCAGCCTCGCCCGCAAGCGCGACGCCGCTTGACGCGCGATGCGGCCGATCATGACAACTCCGCACGCGTCCTTGAGACGCCTCCCTGCTGGCCCGTAGAATCGACCAGGCCTATCCCAGCTATCTACTACAGTCCGATGGAGGGGTCCCGCTTTGAAAGTCTTCAACACCGCCGATATCCGTAA
This sequence comes from uncultured Anaerolineaceae bacterium, assembly GCA_964591745.1. Classification (GTDB taxonomy): domain Bacteria; phylum Chloroflexota; class Dehalococcoidia; order Tepidiformales; family Tepidiformaceae; genus JANMTH01. Next base: position 11,107 of record CAZQCR010000031.1, read on the forward strand.
CGTCGTCCTCATGGGTCATGGCAGCGTCGGGAAGACGACACTCGCCGAAGCCTCGCTCTTCGTCAGCGGCACCGTCAGCCGGATGGGCTCAATCCAGGACGGGAACACGGTTTCGGACTATGACGAAGACGAACACAAGCGCCGGTTCAGCCTCAACATGTCACTCCTGCCCCTGGCGTGGGAGGACCGCAAGATCAACCTCATCGATACGCCGGGCTACGCCGACTTCGTCTCCGAGGTGATTTGCGGCGCCTCCGCGGCCGACCTCGCCCTCCTCGTCGTCGATGCGGTCTCCGGGCCAGAGGTGGGCACAGACCGCGCCTGGAACATCGCCGAACGCTGGAAGCTGCCGCGGATGATCGTCGTCAACCGGATGGACCGAGAGAACGCGAACTTCGAAGGCGTGTTGGCCACCTGCCAGGCCCGCTGGGGCAGCCGTGTGGCGCCACTGCAGATCCCGATCGGCTCACACGACAGTTTTAACGGCGTCGTCGACCTTCTCCACATGAAGGCCTACGTCGGTGAGAAGGGAGAAGAGGCCGATATCCCGGGCGACCTCCAGGAGGAGGCGGAAACGCTCCGCGCGGCCCTGATCGAGGCGATCGTCGAGACCGACGAAGACCTCATGGCCAAGTACTTCGCGGACGAGACGCTGAGCGAGGATGAGCTGCGCAGCGTGCTCCACGACGCCCTGGACCACGGCCTGATCATCCCCGTCGCCTGCGCTTCGGCGGCACGGCTCATCGGCGTCCGCCAGCTGCTGCACAACATCGCCTTCAGCGGCCCCTCGCCCGCGGACCGGGGATGGGAGCACAACGGCCACGAAGACCTGACAGCCGACCCCGCCGGGCCGGTCGCCGTCCTCGTCTTCAAGACCGCCGCCGATCCCTACGTTGGCCGCCTCACCTACATCCGCGTGATGAACGGCACCGTCAACGCCGATTCGCACCTCTGGAACGTGGGCAAGCAGGCGGATGAGCGGCTCGGGACCCTCTACGTCCAGCGCGGCAAGGACCAGGAGCCCGTGACCCAGCTCCAGGCCGGGGACATCGGCGTCGTCGCCAAGCTCGTGAGCACGACCACTGGCGACACCCTGGCCGCGAAGGAGAAGCCGTACACCCTACCCGAGATCGCCTTCCCCAGCCCGGTGCACAGCATGGCCGTCCACCCAACCTCCAAGGCCGGCGTCGATAAGCTCGGCCCAAGCCTGGCGCGGCTGGTGGAAGAAGACCCGGGCCTGCGGTTAAGCCGCGACCCTTCGAGCGGCGAAGTCATCCTCGCCGGGCTAGGCGACGCCCACCTCGAAGTGACCGTCGAACGCCTGAAGCGCAAGTTCAATATCGACGTTGAACTCGCCCTGCCCCGCGTGCCCTACCGCGAGACCGTGGGCAAGAAGGCGAGCGCCGACTACACCCACAAGAAGCAGACAGGCGGCCACGGCCAGTACGGCCGGGTGACCATCGATATCCTCCCGGGGGCGCGCGGCTCTGGCCTCAAGTTCAGCGACCGCGTCGTTGGCGGCGCGGTCCCGCGGGAGTTCATCCCGGCCGTCGAGAAGGGGATCATGGAGACGGCGAAGGACGGCGTCGTCGCCGGCTACGAACTGACGGACTGCGAAGTCGTCCTCACCGACGGCAAGCACCACCCGGTCGATTCCAGCGAGATGGCCTTCAAGCTCGCCGCTTCACAGGCCCTCAAGGAGGCGGTCGCCGCCGCCGGGCCCACACTGCTCGAACCGATCGTGAACATCCGTGTCTTCGCCCCAGAAGACCACGCCGGCGACGTCGTCAGCGACCTGAACACCAAGCGGGCGAAGATCCACGGGATCAATCCCGACGGCCACGTCAGCGTCGTCGATGCCGAGGTGCCGCTCGCCGAGGTCCAGCGCTACGCCGCGGACCTGCGCTCCATCACCCAGGGCCGGGGAGCCTTCGAACTCGAGTTCGACCACTACGGCGAAGTGCCCGGCCAGCAGGCGGCAAAGGTGATCGCCGACCACAAGAAAGCGATGGAAGCGTCCCACGGCCATTAGGTAGACGAGAGACGGTAGGAGCGACCGAGCCGCGACCGCGAGGGAGCGGATCTCGTCGTCGGGCTCGCTTACCAGCGCCTGCGGGGGTCGTCTGCCGCGGCCATGATGCTGGCGGCTACCGAGCGGTGGTGGCGCGAGAAGAGGCCGATGGGAGCAAGCACGAACAGGGCGGCGAAGCCGAGGAGGATGCCGACCAGCGGGGTGAACGGGATAACCCCGGTCACCAGGAGGACGAGGGCCGCACACACGCCACCGGCCAACACCGCAGCGAGCGCGAGCGCTGGGCGCTTCCTCAGACCGAGGAAACGTGTTTCACCAACTTCCCAACTCTCGGCCACACGAGGAATATACCAGTTACACGCCGGGCTTACAGCCCCTCGAACACGTCCACCACGGCCAGGCGGAAGCCGGGAAGCACGTCCTCGCCGCTCAGCTCTTCGCCCATCACGAACGCCTGGGAGCTGCGGTCGGGGTGGTGCGCCACCACCTCGCGTGCCTCCGGGTAGACCACCCAGAGGAGACGGACTCCGCCAGCCAGCCACTGGCCAACCTTCTGCTGGACCTCGTCCGCCTCGTCGTTCGGCGAGACGACCTCGACCACCAGGTCGGGCGGGAATGCGGCCCAGCGTTTGGGGATGCCACCGCAGAGGCGCTCCGCGGAGACGTAGGACACATCCGGGAACCACAGGCGGCTGTCATCCAGCTCCGGGTCCTGGTATCCGGCGCTCGCGCCAAACACCTTGCCCAGGCCCGTCGCCCGTGCGTGGACGCCAATCAAGGTCCCGATCGTGGTCCCTACGAAGGCGCTTCGATTACCTTTCGTCCGCTTCACCAGGACGCCCTCGACCAGGTCCCAGCCGGGCTCGATCCTGGTGAGTTCATCCGATTCGGCCTCTGCCACACAGCCAGTATACGGACGCCTGGGCGGCGTTAACGGTTACGGCGTACGGCGAGCGTCGCCGTGACGCCCTCCAGGTCGTGTTCGGCCGTGAACGCGTCCGCGGGCGGCGCGCCTTCCACCAGCTCCGTGCTCAGCGTTTCGGCGCGGATGTAGCCGCCGTGGGAGCCCATCACGCGGGCGAGATCGACTCCGCCGCTATACCAGACCGTGATCCGGTCGGCGAGGGCGAAGCCCGCCTCCCGGCGCATGTCCTGGATGCGTCGGACGAGTTCGCGGGCCAGCCCTTCGTCCTCAAGCTCGGGCGTCAGGGTCGTCGTGATCGCCACCGTGTACCCGGATTCGCTGGCGGCGGCGTACCCCGCCTTCGCCACGAATTCGGGCTGGAGAAGGTCATCCCGTTCGAGGGTGACGCCCGCTTCGGCCAGTTCGACGCTGCCGTTCCGGCGAAGGGCGTCCTCGACCTCGTGGCCGGGCAGCTTCGCGAGGGCGGCGCGGATCGCGCCGAGCTTCGCACCGAATTTCGGCCCGAGGACGGGCAGGTTGGGCTTCACCACGACTTCGCCCACGACGGCGACATCGACAAAGGGCAAGTGCGACTGAGCGTTCGACGATGGCGAACCAATCCCAACGATCTCTTTTGCGTTCAACTCTTCCAAAATCATCTCTCGATGGTGGTTCAGAACCAACCTCGTGACCGATGTCGCGGGTGCCTTGAACAAGACGCTCTGTACGGGCTGTCGGACCTTCAGCCCGGCTTTCGATCGTGCTGCTCGGCCTAGAGAACAGACTCGCTTGACTGCCTGCATCCGTTCCATGAGTGCCGGGTCGGTGAAGTGCGGAGTTGGGTCGTGCGTCTCGCCAGTATCTGGATCTGAGTACACGTACGTTAGTGGGTTCAGAGAGAACGGGTGCTGCTTGGGGTCGAGCGGCACAAGCGTGGCCCATCCCGCGAGGTGGACGCTCTCCGGCGCTTCCGCGTCGATCGAGCGGACGAGGTTCTGCCAGAGCTCCTCGGCGATGAACGGGGTGAACGGCGCGAGCAGCTTCGAAAGCGTCACCAGCGCCGTCCAGAGCGTGTGGTAGGCGCTCTGCTTGTCGCTGTCGCTTTCGCTCACGCCCCGCCAGAAACGCCGCCGTGAACGCCGGACGTACCAGTTCGAGAGGTCGTCCACGAACTCCTGGATGGCCCGCGCGGCGTCCGTCGGGTCGTACGCTTCGAGTTCGGCCGTCACCTTGAGAATGAGGGCGTTCAGCTCGCTCAGTAGCCAGCGATCGATCTCGGGTACCGCCCCGGTGGGCGGCGTGCGCGGGTCGGCCTCGTCGATGTTCGCGTAGCTGACGAAGAAGCTGTAGGTGTTCCAGAGGGTCAGGAGGAACTGGCGCAGCCCCTCTTCCACCAGCCGGGCGCTGAAGCGGCGGGGCGAACCGGCCGGGCTGGCGGCGTACATGTACCAGCGGGTCGCGTCCGCGCCGTGAAGGTCGATCACCTCCCAGGGCGCGACCACGTTGCCGATGTGCTTCGACATCTTCCGGCCCTGCTCATCGAGGATGTGGCCGAGGCAGATGACGTTCCTGAAGCTGATCCCCTCGGGCACGGCCTCCGCCGCCTTGAGCATCGTCGCCTCCGCGTGGAGCGTGTAGAACCAGCCGCGCGTCTGGTCGATCGCTTCGCAGATGTAGTCTGCGGGGAAGGATCGCTCGAACTCCGCGACGTTCTCGAAGGGGTAGTGCCACTGGGCGTAGGGCATAGCTCCGCTATCGAACCAGGCGTCGGCCACCTCGGGCACGCGCCGGGCGATTCCTCGACAGCTGACCTCTTCTTCAGTGCCATCCTTAGACTCCACGAGTTCGGGCCATGGCTGCTGGCAATGGATCAGTATCTCGTCAATGTACGGTCGATGTAGATCCGTGAGGCTGGCGGCCTTCTCCGCATCGACCGCCCACTTCCGAAGGTCCGAAACGCTGCCGACGCATGTAACCTGACCGCAGCCGGGCCTCGTCGCGCCGTCGGCGTCCTCAGTGTCCTCACAAACCCAGAACGGAAGGGGCGTGCCCCAGTACCGCTCGCGGCTGAACGCCCAATCCACGTTGTTCTCCAGCCAGTTGCCGAAGCGGCCGTTCTTCAGGTGCTCTGGATACCAGTTGATCTGCTGGTTGCCTTCGAGCAGCGACTTCTTCTTGCTCCGCGTGTTGATGTACCAGCTCGGCTTGGCGTAGTAGAGCAACGGCGTGTGGCAGCGCCAGCAGAACGGGTAGGTGTGCTTGATCGTCCCGCTCTTCAGCAGCAGCCCACGCTCCGTGAGGTCGCGGACGACGTCCTTGTCGGCGTCCTTGACGAACTTGCCGGCGCCGGGCAGGCCCTCGGCCATGACGCCCCGCAGGTCCACCGGCTGGGCGAAAAGGAGGAGTTCGCGGCGACCGAGCTCGAAGTCTTCAGCGCCGAAAGCTGGGGCAATATGCACAATGCCGGTTCCATCGTCGAGCGAGACAAACTGCGCTGGCACGACTCGTCGCGGCGGGATCTCATCCCCCGGTCGCAACGGCGTGAGCCGAGCCATCATCGTATCAATGGCCTTTGCTTCCGCGGCGTCCTCCTGCAAGGGGATGTAGTCGAAGTTGGTGTCGACCGGTATTCCTCGTTCAAATCTCTTCATGTTTGAGAGATCCAGCGTTTCGGGCCGGTAGAGCGGCTCATACTGCAGTCCAAGCAGTCGGCTGCCGCGGATGACTAGTCGCGGCACGGCGGCGAGGCCGAGAACCGTTTCTGCGAGCGCGGTGGCCACGACAACCTGTTCGCCTGTAGCCAGTTCGTAAACGCCGTAGTCTGCGTCAGCCTTCACGGCAACGGCGACGTTGCCCGGGAGGGTCCACGGTGTCGTGGTCCAGGCGACGAGGGAGATCACCTCGCCCGACTCCTTCGCAACCTGCGGATGCCCCAAGCGCGCCCACTCGTCTTGGACGACTCCGAACTTCACGTAGACACTCGGGTCCGCGGTGTCGTCCTCGTACCCCTGGGCCACTTCGTGGTCGCTCAGGCTGGTGCCGCAGCGCGGGCAGTGGGGCGTGACGCGGTAGTCCTGGTACACGCCGCCGTGCTCCCACATCTGCTTGAAGATCCACCAGCACGTCTCGATGTAGTCGTTGTGCCAGGTGACGTAGGGGTGATCGAAGTCGGCCCAGAAGGCGATCCGCTCGCTCAGGCGCGTCCATTCGTCGACGTAGAGGCTGACGCTGGCCTTGCACTCGGCGTTGAATTGCGCGATCCCGAACTCTTCGATCGCCTGCTTGCTCTTGAGGCCGAGCCTCTTTTCGACCTCCAGTTCCACAGGAAGGCCGTGCGTGTCCCAGCCGGCCTTGCGTGGCACGCGGTAGCCCTGCATCGTCTTATAGCGTGGGATAAGGTCCTTGAAGACGCGGGAGAGCACGTGGTGGATGCCGGGGCGGCCGTTGGCGGTGGGTGGTCCTTCGTAGAAGGTGAAGAGCTTCTCAGCGGGGCGCTCTTCGACGCTGCGGCGGAAGACGTCGTGCGTCTTCCAGAAGGCGAGGATGCGCTCTTCCAGCTCCGGAAAGCTGACACGGGAATCGACTGCTTTGAACATGGTCGCCGCCTTTCCCCGGCGAAAATTCGCCGGGATGCAACCAGCGGAGCCCGCTGGCCGTATAGATATGTAATGAAGGACGCACGACCGGCAGCGGTGGCGCAAAAGAAAACGCCCGTCCCCGGACCAGGGACGAGCGTGCGAGCCCGCGGTACCACCCTGTTTCCCACCCCTGCGGGCGGGCGCTTCGCGGCGCGCCATCACGCGCCTGCCCCTGCTAACGGTTGGCATCCGTCCGGGTCTACTCACGCCGGGGCGTTTTCGGCCGGAAGCTCGGGAGGGATCTTCGCCCGGTGTGCCCATGCCCCCTCGCACCGTACGGGGCTCGCTGATTGGGACTGGCGGGGTTACTCGTCTCCGTCGTCGCCTGTGACAGCCAGTGAAGCAGTGTGCGGCCGGGGTTGTCAATAATGTGGCGACCTCTGACGGCGATCGTGGCCACCTTCGTGTTGCTCGTTGCGGGCTTCGCCATCTCCTGCGGCAGCGGCGGAGAGCCGCCCCAGCACGCGACCGGGACGCCCCAGGCGACGCAGTCGCCAGAGCCGTCCGCCATCGCCAGCGAGACGCCGGAGGCCCCGAAGGAGCTGAAGGTCGCCTTCATCAACCTCCTCAGCCCGCTCGCCGTGGACGCTGAGAAACGCGAAGCCGACGAAACCTACGACGCCCGGCTCGACGCCCTGATCGAACAGCTCAAGGCCTTCGACCCGGATATCGTCGGCTTCAACGAAGCCTCATGGACGCGGGCACACGGTTCGGCTGTCTCCCGGCTCCAGAAGGAGCTGAAGATGGAGGCCCAGTACCTCCGGGCCAATCCCCACTTCCCGCTGGCCATCAGCCGGGAGGACGCCGAGGAGCTGGTGAAGAAGGCCGGCTTCGAAGAGGGCGAACTCATCCTCGTGAAGGGCAGTCGCTTCCCCGTGTTGCGCTCCACGCCCACGCTCCTCAACCCGAAGACATCCGAATCGGGTGAGGTGCGGTCGGCCCTCCACGTCGTCGTCAAAGGTCCAGCCTCGGTGGGCGAGATCGATATCTTCATTACCCACCTCACAGGCGGGGGCGACGCCGTCCGCCAGGCGCAGGCGGCGAACTTCGCCGTCTGGGTGAGCACGCACAGGGGCCGTGGCCCCGCCATCGTCATGGTTGGCCAGAGCGACCCCGCCGCTGCCCCGACATATCAGTTCTACCGGAATGTGGGCCTGTTCGATGTCTTTGGCGACCAGCCGATCGTCACCTGCTGCCGGGCCTCGGTGGTTGGAGAACAGCCACCCGTGACCGCCCGTTCGGACTACCTGATGACGCCGGGCTGGCTTCCAGCGAGCGTCCAGGTGTTCGGCGATACACCCGTGCTCCTGCCGGATGGACGTCCACTCTACGTCAGCGATCACAACGGGCTGATGGCGACGTTCGTCTTTCCCCAGCCACCCGACCCGGCCCCGTAGCGGCCCCTGTCAGCCGCCGATGTGCGACATTTCGACCTTGCGAAGCCCGATCGTCGCCTCGCTCCGCAACTCGGAGTAGCGGTCGTCGCGAACGCGCCAGACGCTGGCCAGGAAGGCCGCGATCTCGTCGTCGCTCCGCCCTTCGCGAAGGAGGGTGCGAAAGTCGTGACCTTTCGAACCGAACAGGCAGGTCACCAGCTCACCTTCCGGCGAAAGCCGAGCGCGTGTGCAATCGCCGCAGAACGGCTGGCTGATCGAGCTGATGAAGCCGATCTCGCCGCTGCCATCGCGATACCGCCAGCGCTTCGCGACTTCGCCCCGGTAGTTCGCCTCCACTGGTTCGATGGGCAGTTCGCGGTCGATGATCTCCACCATTTCGCGGAGCGTGACCACGCGCTCCATGCGCCAGCCGTTAGTGTTCCCTACGTCCATGAATTCGATGAAGCGAAGGATGACGCCGGTACCCTGGAAATGGCGGGCGAGCTCGACCATCGTGTGATCATTGACGCCTTTTTCGATGACCGCGTTCACCTTGATCGGCGCGAGCCCGGCCGCCTGGGCCGCCTCAATTCCGGCCAGCACCTGCCCCACCGGCACACCGACATCGTTCATCTGCTTGAAAATCGGGTCGTCGAGCGAATCCAGGCTGACCGTGATCCGGCTCAGGCCAGCCTCGCACAGGTCCCGGGCCTGGCGGTCGAGCAGCGAGCCGTTCGTCGTCAGCGTCAGGTCCTTCAGCCCGGGAATGTGGGCGAGCTTCCCGATGAGCGAAGAGAGGTCGCGGCGGACGAGGGGTTCGCCACCCGTGATCCGGATCTTCTCCACGCCGTGGGCCACGAAGATCCTCGCGAGCCGTTCGATCTCTTCGTAGGAGAGCAGCTCCGTCCGGTTGAGGAACTGGTAGCCCGGTCCGAAGACTTCACGCGGCATGCAATACGTGCAGCGAAAGTTGCAGCGGTCCGTGACGGATATACGAAGGTCACGAAGGGGCCGGCCGAAGGCGTCGGAAAGCGTCATGTTGGAGCTAGCTTAACGGTCTGGAGCCGCCGCGGCCAC
>CAZQCR010000032.1:0-19854 GCA_964591745.1 uncultured Anaerolineaceae bacterium
GGCTGAACCTCACCCTCGCCGCCCAATTCGCCGCCGATACCTGGAGCGTCGCCACCGGCCAGCGGTTTCACTTCCGCTGGGAAGGAGCGACCACGGAGACCACTACCACCGATCCGACCAGCTGCAGCGGCTTCACGGACCACGGTTTCGTCACCCTGGCCTGGAAGGCGAACGGCCTCAATCCCGCGATCCTCGCCTTCACCTGCATCGACTTCGCGAATACGGAACTTGTCGACGGCGTCGCACGGGTGAGCGCCGCCACCATCACCTTCAACAGCAGCTACACTTGGTCGGACCTGCCGATCACCCCGGCGGACTCCTACGATCTCTGGAGCAACGCTCTGCATGAGATGGGGCACGTCCTTGGGCTCTTCCACTCCACCGCCCAGGGAAGCGTGATGAGCACCTCGCTCACGAAAGGGCTACAACGCCGGAGCCTGACCGACGACGACCTGGCAGGCATCCGTTCGCTGTACGGGAATGGCGGCTCGACCGTGATTACGCTCCCCTCGGCCCTGCCCCGCCGGGCGTTCGTCGCCCTCGCCGCCCAGGATTGAGACCGCTACGCGTCATCCTTCGCGAGCGGCCGCGGCGACAACGGGGTTGAGCGGGGTAAGAGCCTCGGCCGGGCCAAGCGGCCGGGCGAAGCCGCCAGCGATGCAGTTGGCAACGCCCACGGCCGCCAGGACGGCGAACAACGCCGCGAATTCGCCCGTCGTCGCCCGGCTTCCGAGCATCCCGGCGATCAACGCGGCGCCCGCCACCGAACCCACGTAGCGCATCATCGAGTACGTACCGGAGGCCATCCCCGCGAGATCGCGGGGAATCGCCTGGAGCGCCATCACCGATTGCGGGGCGGAGATAAATCCCATCCCCAGGCCGATGAGCAAGAGAAACCCGAGGATCACGCCGAGCGGCGCGTTGCCAACGGCGAAGGCGAGACCTATCGGCGAGGCAACCAGGCAGACGCCGCCGGCCGCCATCAGCGGCCGGGCCCCGAGCCGGTCGGAAAGCAGCCCTGAGAACGGCGAGATGATGACCATGGCGGCGCTCATCGCCAGCAAGGAGAGACCGATCAGGCCATCGCCAAGACCTTTGATCTCGCGGAAGTAGAGGGGCATGGCGATGAGCGTGGTGTACATCACCACGTTCGTCAGTGCGGTCCCGGCCGCCGCCACGGCATAGTTCCTTCGCTGAAACAGCTTGAGATCGACTACGCCTGTACCGCTCCGGCGGTAGCGCGCGCCGTACACTACCGTGCCCGCCGCGAACAGGAGGAATGCGACCAGCGTGAGCGCCGGGATTCCCAGCCGCAGCGAATTCCCGATCAGCGTGATCCCCGTAAACCAGGCCAGGAGCGCGGCCAGAGAGATGGTGTCGAGCGTGAGGAAGCTTCGCCCTCGCCCCGTGTCCATGGGCAGGCGGAGGATAAGAAGGAGGCTGAGAAGGCCGAGCGGCAGGTTGATGGCGAAGAGCCAGCGCCAATCTCCGACAGCGAGAAGAAGGCCACCGACGACCGGCCCAAACGCCGCACCCGCCGATATAACCGCGCCGTTCATACCGAGCACTTCGCCCAACCGTTCCACGTCCACGGTCTTGCGCAGATAGGCTGAGGCGTTCGGCATGATCAACGCGGCCGAGATCCCCTGGAGCGAACGCATGGCGACGAGCGACGGGAAGTCCCAGGCGAAGGCCGAGGCTACGGAGAAGAGGATAAGGACGACGATCCCCACCCGGATCGTGCGGAGGTGCCCGAAGGCATCGCCGATCCGGCCGCCCGCCGGCTGGCAGACCGCGACGGCGATCAGGTAGGCGCTGACGAGGATCGTGACGGAGCCGACGCCGACGGAGAGATCGCGGCGGATGGAAGGGAGCGCGACGGCCAGCATCGAAGAGTTCAGCGGCGCAAAGACGCTGGCGATGGCGAGTGCGAGTTGGCCGTTCAGGCCTCGTAATCGTAGCTCTGGCTCCGCCCCGGCGGGTGACTCTTGAACGGTGGAGGCGGGCACGTTTCGGAGGATAGCAGACAGGCTACAGGGAGGAACCCGGCCGTTCGGCGTGTCGCTGCCGGGTGAAAATGAGCGTGCGAACTGCCGGGTGACTATGCCCGCTCCAGGTTCGAAGGAAAGAGCCCCTGCAAGACGGTGGGTGCTCTTCTCTGTCCCCGCTACCGGACGACGCGCAGGCCGAGGTGTTGTTCGAACGGGTCGAAGTCGCGGTCCGAGTGGAGGAGCGGCAGACGGTGCTCGATGCAGTAGGTCGCGATGATGCAATCGACGACAGACCGGACGGTGAAGCCGAGCGCTCGGAGGAAACGGTAATTGTCTCCCGCCTTGAGGAGAATCTCTCGGCTCGCGAGGTCGCGCTGCTGGAACGCAAGGAGGGCAAGCTGGATCCGGCGGTACTGGTATTCGTTTCGAACGCCCCGAAGGATCTCCATCATCACCAGGTCGCCAACGATGATCGTTCCCGTGCCTGCCGCGTCGCGAAGCAGCCCGACCTCGGGGGTTAGCCGGTCGTTGAAATGGTCGATCCAGATTGCCGAGTCAGCGAGCGCTGGGGCCACGGTCCCACGCAGCCTCAGGCAGAATCTCGTCTTCCTCAGGGTCGTAGCCCGGCCAGAACGTCTCTGGGTCGACGAGATCCAGGATTTCGAGTTCACGGCGCAGTCGCAAGATCGTTTTCAGAGCCGTCTCCACCGTCTCCTTCTTTGTACGGCATCCGAGGGCTGCTTGCGCTTCCGCCATCAGGGTGTCGTCGATCTCGATGTTGGTGCGCATGCGACTGCCCTTCCTGTGTGTACCCGCATCGTAACACGTGTGTATCCGGTCAGGGCGCCGTGAAGTGGCCCCGCATGTCTCGGGTTGGTCGGTGTCGGGATGATCAGCCACGGGCCTCAAGGTCACCAGTCCACTTGACCGTCCCCCGCAGATCCCGCAGTGCGCGGCTGGCCTGCAAACGGATGAGCGTTCAGCAACGCCTCGACGGCCCGCTTCGTCGCCAGGCCGCAGGCCTCCATCGCTTCCGCCATCAACCGGTCGTCGATCTCGATGTTGGTTCGCATGGCATCCTCCCTGATGTGTACCAGATTGGTAGCGCGTGTGTACCTTGAGGCGGCCTCCAGCGCTCGTTCCCGATGGCGGTTCGGCTCCACTGCACCGCCGCTTGCGCCCGCCGCCGGTCCCCGGCTAAGATTGTTGACACATTCACTCGACTTTCTCGTTCACCGGTTCGCCGGCGCGGGGAACCAGTCCGGACAGGCATCCATGCGCGTCTCCACTCGCAGCGACTATGGCCTTCGCGCCCTGATTGAGCTGGCCGGCAACTACGGCCGGGGGCCGCTGCAATCCTCGGAGATCGCCCTTCGCCGTCACATCCCCGAGCAGTACCTCGATCAGCTCCTCACCATCCTCCGCAAAGCGGGCTTCATTCGTTCTGTCCGTGGCCCTTCAGGCGGGCACGAGCTCCTCCGTGACCCTGGCCAGATCAGCGTGTTCGAGGTGATCCAGGCGCTGGAAGGGAGTCTCTCCCCTGTCGGCTGGCTCGATGACCCGCCCGACATAACCGACCACCCTCACCAGTGCGGTCAGCGCGAGATCTGGGAGCGCATCCGCGACGCGACCACCGACATCCTGCGCGAGTACTCCGTCGCCGCGCTCCTTGAACGGGAGCCCCAGGCGGCGGGCGGGCGGTACATCATATGAACGCCCCAACCGTACGCCCGCTGATAGCGGATTCGGCCCTCGAACTCATCGGGGCCACGCCGCTCGTCCGCCTCCATCGCGTCGTGCCGGCTGGCGCGGCCGAAGTCCTGGGCAAGATGGAGAGCCTGAACCCCGGCGGCAGCGTGAAGGACCGCATCGCCCTGGCAATGGTAGAAGCGGCGGAACGCGATGGCCGGCTCAAGCCCGGCGCGACGATCGTCGAGCCCACTTCCGGTAACACCGGCATCGGCCTCGCCCTCGTCGCCGCCGTCAAGGGGTACCACCTCATCCTCGCCATGCCGGAGGACATGTCGGTCGAGCGTCGGCGGCTCTTCGAACGGTACGGGGCGGAGCTTATCCTTACGCCAGCGATCGAAGGGATGACGGGGGCCGTCTTCGCCGCTCAACAGCTCTGCGAACGGCATAAGGAGTACTTCATGCCCCAGCAGTTCGAAAACCCGGCCAATCCGGAGATCCACTATCAGACTACCGGCCCGGAGATCATGGAAGCCACGGGCGGCCGGATCGACGCCTTTGTCGCTGGCGTTGGCACCGGCGGCACCGTCACCGGTGTCGGACGCCGCCTCAAGGAGGCCTACGGCGACCGCGTACTCATCGTCGCCGTTGAACCGGCGCGCTCACCCGTCCTCAGCGGCGGCCGGGCCGGCATGCACGCCATCCAGGGCATCGGCGCCAGCTTCGTGCCCGGCGTGCTGGACCGAGAGATCTACAGCGAGGTTATCCGCATCGAGGATAAGGACGCGCTGGCGATGACGCGCAGGCTGGCCCGCGAAGAGGGGCTCCTGCTCGGCATCTCAGCCGCTGCCAACGTCATCGCCGCGAACAAAGTGGCCACCCGGCTCGGCGCCGGTAAGACTGTCGTCACCATGCTGTGCGACACGGGGGAGCGCTACCTCAGTGTCAATCTGTAAACACTAGCCTTTTTCGGAAGCAACGAAGCTACGCCGCCCGGACTCGGACCGAACCGTCCCCAAGGAGGAACCATGACCATCGACGTTTACATCCCGACGCCCTTCCGCCACCTGGTGGGCAATCGTGCCCACGTCCAGGCGACGGGAGGGACGGTCCAGGAGGTCTTCGGCGATCTCGACGCCCAGTTCCCGGGCTTCCACGCCCAGCTTCTTGATAGCGAGGGGAAGCTGGCCCGCCACATCAACGTCTACGTGAACCAGGTGGAGATCGAACACCTCTCCGGCCAGAAGACCGCGCTCAAAGACGGCGACGAACTCGCCGTCATCCCCGCCCTCGCCGGCGGAGCGACCGCGCTCACAGCGGAGATGGTGGAACGGTACAGCCGCCACCTGATCATGCCCCAGGTCGGCTCCAGCGGGCAGCGCAAGATCATCGAATCGAGCGCCCTGATCATCGGCGCGGGTGGCCTCGGCTCGCCCGTCGCCCTCTACCTGGCCCTCGCCGGCGTCGGTAAGATCGGGATCGTCGACTTCGACGTCGTCGACCGCTCCAACCTTCAGCGCCAGATCCTCCACGTCACGGAGAGCATCGGCATGCCGAAAGTGGAGTCGGCCAAGGCCCGGCTCCTCTCCCACAACCCGAACGTCAACGTCGTCACCCACGAAGAGCCGATCAACAGCGAGAACGCCTTCCGGATCATCGAGCAGTATGACTACATCATTAACGGCGCCGATAACTTCGCGACCCGCTACCTGGTGAACGACGCGGCCTACCTCTTGAACAAGCCGCTGATCGATGGATCGATCCTGATGTTCGACGGCCAGGCGACCACCTACATCCCGGGCAAGGGCTGCTACCGCTGCCTCTATCCAGCGCCGCCCCCGCCGGGAATGGTCCCCAGCTGCGCCGAGGCCGGCGTGCTCGGGGCGATGTGCGCGACAATCGGCAGCATCCAGGCGACCGAGGTCCTGAAGCTCATCCTCGATGTCGGCGAGCCGCTGGTGAACCGCCTCCTGCTCTACGACGCGCTTTCGTTGGAATTCCGCATCGTCAAGGTGAGGCGGGACCCGGAATGCCCGCTCTGTGGCGACAACCCGACGATCACGGAACTGATCGACTACGAGGTCTTCTGCGGATCGCCCATTCCCCACGCCGAGGCGCCCTTCGGCGGGTAACAGGCCGGAGCCGCACCACCACGAACAGCACGGGGCTGCCGCAGGATCTTCTTCGGCAGCTCCGCAGACACCCACCAGTGAGAGACACGATGAGTACAGCAACCGAACAACCATCGATCCAGGTCCGCGTGACCGCCGTCCTCCAGAAGCTCACCGGCGGCCAGAAGGCCGTAGCGGCGAGCGGCGGAACCGTTGCCGACGTCCTGGAGGACCTCGACGTCCGCTTCCCCGGCTTTAAGGGCCAGATGTACGGCGCGGATGGCAAGCTCCACCGCTTCGTGAACATCTACCTGAACGACGAAGACATCCGCTACACCGGCGGCCCCTCCACGGTGATCAAGCCCGGCGACGTGCTCGACATCCTCCCGGCCCTGGCCGGGGGGAACTAACCACCAAGGCACAGAGGCCACGAAGAAGGACTGCACACACGCACACGCGTGGCCTTCGTGGTTCGGAAAGACTAAGGACGCGTGACGCTCTACTCTTCGGTGATCGACCTCATCGGCAACACGCCGCTCGTTGAGTTGCGCTCGTTCGCGCCCCGGCCGGAGGTCCACATCTACGCCAAGCTGGAAGGGCAGAACCCCACCGGCTCGGTGAAGGACCGGATCGCCAAGTACATGATCGAAGCGGCAGAGAAGCGTGGTGAACTGAAGCCCGGCGACACGATCCTCGAACCAACCTCCGGTAACACCGGCATCGGCCTGGCGATGATCGGCAAGGTGAAGGGCTACCATGTCGTCTGCGTGATGCCGGAGAGCGTGAGCGAGGAGCGCTCTGTCCTCCTCAAGGCCTTCGGCGCGGAGATCATCTACACACCGGGGGACCTCGGTTCGAACGGTTCGATCGCTCGCGCGAAGGAGATCGTTGCGGAGAACCCTGGCCGCTACTACTTCCCCTACCAGTACGGCAACGAAGCGAACCCACGCGCCCACTACGAAACGACCGGCCCGGAGATCCTCCGTGACCTTCCCCAGGTCACCGCTTTCGTCGCCGGCCTCGGCACGGGCGGCACGCTCACGGGCACGGGCCGTTACCTGAAAGAGATGAAGCCGGGCGTCCGGATCATCGCCGCCGCACCGCACCCGGGCGACGCCGTCCAGGGCCTCCGCGCCCTGGAGGAGGGCTTCATTCCGCCCGTCCTCGATGAGTCGGTCCTCGACGGACGGATCGTCGTCGATAGCAAGTCCAGCTTCCAGATGTCGAAGGAGCTGACCCTGAGAGAGGGGCTGTTCGTTGGCATCAGCTGCGGCGCCGTCGTCCGCGCCGCGATCAAGGCGAGCGAGCGGCTCGAGGGCGAGCAGCATATCGTCTGCCTCCTCGCTGATGGTGGCTGGAAGTACCTCTCCTCCAACCTCTGGACCACGGAGTGGGAAGATCAGCCGGGCGACGTGGAAACGAAGATCTGGTGGTAGGCGGTCCCTGAGGCGGTGAACGAACTCTAAAGTATTTAGAGGTGTGCCTCAGATGGCTCGGCGGTCTATCAGGGCTACACCCGGTTAAGCCGGTCGTCGGATAACGACGACCCCCGAACGTGACCGCCAACATGACTGAGCGCCCTTCCAACCCCGCGCGTGGCGTTCTTCGCCCCTTTGCGTTTCAACCCGCCCGCCGAACTCGACCGCCAGGCCCGTCAGTTTGGAATAGCCGGGAGGGGGCGTCGGACTCGCCCCAACGGCCGATCGTTCGCCCGGCGAGCTAGGCGGCGGGCCAGCTCCACGAGAACTCTAAATAGTTTAGAGTTCAACGGGAGCTCTTTACGGGCAGCCGCCAATAGCCTCGTGGATCGTGCGCGCTCCCCACCCGCTCGACGAGGCCCCGCTTCTCCAGGGCGTAGAGGTGCTTCAGCATCGTCGGCCGGGAGCCGCCGAGAAGGCCCATCAGGCCCGTCGTCGTAGCCTGGCCGGAGGTCCGATCGATCGCTTCGAGCACGCGGGCCAGCCAGGGTGGGAGCGACGCCAGGACGCGGGCGAGCTCCGGGTCCGCGATGAGGCTGACCCGGACGGAGGCCGGTCGCTGCTCGTAGATCGGGTCCGAAAGGCCAGCGCGCTCCATCTCTTCGAACATCCGGTCGACGCCTTCGCCCAGCTCGCGGCCATAGCCGAGGTCGGCCATCGCGCGGGCGATCCGCGGGTTCCGGGCGAAGCGAGTAGAGCGGATGTTCTCGATCCGGACGAGGCCCGGGAGGCGCCCGGGGCTTTCCACCTCCAGCCGATCGTCGAAGAGCTCGACCCGGATGTGGTCGCCGGACATGGAGTAGGAGCGGTGGATGATCGCGTTCGTCACCGCCTCCTGCCAGGCCTGCTCAGGAATCAGCGGGACGGACTGGAAGCGGCCCGCGGAACCTATCCGGATGGCGGTCGCAATCGTCCGTTTCAGGTAAGCCCGCGCTTCCCCAAGCTGTTCGGTGAGGGAGCCCTCGAAGCGGTGATCAGCGACGACGTTGGCCGCCACCCCGAGAACCCGGGAGCGGCCGCGGTACTCCAGAACCCGCAACCACGCCTCCGGGAAGAAGCGCTGCGGAGACTTCGTCAGGACGAGCACCCCGGCTGTTGTCGGTACCAGGCCCTCTCCCGTCCGCACGACGAGGCCACGCGCCTCCAACACGTCGAAGCCGGGCTGATGCGGCTGGAGGCTGGCGAAGTACCGATTCATCAGTCCATCGTCAAGGTCGTCGAGGCGCGCGCCGGCCACGGGGCGGCCGTCGAAGGAGGACTGGCCCTTGTCGTATTCGAGTTCCCGTACTTCGAATTCGCGGAGCTTGCGCTTTTCATCACCGACCCGGAGAAACACAT
Organism: uncultured Anaerolineaceae bacterium; assembly: GCA_964591745.1. GTDB lineage: Bacteria > Chloroflexota > Dehalococcoidia > Tepidiformales > Tepidiformaceae > JANMTH01. Next base: position 8,608 of record CAZQCR010000032.1, read on the forward strand.
CCCCGGCGCGCGTCCGATGGACCAGGTCGCTGGCCTCGATCTCGATCAGGGCGATCCGATCCGGCCGACCGGCCGCGGTGACCACCGGGAGCAGTTCGAAGGAGTGGCGCACGGGAGGATCCGTGAAGTCCCGGGCGGCCTGGCGAAAGGCATTCTCGTCCGCGCCCTCCAGGCCTTCGACCGCTTTATTGCTCAGCCCGATGACGAGTAGGCCGCCTTCTGCGTTCGCGAAAGCTACGAGTGCCTCACCCACATCCCGCGCCTGGATCCGGGAGCTCTTTCGTTCGAGCCACTGGTCTTCCGGTTTCCGGCAGAGAACGTCCAGGCGTTCAGCTGGCTCGAGGTGCTTTAGCTCATCGGTCTGGCCGGGCATGAAGCAGCTCCCTCTCTACTCTAAAGAGTTTAGAGTAGAGAGGGGGTGGGAAGCAACTCTCCCCGATGGTCTTCCTCTCTGGCTCCCGCGCGTTCATGAATCGCAACCGTCCCCTGGCCGGAACACACAGCACGAACTCTAAAGAGTTGCGAGTCCCCACATAGCGCGAACCTGTCAGTGTCTGCGCGCCCGTCGATGAACCGCAACCGTCCCCTGGCCGGAACACGGCATGAACTCTAAAGATTTGCGAGTTTCTTCATGGCTCGCGCGAACCGTCAATGTCTGCGCGCCCGTTCGATGGACCGCAACCGTCCCTTGGCCGGGACACGGCACGAACTCTAAAGATTTGCGAGTTCCTACAGGGTTGGCGCGAACCTGCCAGCGTCCTGGCCTCCCGTCGATGGATCGCGGACCCCCCCTGGCCGGAACACACAGCACGAACTCTAAAGATTTGCGAGTACAGCTATGGTGGCCATCTCCGCAACCGCTCTCAACGGCCCAGGCGGTAGATCGTCCCGTCCCGGTCGCCCACCAGGTACACCTCACCGGCCTCGTCTTCCCCGAACGAACTCACCTCGCCGTTCGTTTCGCCGACCGTTTCAGCGATCCAGCGGCTGCCCTCGCGGCGGAGTGTTCGCAGCGTCTCATCGCAGTAGTCCGTGAACAGGTACCGGCCTACGAGCGCCGGGATCGTCTTTCCGCGGTAGACGTACCCGCCGGTCACGGAACAGCCGCCGTTGGCGTGCGTGTACTCGAAGACCGGTACGACGAGGCCGCCCTGCTCGCACCCGCTCGATGGCTGGAAACAGCGTGTCCCCTCCATGATATTCCAGCCGTAGTTCTCGCCGCCCTTGCTGGTCGCCGGCTGGAAGTCGATCTCCTCGATCGCGTTCTGTCCCACGTCCGCGGTCCAGAGGTCGCCTGTCAGGCGGTCGAAGGAGAAGCGCCACGGGTTGCGCAGACCGTACGCCCAGACCTCGCCCCGAGCGTCCGTCCGGCCGACGAAAGGATTGTCTGGAGGAACGGCATACGGCGCGCCACTATCGACATCGACGCGGAGGATCTTACCGAGCAGAGCGCTGAGCTTCTGCCCATTCTTGTCCGGATCACCGCCGCCGCCGCCATCCCCCGTGCTGATGTAGAGGTAGCCGTCCGGCCCGAAGACGAGCATGCCGCCGTTGTGGTTCGAACGGCTATCGGCGATGGAGAAGAGCGTGCGGACTGGTGTCGGGCTGGCGGCGCCGCCAGCAACGGGCACGTGGAATTCGGCGACCGTATTCGCGCCGCTGCTGGCGGCCGTGTAGGCAACAAAGATCCTTCCGTTCGCCTTGAAGGCCGGGTGGAACGCGAGCCCAAGGAGCCCCTGCTCGTTGCCGTCGCTCTCAACGAGCGCGGTGATATCGAGGAATGGCTCCGGGGACGCCTTCCCGCCAACCACCGTCCTGATCGTGCCCGCTTTCTCCACAACGAACAGCCGCCCGCTGCCATCGCCGGCGTGTGACGAGAAGGTGGGCCGCCGGAACCCCGTGGCGACCGTCTCCAGCTTCAGCACGAGGGGGCCTGGCGTGCTGTCGGCCGCAATCGATGGGATGACTGTCCGGCTGGCGGTGGGAGTCTGCCCGGCTCCTTCGGGGGCGGACCGCGAATCGCTGCAGGAGAGCGCGAAGAGCGCCGCAACAGCGAGCGCGAACACCGTCATAGGCTGGCGTTGGGAAACACGGAGCATCGCTCCACTATCGGGTATTCCGGGTCAAGCGTCCGGGAAGCCCGGCTCGCGCGTTCCACGCCCATTCCGCATCATCCCGGCATGACGACCGATGCCTTCTTTCGCCGCGAAGGCGAGCTGTTCCTCCCCCAGCCCGTTTGCCGTGGACCCTGGGACCCGAAGTCCCTCCATGGTCGCGTGATCGCCGGGCTGCTCGGCTCCGAGATCGACCGCCAATACGGCGCGCCGGACCTCCAGTTCGCGCGTCTTACGATCGACCTCTGGCGACTACCAGGCTTCGAGCCGATCTCCGTGCGAACGTCGCTGGCGCGCGAAGGCGGACGGATGAAAGTGGCCGATGCCGAGTGTTTCGCGGGCGGCCGTTCCATCGGCCGAGCAAGCGGGGTGCTGCTCCGGCGGGCCGAGAACCCCGGCGGCGACGTGTGGTCGCCCCCAGCGTGGGAGATGCCCCACCCCGAGACCATGGCGCCCGAGGAGCGACCGGCGACTGCGGCCAGCGATTGGCGGCCGATGTGGGAGACGCGCGGCTCCGAATCGCGCTGGAACGTGGCGGCTCAGAAGCGGCTCTGGATGCGGGAGAACTACACGCTCTTCGAAGGTGAGCCGCTGACCCCGTTCCAACGCGCTGCCCTCGCCGCCGACCTGACCAGCCCCCTCGCGAACTCCGGCACGGAAGGGCTGCAGTTCATTAACGCCGACATCACCCTCTACCTGCACCGCCTCCCGGCTTCCGATTGGCTCGGATTCGAGACGGGCGCCCACCATGCGGCCGAAGGCGTGGCCGTCGGAGAAAGCGTGATCTACGACCTCGACGGCGCGATCGGCCGGAGCACCGTCTCGGCCCTTGCCCAGCACAGGCGGATCAGCTGACCGATTCGCGGCGCCCGGCGATTCTTGACGCAGAGCCGCAAAGAAGCAGAGGAGCGACTGGGTCGGAGCTCCGCGTCCTTTGCGTGTCCTCGTCCAATCACCGTCAGCCCTGTAGCTCGTCCAGGAAGCCATCGCGAAGACGGTGGCGGGCGGCCACTGGGACCGGGTCACCGAAGACCTCAACGGCCATCCGCAGGAGGCGCGCATCGGCGTCGATCGGCAGGCCGATGCGCTTGTTTGCCAGGGCACGGGCCCGCTGCACGTCCTCGTCGCTCACGCGGGCGATCCACTGGAGGGCGAAGGCGCGGCCGAAGGCGACCGGGTCGCGCTCGACAATCGGCTCGAACGTCAGGCTTGCCGGGCCGCGGCGCTGGCCGAAGTCCAGCTCCAGTCCGAGAGCCTGCCAGAAGCCAGCGCGAGCCGCCCGGCGGTCGGCATCTTCGATGTGGGCGCCGAAGTCGAGCCCCATCTCCTGTTGCAGGCGGCGGAGCAGTTCCACATCGATATCCCGGGGCAGGTAGGGGAAGTTGCCGCGGACGAACCGCACCTCCTCCTCCGGCTGACGTTCCAACCAGAGGACGCCGAACGACTTCCCCTCCGTGTACGCCCAGAGCTGGTCCGCCGGCACTTCGGGCGCCTGGCCCGGTGGCGGAGCGGGCGGACGAACGGGCGGCGTGACTGGCTTCGCCGCCGTTGGCGCGGGGGGCGGCACCGGAGGTGGGCTTACGGCCGCCACAACGGGACGCGCGATAGGACTCGCGGCGGCTGGCGGCTCCTCGCTCACGGTGACTGGCGCCGCGGCCGGGGCTTCTGCCGCAACCGCCTGGAGGCCATCGCGGAAGCCTGCCCGCGCATCCTGGAGGACGCTCCCCGGGAGCTGAACCGACGGTGGAAGGTCACCGACCTCCAGCAGCCGGTGGATCAGCGAGGTGTGCGTATCCCGCGGGAGCATGCCGCTCGCCAGTACGTCGGCTACTGCCGCAGGGGCCGCGAGCGGCGCCCAATCCCGCCCGAAAGCGAAGCCCACCTGGTAGGCGTCGAAGCTGTCGTCGAGGCCTATCGTCCCGGCGCCAGCCGTGAAGCAGTCCTGCAGCTCTTCGTAGGAGAACGTGCGCACGTCGTCCGCCTCGTGGACCAGCGAAGTCGCCTGGTTCTGTCCGAACGTCGGCTGGATGCCGAGGAGGACGACCTTGACGCCGTAATCCTGGGCTTCGATCACCCCCTGGCGGAGGTCTTCGTCGCCTGCCAGCAGGAACGCCGTGCAAATCGCGTGCTCGCCGGAAAGCCGCATCATGTCGCGCAGGACGAGCGAGTCGACACCCTTCTGGCCATTCCGGGTGAGCCGCCCGAGGCGGACCTTGACGCCCGAATGGGCGGCCAGCCGTTCGTGTTCGATCTGGGGCACGGCGTTCGGGGCAGCGTCGTACCAGTAGACGCGGAGGAAATCGCCCGATTGGGGGAAGTCCGTCTCGATCGTCTCGCGGACGCGGCCAAGGAAGGTCTTGATTTCGAGCTGGACGCGATTGCGGTCGCTGGCGTCCAGCACAAGGGCGCCGCCGGCGGCGTACAGGTAGCCAGCGTCGATGAAGATAGCGTAGCGGTCCAAGAACGCCTCCGGGCGAATGCGGGTGACTCCGAGCGTACACCAGCGGCCAGCGGTAACGTGTAGGCCATCCGCCCGCGTGCTACGATCGCCAACATGACCACCGAGGTGCTCTCCCACATCGCCTTCAACGAGCACGGCCGCGCCGTCATCCGCGGGTCGCGCATCCGCGTCGACTTCATCGCCCAGGAGTTCCTTGGCGGCTGGGATGTCGAAGAGATCCAGCGCCAGCACCCGCACCTCACGCTCGGCCAGATCCACGGCGCCCTCGCCCACTACTACGACAACAAGGAAGCGTTCGACCGGGATATCGAAGAGGACCGGCTTGAAACTGAGAGAGAGTGGGAAGAGCAGAAGGACAGCCCGCTGAACGTTCGTCTCCGCGCGCTGCGGGCAAAGTCCTGAGTCCCTGCGCCTTTAACCCGGCAACCCGCTAACCCGGCGTGTTCGCCCGCAGGAAGGCCCGCACCGCCGCTACCGTCTCCGCCTTCTTCTCGGGTAGCGCCCAGCCCACGTCCACGTACTGCGCCGCCTTCGCTTCTGCCGCGATCCGCTTCGCGATCCCCGTCGGGTGGAACGGATCCTGGCCTGGGAGGATGAGCATCGGCGTGGCGCAGGCCCGCATCCACTCCTCGGTGACCGTGAAGTAGGGTGGGTTGGGAGGCCACATCCCGTCGCGGAAGCGGATGATCCGGGACACGTACCCCTCCGTCGTTAGCGCTTCGACCTCTCCCCGGAACTCCGGGTCGGCGTTGATCCGGGGTGCGAACGGCCCGGCCGCGTTGTTCATCACGAACAGCGGGTTCTCCATCGCCGCGGCGGTTACGGCCTTCACGCCACTGGCCCGCGCCAGCCGCATGGTCTCGTTGAACATCGCGTAGAAAGTCCCCAGCGTGTTCGTCTCGTCGATCCCGACCGGGTTCTGGCAGACGGCGGCGCTGATCCGCCCCGGCGCCGTCTGCACCAGGTTCCAGGAGTGGGCACAGCCGATGCAGCCGCCCATTACGTGCGCGCGTTCGGCGCCGACCGCGTCCAGCACGGCCAGTTGGTCGGCCGAACAGTCGTCGTAGGAGAACGCCTTCAACGGCGCGTAGCTGCTCCCGGCGAAGCGCTGGTCCATGCCGATGACCATGAACTCGTCCGCCAGTTCCTTCGTTGGGTCGAAGGGGCTGCGGCCCCAGAAGGCGATCTCGCTGCTCACGCCGCCCGGGGCGATCAGCAGGAGCGGGTAGCCGCCGCCGAACACCTCGTAGTGAATCGTCGTGCCGTCGGGCCGGGAGATGGTCGGCATGGCGCAGCCTCCTCGAGTTCTGGCGGCATTGTAGTTCGATTCGCGCTCACCTGTTTCCAAGCCCCGCGAATCGGCGTAGACTCCGCGCTACTACGGAACGGCATACCGCCTGGAGGGCCCACGGCCATGGTCATGCTCGAAGAGAAGCTCACCCTCGATAACCTCGATATCACCGATACCGCGCTCTATGTGGAACGCGGCTACCCCTGGGAGGCCTGGGACCTGCTCCGCAAGGAAGCCCCGGTCTTCTGGTACGAACGGCCCGGCTTCGAGCCCTTCTGGGCAATCACCAAGTACGAAGATATCGCCTTCGTCTCCCGCAGCCCCGAACTCTTCTCCAACCGCCAGCGGCTCCGCCTCACGGACATCGAGGCCCTCGAGATCGGTGAACGCTCCCGCCAGCGCCGCGTCGACAAGTTCGGCGGCACGCTCGACGATCCGCCCGACATCGTCTTCATGGACCCGCCCGAGCACCGCACCTACCGGCGTTTCGTCAGCCCCAACTTCACGCCCCGCGCGATGGCCCAGCTCGAAGGCCACTTCGACGACCTCGGCTCGCGCTACGTCGGCGATTTCGCGAAGGTCCTGGCCGAGCGCTTCCCGGCTGGCGAATCGGTCGATTTCGTCCACGAACTCGCCTGCAAGCTCCCCGTCGCCGCGATCTGCGAAATGGCCGATATCCCCCGCCAGGACTGGGACAAGATCTTCCATTGGACGGAGGTCCTCGTCGGAGCTGGCGACCCGGAGTTCCAGATCCCCGGGATGAATCGCGAAGAGACGCTGCGGACGATGGCCCAGGAGTGGGAGGACTACAACCTCCGCCTGATCGAGCAGCGGCGCGACGCCGGGGACGGCACGGACCTGATCAGCAAGCTCGTCCAGGCCCGCATCGAGGGCGAACCGATGACGACGCGAGAGCTGTTGAGCTACATAACGCTCCTTCTCGCGGCCGGGAACGAGACCACGCGCAACGCCATGACGGGCGGCGTGAAGGCGCTCCTCGAACATCCGGACCAGCTTCAGCTCCTGCGCGAAAACCCGGATCTGGTAGATAGCGCCGTCGAGGAGATCCTGCGCTGGACCTCGATCGTCATCCAGTTCGCCCGGACCGTTGTCGAGGACACGGAGATCCGCGGCGTGAAGATCAAGAAGGGCCAGACCGTCGGGCTCTGGTACCCCTCGGCAAACCGCGACGAGGATGTCTTCCCGGACCCGTACAAGTTCGACATCACGCGCGACCCGAACCCGCACTACGCCTTTGGCGGCTACGGCGAGCACTTCTGCTTGGGCGCGAACCTCGCCCGCTGGGAGCTGCGCACCATGTTCCGCGAGCTAGTGCCGATCCTCGGGAACATGGAGCTGGCCGGCAAGCCGGAGCTCGTCGCCCAGAGCCTGCACGTAGGCGGAATCAAGCACCTCCCGGTCCGTTACCGCCCGAACTGACACGGCCGAGGATCGTTGGGCTGGAGGAGCCTCCCTTTTCCGGACATTTACGACATACTAGTCACGCTTGGTATAGCCCGATCGTGGAAGTGTGAGTGTGAAGTCCGGGTATGGCCGAAGCCGCTTCGTCGTGGCAGCAACGATCATTGCGTCAGGCTTCGCCCTGGCTGCCTGCGGCGATCCGGCGATGCCTCGGGAGAGCCGCGAGACGATCGAGGCGGTCTGCGCTGGCGCGCCAGCGTGTATCGCCGAGCTGTCCGAGCGGCATGGCGCGGATGAGGAAGTGCTGGTCTGCACGACGATCTCCCCAGTCCAGACAAACCCGGTACTCGCGTTCGCGGGCCCTGCGTCCGCACCAATCGGGGGAGCCTGTCCGGACGGCCAAGGGCTTGCGCGTGCCGTGATTGGGAACGGCGCGCTACAGGCGGAGGAGCGCCAGTTGAGCGAACTGATGCGCTTCCTCGTCTGGCGGGCGTCCGGTTTGCAGACGGACCGGGAGCGGCTCTTCGCCCACTTGCCGGAGGACCTGAAGGCCGTCGCTGGCGGTATGCCGAAGTACACCGGCTGCATCGCGGACGCCCCGGTGATGGACGCTGCTCGCGTCGTCTCGAAGACTGCCGAGCCCTACTCCGGCGGCGAGCAGATGCGGCTGGACATGGTGTCGCGTGACCGGAATGGCGGTAAGGGTGAGCAGATGAAGGGCTTGTACCTCACGATCGGGAAGGACGCCGCCGGGAGGTGGGTCTGGTACGAGCCTGGCTTTTCGTGTATGCCCGAATTCTGATGGCCCGGAAAAGGGGGATTGAGCGCGGAACCGGGTACACTGCGCCGATGCGCGCGCGTGTTTCCGCCTACTGGATGGTCGGTGGCGTAGTCTTGGTCGGCCTTGTGGCGGTGGGCCTGATCGCCATCACCGGCGGCAGTTCGACGAACATCGCCTGGGTCGGCGCGTTCGTCGGCATCGCCACCGGCGCGACCATCGCCGCCATCCAGCGCCGGCCCCCGCCAGCGCGGAAAGCGAAGCGCCGCCGGCGGTAGTTGTGACCACGGTTGCCCTCCCTGTAGTACCCTTGCCCGCCATGGGACAGCTAGATGGCAAGTCGGCGCTCGTCGTGGGCGTCTCCAACGACCGTTCGATAGCCTGGGGCATCGCCCAGGCCCTCCACCGTGAAGGCGCGAAGGTCGCCTTCTCCTACCAGCCGCTCATGGAGTCCCGCGCCCGGCCGCTGGCCGAAAGCCTCGGCGCCACCTTCATAGAGCCGCTGGAGTTGACCTCGGAAGAGTCGCTCGCCGGGTTCATGACGAAGCTCCAGGCGCACGCCGGGACGCTCGACATCCTCGTCCACTCCGTCGCCTACGCGAACCGTGAAGACCTGATGGGCCGTTTCGTTGACACGAGCCGCGAAGGCTTCGCGATGGCCCTCGATGTCTCCTGTTACTCCTTTGTGGGCCTCACCCGCGCCGCACTGCCGTTGCTCGCCGAAGACGCCAGCGTCCTGACGATGACCTACTACGGCTCGCAAAAGGTCGCCCCCAGCTACAACGTAATGGGCGTGGCGAAAGCGGCGCTCGAAGCCGCGGTGCGCTACATGGCCAGCGACCTCGGTCCCCAGGGGATCCGCGTGAACGCGATCAGCGCAGGGCCCATTCGCACCCTCGCCGCCAGCGGGATCAAAGGTTTCCGCGACTACCAGAAGGCCTTCACGCAGGTCGCGCCGCTCCGCCGCCACGTCACTACGGAGGATGTCGGAGCCACGGCGGCATTCCTCTGCAGCGCCGCCGCTCGCGGCATCACGGGCGAGATCCTGTACGTCGATGCGGGTTACAACATCATGGGCCTCGCCGTGGAACAGGAGTAGATGGCCGCGGGCGAACCCGGATTCGAGATCGTCCCGTACGACCGCAACCTCCACGGGGACGCGCCCTGGCACGTCGTGAAGTCCGTCTTTGATGAGTACGGCTTCCCGTTCGACGAAGACGACTACGACGCCGATCTGCTCGATCCGGCATCGCACTACGATGGGAAGACCGGATGGTTCGCCGTGGCCCAGGATAGCGACGGCTGGGTCGTCGGCTGCGTAGGGTTGACGGACGACGGCGGTGGCCTGTTCGAGCTGCACCGCCTCTACGTCCTCGCCGAGGCGCGCAAGGGCGGGACGGGCACGCGCCTCGTCCAGTGGGTGTTTGATCGCGCCCGCGCCCAGGGGGCACGAGAGCTGGTGCTCTTCAGCGACATCGCCTTTCGCGACGCCCACCGGCTCTACACGCGGATGGGCTTCCGCTGCCACCGCTTCCGCTACGCCCCGGACCCCTGGCAGAGCCGCGAGTGGGGCTTCACCCTGGACCTCTCCGCGCGATAGTCGCCCGTTCCTGCGGCCGCCGACGGAGCCCGGTCGGCCCGGTGCAGGCACCCTCCCCATCTCTTCGCTTCTTGGCACCTTGGCGTTTCAATTCTCAGGATGCCCGCTCGGCCACACGGCCCGATACTGGAGCCCCGGAGGTGACCCGATGCCCAGGCCACGCTGTCTCTGGTGTATGGACCCCCCTCTCGAAGACGTCGCGGTGTTGAAGTGGCGCGGCGAAGAGAAGGAGCGGCTCACCGTCCCCCTCTGCCGCAAGCACCTGATCAAGCTCAAAGACGCCGGTACCAAAGGCAAGGAGACGAAGGGCTGGTTCTACAAAGTCGGCTGGTGGTAGGGCTGCTATGATCTTCGAGCGAGGCGCGTGATGACACAGGCCACCATCAGCTACACGGAACAGGTCTCCGGGAAGCAGCGGCTTAGTTACGAAGAGTTCCTTCGCCTGCCCGCCGATCTCCACAGTGAGTGGGTTGATGGGGAGGTGGTTTGCATGCCGTCCGTGAGCCAGCAGCATTCGGCGCTCGGGTCGTTCCTCATCCGCCTGGCGGGAGGCTTTCTCGAAGAGCGTCCGATCGGCCGGCTCTTCTACGAACCGTTCCAGCAGCGGCTCCCTTCCCGCCCATCGGGCCGCGCCCCGGATCTGATGGTGCTGCTCAACGAGCATGCCGGCCGCCTCCGCGACCTCTACATCGACGGCCCGGCCGACCTCGCCATCGAGATCGTCAGCCCCGGCAACGCCGCCACCGACTACGTCGATAAGTTCCGCGAGTACGAAGCCGGCGGTGTGAGCGAGTACTGGATCTTCGACCCCGTGAACCAGACGGCTGACTTCTTCGTCCTCGAAAACGGCCGCTACGAACGCCGTCACCCGGACGCCGCGGGCGTCTATCGCAGCGCCACGCTCAGCGACTTCTGGCTGAAGACCGAATGGCTCTGGGAACAGCCGCCAGTGCGCGCACTCCTCGCAGAGATCCTGGCGCCGGCCGAGTAAGGCAACAGCCGGGGCTGGTGGGGCGTCCCTCGCGATCGCCTCCTTCGCCGTCGGCCTTTTCCGGGCCGGTCGTCTCCGGGGACCACAAAGAACTGCAGCTCCGACTCGATCCACGGGCTCCGCGGGCCCAGCTCGATGGTTCGCCAGTCCCGCGTGACGACCAGCCGTTCCCACGGGTCCCTGCCGAGGCAGCGGTGGAGGTTGGCCCGCAGCCAACCCCAGACCGCGGGCATCTCAGGCGCGATACGGCTTTCCTCGGCCCAGAACTCAGGCGGATGCGATTCTTCGACCTTCAGGCTCGGCCACTGGGGATGTGGCTCTCGCCGAGGCGGTACGGCGAAGTGCAGCAGTTCGTGCTTGGCGATAGCCACCAGCACTTCGCGCGGCGTGGCCGGATGGTTCAGCACCTGGTGGAAGTAGACGGCGGGGTAGCCACCCTCGGAACTGTCCACGTGGACGCAGGCCAGCGGACTCCATTCGACGAAGAAAACCGGCACCGGCCCGGGAAGCCATGGGAAGCACTCGCGGCGCACGTCCTCGACCAGCTCTTCGAGATCGAGAGAGAGGAAGGAGAGGTGTGGGGCGAACGG
>CAZQCR010000033.1:0-19764 GCA_964591745.1 uncultured Anaerolineaceae bacterium
CGCGAGGAATTCGAGCCAGCCGGAGAAGACCTCTTTGGGGGCGAAGGCCGGGGAAAGGAAAATGAGCGGGAAGAAGAAGAGGAAGGAGATCTGGACGGCCTGGTTGCTGGCGGTGCGGAGGGCGAGGGCCACCGCGAGGCCGGAGTAGGCGAGGGAGAAGACGCCACCAACGACGACGAGGAGGAGGGCCCCGGGAATCCCGGACTCGATGTGGGCGCCGGCGATGACCCCGGCGATAACGACGATCCCGGCGAGGACGAGCCCTCGGACGCCATCGGCCGCCATCCGGCCGAGAATGAGGGAGGGGCGGGGGGCGGGGGTAAGGGCGAGCTTATCGAAGTAGCCGCGCTGAATATCGGTGACGAGGCCGGAGCCAGCGGTGCCGACGGCGACGGCCTGGAGGACGGCGACGGGGAGCTGGAAGCCGACGAAATCGGTGACGCCGAAGGCAGAGCCGGCGATAGATTCGAGCGACCCGACGGTGACGGCGAAGAAGAAGAGGGGAAGGAAGATGTTGCCGATCTCGATGCCGGGCTGGCGCAGGGCTTCTCGCAGGGAGCGGAGCATGAGGAGGTAGCTGTCGCGGGCGAGTCTCATGAGCGGGCCGCCTTTCCGGGGGTGGCTACGGGCGCGCCGGCCTGGAGGTGGTGCCCGGTGTTCCTGAGGAAGACATCATCCAGGGTCGGCCGGGCGAGGGTGATCTCGGCGATGCTGAGCCCTGCCTCATCGAGGAGGAGGACGATGCGGGGGATGGCGCGCGCGCCTTCGGCGATGTAGACGACGATCGTATCGTCGAGGCGGCGAACGTCGCTGGCGCCTTCCATGGAGGCGAGGGCGCGGGCGGTGGCGTCCAGCGCGGGGGGGCCGCCTTCGGGCCGGACGGTGACGACATCGGTGCCGATGCTGGCCTTCAGGGCCGTGGGCGAACCCTGGGCGACGATCCGGCCGCTATCCATGATGGCGACATCGTGGGCGAGGCGATCGGCTTCTTCAAGGTACTGGGTGGTGAGGAAGACGGTGACGCCATCGCGCGTGTTAAGGTCGGCGAGGTAGCGCCAGATGGTCTCGCGGCTGATCGGATCGAGGCCCGTCGTCGGCTCATCGAGGAAGAGGACGGAGGGGCGGTTGACGAGGGCGGCGGCGAGATCGAGGCGGCGCTGCATTCCGCCGGAATAGGTGCCGACGCGACGATCGGCGGCGGCGTTGAGATCGACAACCTCGAGGAGCTCGGACGCACGGGCCTTCGCCGCCCTGCCGCTCATGCCAAAGAGGCGGGCCTGGAGGGTGAGTAGCTCACGGCCGGTCTGCATCTCGTCGAGCCCGGCCTCCTGGAGGGCGACGCCGATGTGGCGGCGAAGCTCGCGGCCCTGGCGGGCGACATCGAAGCCGGCGACCTCTGCGTGGCCGCCGGTGGGGCGGAGAAGGGTGGTGAGCATACGGACGGTGGTGGTCTTCCCGGAGCCGTTCTGGCCGAGAAAGCCGAAGATAGCGCCGCGTTCGATGGCGAGGTCGATGCCATCGACGGCGCGGATGTCGGGCGGGAAGTGACACGAGAGGGACTCGGCGCGGATGGCGTATTGCATGGGTAGACGATAGACGATGGGCCTGAGACGAGAGAAGGCCGGAGCTGGCGACACGTAGCCGGAATCAGCGCCGCCAGGGGCGGTAGCGGGCGAGGACGAGGACACCGCTGACGAGGACGACGCCGATGAGGATCATGGCGAGGGCGGCGACGGTTGGGTCATCGACGTGGCGGAGGATGACGGTGGCGAGGCCGAGAAAGACCGAGGCCACGCCGGCCACCATATAGGTGAGCGTCGCCCGCTGGAGGCTGAGGATGACGAGCCCAGCGCCAAGCGGGATGGAGAGAGCTTCGGCCCAGAGGGAGCCGTCGCTACCCACGCCGGCGAAAAATGCGGCGAAGACCGCGGTTGCGCTGAAGAGGGCACGCGCGGCGGGGCGGGGCGTGAGCAGCGCAACTTCGGTAAGGAGGAGGGCGGCGAGGCTCAGGCCGAGGAGCGTGAGGCCGCCAATCACGGGCTGGTCGTTATCCCGGTTGATGCGTTCGGCGAGGCCGAACGAGAAGAGGATGGAGGCGGCGGCGAGCGCGAAGAGCTGGGCCTCGCGCCGGGAGAACGACCAGAGCGCGGCGGAGACGAGCATCGCGGTGATACCGCCGCCGAGCGCGACGTTGCCGCCGGCCCAGTCCGCTTGCTCGCCGCTGACGACGGCGCCGAGGGTGATGAGCGCGGCCGCGAGCAGCCAGGCGACGGAGCCGCCGCGGACGAGCTCGGGACGGGGGGAGTGGAGCAACAGCCATCCGAGGAGGAGGGTGAGCGCGGCGGGACCGGCGACGACGGCGATCCGGGCGGCGCCGCCGAGGTCTTCCCAGTTCACAGCGGCGAGAACGACCATGCCGACGCCGATCGCGGCCAACCCAAGGTAGACGATCCCTTCGACGACCGAAGGGGCTGAGTCCTGCGCGGGGACCGGTTGGCCGCGTTCGAAGGTGGCGATACGTTCGGCCGCTTCGGCGTCGATGAGGCCGGCGGCGCGCCAGCGGCGAAGGTGGTCAGCCGCGTCGGACATCGATAGCTCCACGGGGACGCCACTGGTCCCAACCCTAGGATCGGGGTTGGACGCCGTCAGCGCCAGCGGCGAAGGGCCCGCGAATCGCGCCCAACTGGCCGCTCCTGACGGTCGCGGTTGAGGGCGGCTCTCCCTATGATCGGCGGGTGAGTGAACCGTTGGCTTCTCGCGTCCGTGGCGACGGTGTCGAACTGCAGCTCTACGAATGGCCGGGCGATGGGCCGGCGATATTCCTGGCGCATGCGACGGGGTTCCACGCTCGCTGCTGGGACCAGGTGGTGGCGCACCTGCCCGGGCGGCACGTGTACGCCATCGATATGCGCGGCCATGGCCGCAGCGAAAAGCCAGAGCCGCCGTATCCGTGGGCCGCGTTTGGGCGGGACGTGGCGGCGGTGGCGCGGTCCCTGGGTCTCACGGGCGCTATCGGCGTCGGCCACTCGAAGGGCGGCTTCGCGGTGACGATGGCGGCGGGACTGGCGCCGGGGGCATTCGCCAGCCTGGTGTTGGTGGATCCAGTGATCATGGAGCGGGAGGTGTACGGGACGATGCCTGCGATGACCGAGCACTTCGCGGCCCGACGGCGGGACCGCTGGAGTTCGCCTGGGGAGATGTTCGAGCGTTTCCGGGAGCGACCGCCGTTCTCGTTGTGGCAGCCGGAGGTGCTCCGCGACTACTGCAACTACGGGCTCCTCCCGGCGGAGGACGGTGATGGGTACGTGCTGGCCTGTCCGCCACGGATCGAGGCTGCCGTGTACGCGGGAAGCTCCGGGGCGGCGGAGGTTTACGATGCGATCCAAACGATCGACGTGCCGGTGACGATCCTGAGGGCGCGCGAGCGAGAGGGCGAGGGTCCGATGGACATGAACAGTTCACCGACGACGCCCCGGCTGGCGAGCTATTTCCGCAATGCGAGAGATGTGCCGTTGCCTCATCTTTCGCACTTCATTCCGATGCAGGAGCCGGCGCTGGTGGCGCGGTACATCCTCGGGCTGGCCGGCGATGGCTAATGTGCGCTTGAGCGAGGTGGCGTGCGTTGCGGGGAGTCGCTCCCGCGCCCCCAGCTCCTCTCCCAGTGCGCTGGGCGAGGGGAGTCATCGGGGCCGGGGCACTGCGCTGCACAATGCTGGGCTTCCTCCACGCAGTGCACCCGGAACAGCGACAGGTAACGAGAGCACTCGGATCTGAGGAAGGGAGCGAGCGATGGAAGAAGCACTACGATCCACCTGGGCGGGGAAGTTGGTACGGCTGAGGGCGATGAGGGCGGATGACTGGACGTTCCTGCACGCGCTGGACCAGGACACGGAATCCCAGCGGCTGGGGTACCGGATACCGTTCCCCCGCAACCCTGAGGGGACGCGCAAGTGGGCGGAAGAACGCGCCGCGGAAGGGGCGAACGGGGACCGCTTCTTCTTCGTGATCGAGACGATCGATGGCGAGGCCATGGGGACGTTCCACGTGCACAACGCGGACCGCCGAAACGGCACGTTTGAGTACGGGATCGATATCGCGCGGGTGGGACGGGGACGAGGCTATGCGCGGGAGGCGATCACGCTGGGGATGCGCTACTACTTCGGCGAGCTTGGGTACCAGAAGGCGAACGCGACGGTGTTCGCCTTCAACGAGCCCTCGCAGGCGCTCCACCGGCAGCTCGGGTTCACGGAGGAGGGGCGGATACGGCGGAACATCTTCGCGAACGGGCTCCACCACGATGAGATCTGGTTCGGAATGACGGTGGAGGAGTTCTACGCGCAGTACGGGCGGTGAGGGGAGGCCGGAGCACCGATCTGGAGGGTAGTGGGGAACGGCTGATACACTCGCTGGTGGAGAGGTGTCCGAGTGGTTGATGGTGCCGTTCTCGAAAAGCGGTGTGCAGCAATGCACCGGGAGTTCGAATCTCCCCCTCTCCGCCACAGAAACTGAAGCGCGAACGGCCGGCCACCGACGGTGATGCGGCATCGTGGGTAGCCGGGGATTGCCACTAGGACAAGAAAGCGGCCGGCTCGATGAGCGGGCCTCTTTTGGACGGAGAGCAGCGAGGCGACGGGCCCTGGACTCGGCCGAGACGACGGGCAACGGGCGAGAAGGTAAGGGCAATCGCGGAGAGTTGGTTCCCCCGGCGGAATTGCCCGTATACTTCCCCCTGGGAGTGATGATGCGGTATGACTACGATGATTGAGCCAGGCAATCCGGAACCAGGGGTGACGCTACCGCTTCGCAACGAAGAGCTGGTGAAGATGCTGCATTGCTCTCGCTGCAAGCTGCGCTACATGCCCTCGAAATCAACCAGTTCACTCCGACTTACCTACTGCAGCTTTCTCTGCGAACTCGGGGACCTCGGGTTCAGCATGCAAGGACTTGAGGGCATGGTACGAAAGCCGCGGGACGAATCCTCTCCGCCGGCAGAGCTGCCGGAGCCTGTCGGCGCAGGATAGCGGTTACCACGCGGAACCGCTCACGACTCCGGTCGATGTGCCGCGAGCCCCGGGCCATCGCCGCGATGAGCGCGCCCTGGAGGACGAGACCGATGAGTAGGAAAGTGCGAACGACGATCGCGGGGGCCGCGCTCGCGTTCCTCCTCCTGTTGCCTGCCTGCGGGGGGGACGACGGCGGGGAGGCGAACGAGGCGAACCTTTTCGACCCGGCGCGAGCAGACGCGGTATCCCACGCGGCGCTTCTCACAACCCAGGATCTGCCGGGGACGGGATGGACGGTCGCGGGCGAAGATACGTTCGACGACGACAACCAGCCGCCCGCAGACACAGCGGCCTGCAGGACGATCGCGGCAAAGCGCGCCGCCACGCGCGAGAACAGCGACCCCGATCGGAGCGGCCGGGCGCAACGCGAGTTCGCGGCGGAGCGGGGCGAGGTGTTCCCCATCACCGTCGATGTCCAGGTGAACATCTTCGTATCGACGGAGGCTCCGAAGGCGACGTTGGCGGCGGGCAAGAGCTACTTCGGCGGGAACGACTTCCAACAATGCTTCGAAGATCTACTCACGACCAGCGTAGGCACGGGGGTTGACGTTCGCAGCGACCCGGCCACGGCGAGTTCGCCGGTGCCGGAGGATGGCATCGCGACGGCGATCGACGTCGTCATTCGCGCCGCCAGTGAAGAGGCGACGCTCCGGCTCGAGACGTACGTCTGGCGGAGCGCGAACGCCGGGATGACTCTGACGATTACGGGCCCCCGGGAGTTGATCACGAAAGAGCTGACGGGGCCACTACTGGCGAAAGTGCGGGAGCGGTTGAAGGCGCAGGAAAGCAAGTAGCTGGAGCGAGGCGGGCCGTGCATCTTCCTCGCCCGCGACAGCGTTGTCGCGGCCGGTGGGGAGGATACGGGCCCACGCCAGGTGACGAGGAGGGACGGAATGCGCAGCTGGAGTGAATTCGCGGCGGAGGCGCCGGAGATGGCGGCGGCTGGAGAGCGGTTGCTCTACCAGTTCGGGATTGGGCTGGGGTACCTCGCCACGGTGCGGGGTGATGGCGCGCCACGGCTGCACCCGTTCTGCCCGATCCTGTGTGATGGTGGGTTGTACGGGCTGATTCTGCCCGAATCGCCGAAGTGTGGTGACCTGGCACGCGACGGGCGCTATGCGATCCACGCCTGCAATCCGCAAGACCGGGACGACGAGTTCGTGGTCAGCGGGATTGCACGGCTGGCGACGGCGCGGATAGATGCCGTGCGGGCGGCGTTTCTCACGTCACCGGGGGCTACGAGCACCGGCGCTGAGACGTGCTTTGAATTCCTTATCGACCGGGCGCTGCATGCGGCGTACAAACCACGGACGGAGCCGAACGCCTGGCCGCCGGCCTACACAAGCTGGCGGGCTAACGGCTGAACCGACGCGAGGGGAGCCGGAGATGGTGAGTTGGGGCGAATTCGAGACTGCTGCACCGGAGCTGGGGGCGAGCGGGCGACGATTGCTCTACCAGGGGGAGACAGGCGCGGGTTTCCTGGGAACGGTGCGAAAGGACGGTGGGCCGCGCCTCCACCCGATCTTCCCAATCCTGGCGGATGGCGAACTGTTCGCGTTCATTGTGAACTTTGGCTGGAAGTACCGGGACCTGCTCCGCGACGGACGGTACGCCCTGCACAGCTTCCCGACGGTGGAAGGGGCCGAGGAGTTCTACGTCACGGGACGGGCAACACCGATCACCGACGCTGGGCGCCGGGCGGAGGTGACCGCGGCGACGGGCGGCCGCCAGGGCAACGCGGAGTTCGAAGCGCTCTTCAGCCTGGACATCGAGCGGGCACTGCACACCCACTGGGCGGGCTGGGGCACGGAGAACGCTTGGCCGACGTTCACGAAATGGCCGGTCAGTAGTCAGTAGTCAGTAGTCAGTAATCAGGGTGAGCGTGAGGTTGCCCGCCCTGAGGCGTCAACCGGCGGCGGCCGCCTGTTCTGCCATGGCGATCTGCATTTCGATGGCCTGCCGCATCATCAGGAGCTTCTCCTTCGTGAACCCTTGGGAGAGTAGATCGTTGAGGGCGTAGATGGCGCCTGTCTCCATGTCTCGCTTCTGCTGGTAGGCGGCGAGGGCTGCGTAGAGGTCTTCGCGGCCGGACCAGGCGGCGTCGAGCGCTTCGGAGACGTACTCGGCGTCTCGGAAGCAATCGTTGATGCCCTGGCCGAGGGTCGGGTCCTTGAGGTAGCCGGCGTCTCCGACGAGAATCCAGCCGGGCCCGAAGGGCTTGCGGTAGTAGCTGGTGTAGCCGGGCCAGCCCATGATGCGGTCTTCGCGCTTCTTGTCCTTCATGCGTTCGGTGAGTTCGGGCAGGGCGGCCCAGCTCTCTTCCATGGACTTCTCGGGGTCCTTCTTCTTCTCCTCCCAGAGCTCGACAGGCCAGCCGGCCGCGACGCAGACGAGACCGTCGTTCGTCGGGAAGAGGCCGGCGAAGCCACCGCCGGTGTTACCGTGGAATTCGAGCTGGGTGGAATCCTTCACGCCGCTGTAGTAGGAGTAGTAGGCGCAGTTGCGCGGGGGAAGGGTGTTGTACTCTTGGGCGCCGACGGCCTTGGCGAGGTGCGAGTACTTGCCATCGGCGCCGATGACGACCTTCGCCTTCTCGATGACGGTGGAGCCGTCCTTGAGCTGGCCGCGGACGCCGGTGACGACGCCATCTTCGATCAGGATCTCCTGGACGGAGAAGCCTTCACGGACTTCGGCCCCGGCTTCGCGGGCGGCATCGACGAGGATCTGGTCGAGGTAGGTGCGGCGGGGGGCGATGGTCGGGTGGGGGCTGGGGCCGAAGTTGAACTCGTAGGGTTCCTGGTCCAGCCAGATGGTGAGGCCACCACCGCACTGGGTGACGCCGGTGGCGAGCACGCGATCGAGGAGACCCCACTTGTGGAGGCGATCGGTGGCGTCGCCGGCGAAGGCATGGGTGGAGAGGATGTCGCTGGGAAAGGTTGCCCTATCGACAACGAGGACGTTGTAGCCCTTGCGGGCGAGGAGCATGCCCGTTGGGGAGCCGGCGCAGCGGGCGCCGATGATGATCGCGTCGTACATGGAAGAAACCTCGTGAAGAAGATGGAGAGTTATACTATCCGTTTCTACCACGTTTGCGAACGAAGTTCAATGAGCTGGCTCACAGATAGCGCGCCTGAAGGGGCTAACGATGGCGCAGAGGACGGCGTTCGTCCGCAGGCGGGGGCTGGCTTAGACTCGCGGCGATGGCGCAGATGGCAGCACAACGGCCTCTGAGCGAGACGCTCACGCGGCGACAGCGCTGGCTGTTGCTCATGAGCCTGATGGTCGCGCTCTTCGTGGGGGCGTTGGACCAAACGGTGGTTTCGACGGCGATCCCCCGGATCCTGGCGGACCTCGGCGGATTCGGGCTGCTGTCGTGGCTGTTCACGTCGTACATGCTCACCTCGACGGTGGTGATCCCGGTGGTGGGCAAGCTGGGTGACCTCTTCGGGCGGAAGATGTTCCTGATCGGCGGCGTTTTCGTCTTCATGGTCTCCTCCGCCGCCTGTGGCGCCGCACCGAGCATGGAATCGCTGATCGCCTTCCGCTTCGTCCAGGGACTTGGTGGCGGGATGATCTTCGCCTCGGTCTTCGCGACGCTCGGCGATGTGTTTTCGCCGGCAGAACGAGGGAAGTACGTGGGGCTGTTCACGGGTACGTTCAGCCTGGCGAGCATCGCCGGTCCGACGCTCGGCGGCTTTCTGACGGACGGCCCGGGCTGGCGCTGGATCTTCTACATCAACATCCCGATCTCGCTGATCGCGATGCCGGCGATCTGGTTCAACCTGCCGGCGAAGGTGAGCGTACGGAAGGTGGAGATCGACTGGACGGGCGCCTTTCTGCTGACGGCCTCGTCGGTGATGTTTCTGCTGGCCCTGGTATGGGCCGGCGACCGGTACGCCTGGGGCTCGGTGCAGATCATCGGGCTTCTGGCGGCGACGGCGGCGGGTATCGGGCTGTTCATCCTCCAGGAGCGGCGACACCCGGAACCGATCTTGCCGCTGCACCTCTTCCGCAACCGAACGTTCGTGATCGCGAACTCGGTGGTCTTCATGTTCGGCGTGGGCGTCTTCGGGGCGTTTCAGTACCTGGGGCTGTTCGTGCAGACGGCGCTGGGAGCATCGGCGACGGCTTCGGGCGTGATCACAACTCCGCAGAGCGCGGGGGTGCTGTTTTCGAGCATCATCGGCGGGCAGATCATCAGCAGGCTGGGCCGGTACAAGTGGCAAACTGTGTTCGGCACGGCTCTGATCGCTCTCTCGATGGTGTTTCTGAGGACACTGGACGTGGGGACGTCGCGCTGGACGATCAGCGGGTACATGATGATTCTCGGCCTTGGCTTCGGCCTGGTGCTCCCGACGATGTCGCTGATTGTGCAGAACGCGGTGAGCTTCCAGTACATGGGCGTGGCGACGAGCGCGAGCCAATTCTTCCGGCAGATCGGCAGTGTGCTGGGGATCGCCGTCTTTGGGGCGGTGCTGGCGAATGGCTATGACAGCGAGTTCGCGGAGCGTTTCTCCGAAGCTGACCGTGCGGCGGTCGGCCCGGCGATCGTCTCTGACTTCGGTGACCCGACGATTCAGCTGGACAAGCGGGACTTCGCGGCGATTTCGGCGCAGGTGACGGCGTTGCCGGATGGGCCAGCCATCCTGGAACGGGCGAAGGATGCGCAGGCGGGGTCGATAGCGGCGGCGGTGCGGCTGATCTTCACGGGGGCGCTGGTGGCCTCGTTGTTGAGCGTGGTCTTCGCGCTGTTGTTGAAGGATCAGCCGTTAAGGAGGGCGATGGGGCCATCGCCCGGGGCGGCCGTGCCGGGCGGCCCGCAGGCGCCGGGCGTAGTGGCGCCGCCCGCGCCGCAGCCAGGTGGTGGTGGGGGAATGGGCGGTTCAGGCTGAGGCGAACCACGCCTGGCCGCGCGGCGTGAGGCGGTAGCCGACCTCGAGGCTTTCGGTGAGCCCAAGCTCTTTCAGTTTCCGGACGTTCGCTTTGAAGGTGAGCCGTTGGCGCCCGAGCTGTTCGGCGAGGTCTCCAGCGCGGAGGCCGGGGTTGGCCTCGATGATAGCGAGCGTCGCCGCTGTCCACGGACCATCACGGTTGGCGGCGTCGAGGCGGGCGAGGCGTATGGAGATCTCGGCTCGGCTGCCGGCGTCCAACTCGCCAGCTTCCCGCAAAGCGATTCGCCGGTCCGGCCCGGCGATGTGGAACGCGACCCGGTAGAGGGTGCGATCTTCAGCGCATCCTTCGGGCGGGCGCCGGGAACGACCCGAAGGTGAGGCAAGCAGAGCGAAGAGGGCGTCTCGATCGGCGAAGCCGACGGCTCGCGCCTCATCGAGGCTGATGGCCGCCGCTTCGACGGGCTCGACGGCATCGATAGTGAGTTCGCCGATGCTCGTGCGCTGACGGCCTCCCGGGCGGGCGGCGGGACGCGTCCAGAGGCGGAAGGCGAGGGTTACTTCGCCGCTGGCGATTCGCTGGAGGGTATCGACGGTGAAGAGCATGGCCGGGCTGAGGACGAAGTCAGGCGCGGCCGGAGCGGTTCAGGCTTTCGGCGGCGACCAGCGCTGGTTCGCGGCGCTGAACTTCGAGGCGGTCCATCTGAAGCTGCACGTCGATCGGGTACTTGCCGGTGAAACAGGCGTTACAGAGCGTCTCTTCCTTCTGCCGGGTCGCCTGGACAAGGCCATCGATGCTGATGTAGCCCAGAGAGTCCGCACCGATCTTCTGTCTTATCTGTTCGATCGTGTAGTTGGCGGCGATCAGTTCGGCACGCGTCGCCATATCGACGCCGAAAAAGCAGGGCCACTGGATCGGCGGGGTGGTAATCCGAAGGTGGATCTCGGCGGCGCCAGCGCGACGGATAAGGGCGACGACGCGTGGAGTCGTTGTCAGGCGAACGATGCTGTCGTCGACGACGACGACGCGTTTGCCGCGGAGGACATCATCGAGTGCGTTGAACTTGAGGCTGACGCCAGCTTCGCGGATGCGCTGGTCGGGCTGGATGAAGGTGCGGCCGACGTAGCGGTTCTTGACGAGGCCTTCGCGGTAGGGGAGGCCGGCTTCGCGTGCATAGCCGATCGCCGCGGGGGTCGCTGAATCCGGGACGCCGATGACAATGTCGGCATCGACGGGGTATTCGCGGGCGAGCTGGGCGCCAAGCTCTTCGCGGACGGGGTAGATGAGCTGGCCCATGAACCGGCTATCCGGGCGGGAGAAGTAGGTGAACTCGAACGTGCAGGCGGCGCCTTTGCGAGCGGGGGCCACGGGGAAGAAGCTGCGCACGCCGTCGGCGTCGATCTGGACGACTTCGCCGGGGCGGATTTCGCGTTCCATTTCGAGGCCGAGGTGTTCGAGGGCGCAGGATTCGGAGGCGACCACCCAACCGTGGCCGTTGAGGCGGCCAATGCAGAGGGGGCGCACGCCCATGGGGTCGCGCATGGCGAAGAGTTTGTCCTTCGTCATGATCGCGACGCTGTAGGCACCTTCCAGGCGACGCATGACGTAGTGGAACTTCTCTTCCCAGGTGCCGGCGGGAGCGACCGCAAGGAGATGGGCGATCACTTCGGAATCGGCGTTGGAAACGAGTTGGATCCCCTGGGCGGAAAGGTCGTCCCGGAGGATCTCGAAGTTGGTGATGTTGCCGTTGTGGGCGAGGGCGATCTCGGCGCCAGATTCCGGGTCAGTCACGACGATCGGTTGGGCGTTGCAGGCGAGAGAGCCACCGGCGGTGCTGTAGCGGGTATGGCCGATGGCGATGTGACCACGGAGGAAGGCGAGGTCCTCTTCATCGAAGACCTGTGAGACGAGGCCCATGCCGGTGCGGAGCTGAAATGGATCGGTCCCGTTGCTGCTGGCTATACCAGCACTTTCCTGTCCGCGGTGTTGGAGCGCGTACAGACCGTAGAAGGTAAGACGGGCGACATCTTCGCCGGGTGCGTAGACCCCGAAGACGCCGCATGCCTCTCGCGGGTTGTCCGATTCAGGCATCAATCTCGGGTTTCCCCCTCACCGGCGACCGGCCGACAAGGCAAGTATAGACGTAGTCAAGACGGCGCGGCAAAGCGCAACATTCGAGCCTCGGCTACCAGCCATGGAAGATATCGATACTGTCTCGGCCGTTCACCGTTCCGTTACCGGTTTGCCACCCAAGCGGCGGCGGTAGACGGCTCCGCCCCAGCCAGCGAGCAGACCGGCGGCAAGGACGAGGGAACCGAGGACGAGTGAGTTGATGTCGAGCTGGGTCATCATCAAGAGCGTCGAGGCGATTCCGAGGACGGCCAGGAGGGGCACCCGGCCGATGGCCAGCGGACTGCGAAACGGCCGCTCGGCGGATGGAAGCTTGAAGCGAAGGACGATGAGTGTGCCGTTCGTCGCAAGGAAGACGAGGTAGATGGCGGCGTCGGTGACGCCGGCGATGAGGGCGATATCGCCGATCATCGCGAATGCGGCGGAGAGGACGGCAGCGACGAGGATGGCGTAGACAGGAACCCTTGAGCGGCGGCTGACGCGGGCGAGGCGGCGGGGGAGGACACCATCGCGTGCCATTCCGAAGGCCATACGTGAGGCGGCGGTCAGGGCGAGGAGGGTGGTGTTCGTGGTGGAGATGAGCGCGATGGCGGCGACGACGCCAACGGCCGCGCCGCCGACGCGGTGTTCCATAACGGCGGCAAGGGGGCGTTCGGAGGCACCCAGCGCGTCCGCCCCGAGGACGCTCACGCCAACAATGGCGATGCCCACGTAGAGGACGGTAGAGATGGCGAGAGCGACGAGGAGGGCGAGGGGAACGGTGCGGGACGGATTCTTGACCTCTTCGGAGAGCGTCGCGACCTCATCGAAGCCGATGAAGGCGAAGAAGACGAGCGCGGCCGCGCCAAGGAGGCCGGTTGCGCCGTGGGTGGCAAGGAGGTCTCGGTCCCCGACGTGGTCGATACCCACGCTGATGACCAAGAGGAGCCCGCCAACCTGGATGGCGCTGAGGAGCATGGTGATGCGGGCGGAGCGTCCGATGCCAGCGAGGGCGATGGCCGTCGTTACGAGAATGAGGAGGAGGGCGCCGAGGCGGAGATCGATTTCAATGAAGTAGCGGAGGTAGCGTGCGAAACCCAGGGCGACGGCGCCAGAGGCGATGACGAGGGCGGCTGTCATGACCCAGCCGACGGCGAAGGCGACCCATGCGGGGAAGGCCTGGCGGGTGTACTCGTACTCGGCGCCAGCGCGGGGGAACATGGAGGCGAGTTCGCAGTAGGAGAGGCCAGTGGTGGCGCTGAGGAAGGCTGCCATGATGAAGGCGAGCCAGACGGCCGGCCCCGCCTCGGCGGTGGCGGTGCCAACGAGGACATAGATACCGGCGCCGACGATGATGCCGACTCCGGTGGCGACGAGTTCCCAGAAGCCAAGGGCGCGTTGGAGGGTTGGAGCGCCATCGCCCGGTGGCGCGGCCCCGGACGGGCTGATGCGGAGGGCCATGGCGCCAGTGTGAGTGATCCGGGACGGCGGGGGAAAGACCCGGACGGCCGGAAAAGAGCGGCCTACCGGCGGGGCGTGGGCATCGGGGAGGAACACACGCGGGTTGGGCACTCCCGTATACTCGTGGGCATGACATCGCCCCTGGTCACCGACCGGCTGCTCACGGCCGAGGAGTTCTACGAGCTCGAGGATCCAGCCGAGGGCGGGAAGATGGAGTTGATCGACGGGAGGGTGGTGATCGATATGCCAACGAGCGGGAAGCACTCGACCCGCCAGGTTCGTGCGGGTGCGGCGATCCTCGCGTTCTCAGACGAGCACGAAGAAGGCGAAGTGGGAACGGAGGCAGGGTTCCTCCTCGCGCGCGAACCGGACCGGGTGCGGGCGCCGGATGTCTACTTCGTCTCGAAGGCGATGCTGGGGCCTGGGGGCATCCCGGAGGAGGGGTACATCCCCTTCATACCCACGCTGGCGGTGGAGATCGTCTCGCCGACGGACCTGGACAGCAAGGTGATGGAGAAGGTGGACCACTACCTGGAGGCGGGCGTTCCGCGGGTGTGGGTGGTTCGGCCGAAGCGGGCAACGGTGACGGTTTACCGGACTGGCGGCCTGGCCCGGATCGTTCGGCTCGATGAAACTTTGACGAGCGACGACGCTGGTTTCGTAACGCCGGGGTTCGCGCTCCCCGTGGCTGATATCGTCGGCTGACGGGCGTTCCACGTTCTTTCCGCACAGGGGTTGCGCAACGTTGTGAAAGGCGTAAGTTAGCGGGGCTGGGACTGCATCTCCCAAGCGCTGGCCCGCTTCCCGATTTCGGGGGGCGGGCCCTTTTCGTTGTGGCAGCCTGCGGCTGTTCGAGACGGCGGCGTGGCGTAGACTGCGCGAAACTCAGGAGGTGGGCCATGGACGAACTGCGCGGGAAGGTCGCGGTGATCACCGGAGCAGCCAGCGGTATCGGGCTGGGCCTGGCGGAACGGGCGGCGAAGGAAGGCATGCGCGTGGTCCTGGCGGATATCGAAGCCGGCGCGCTGGCGAAAGCGGAGGAACAGGTTCGCGGTTTTGGGGCGGCAACGCTGGCGAAGGTAACGGACGTGCGCCACCGGGCGAACCTGGACGCCCTGGCGGATGCGGCCTACGCGGAGTTCGGGGCGGTGCACCTGTTGTGCAACAACGCAGGCGTCGTCCATCGTGAACGCGCGGCCTGGGAGTTCGAACAGCGGGACTGGGACTGGGTGTTCGATGTGAACGTGTGGGGGGTTGTGAACGGGCTGCGGGCGTTCCTCCCGCGGATGCTGGCGGGCGGCGAAGCGGGCCACGTAGTGAACACCGCTTCGATGGCGGGGCTGGTGACGGGCGGCCTGGGCACGGCGATCTACGACGCATCGAAACACGCGGTGCTTTCGCTGAGCGAGAGCCTCTATAAGGACCTGGCGGCGACGACCTCGAAGATCTCAGCGAGCGTGCTCTGCCCCGGCGCTGTGGCGACGAACATCTTTTCCTCAGAACGGAACCGGCCGGCGGAGTACGGCGCGAGCAGCGGTCCGCAGCCGTACAGCCGGGTCGATTCGCCAACGATCGGCGGCAGTTCGAAGAGCCCGGCGGAGATGGCGGACGCGGTCTTCGAGGCGATGGCGGCAAAGCGGTTCTACGTGCTGGCGGCGCAGGACATCATCTACGAGTGGACGAAGATGGGACAGGACCGGATGTGGGAAGGCCGCAACCCGGCGGTGCCCCGGCGGATCATCGCTGAGCGGGAGGCGCGGGAAGCGGGCGGCTAACTTCGGCGCCTGGCCTGTTCATCGCCAAGGCGCCAAGGTCGCCAGGCTCCAGGAGCGCTGTTTCGAGCTCCGGCACGCGCCGGCACTGACCTATACTGCCGCGGAGAACGGAGGACCTAGATGCGGATCGTGGTGATGGGCGCCGGGGGCGTTGGCGCCTACCTGGGCGGCAAACTGTTCGAAGCGGGCCACGAGGTAACGCTGGTGGCGCGGGGCGCGCACCTGGCGGCGATCCAGGCGAACGGGCTGCGGATCGTGGGCGACGAAGAGGCGGGGCCGCTGGCTATCCCCGCGGTCGGCACGCCCGCCGAGGCGGGGCCGGCGGAGCTGGTGCTTTTCGCGGTGAAGACGTACGACCTGGACAGTGCGGCCGCGGCGGTCGCGCCCTGTCTCGGGCCGGAGACGATGTTGCTCTCGCTGCAGAACGGAGTGGAGTCGCCCGAGCGCCTGGCCGGTGTCTGTGGCGCTGGGCACGTGCTCGCGGGGTCGATCTACATCGTCTCGGGCATCGGCGCGCCGGGGGTTATCGAGAAGGTGGGCAAGGGCTTCCGGCTCGACCTCGGGGAGCTCTCCGGACAGGTCACGGCGCGGAGCGAAGCGGCGACGGCGGCGCTGCGTGAGGCTGGCGGCGTGATCCAGGTGGTCCCGGACACACGGCGGCTGCAGTGGGAGAAGTTCCTGGTGCTTTGCGCGCTATCGACGGTAACGAGCGCGGCGATGGAGACGCTCGGGGCGATCCGGGCCGAGCCGGAGGGCGCGGCGCTCCTCCAGCGAGCGATCCGTGAGACGGGCGCGGTGGGGAAGGCGCTGGGCGTGGGCCTGGACGATGCGACGATCGAAGCGGCGGCGGGACGAATCTTCCAGGCGCCGGACGCTACCAAGAGCTCGATGCAGCGGGACTACGAGCGCAAGCGGAAGGTGGAGCTGGAGCAGATCACGGGGGCGGTAGTGCGCCTGGGGCGCCAGGTAGGAGTGCCGACGCCGACGTACGACGCGCTCTATGCTCTGTTGCGGGTGAGGGCACAGCAGTTCGGCGGGCTGGAGTAGCGGTCAGGGGAGAGCGGCGTTAGACGGCCTCGAACCGAGAGGCGAGCGGCCGTCGCGGGGGAGATATCCGGCCAACGCCACGTTTTCGATGGTAAACGTATGGCTGTGCGGTGGTCGCCTGCGACTCCAAGACGCTGAAAGTGTCGATCCGGGGACGAGCCGATCGTATAGATGGTAGCGACGGGCCCCGCCGCAACCGACCGGGGCCCGGAGAGCTTGAAAGGACGACGAACATGAGGTACATGCTCCTGATTCACAACGACGAGAGCCATCCGCAGCCGGGGGGCGCCGGGTGGGCGGAGCTGATGGGCCAGTACGGCGCCTTCGGCGAAAGTCTCCAACGTGCGGGACTGACCTTCACCGGCGAACCGCTTGCGCCGCCAACGACGGCCACCACGGTGCGCTTGCGAAAGGGCAAGACGTTGATGACCGACGGCCCATTCGCGGAGACGAAGGAATGGATGTCCGGCTACTACATCGTTGACTGCGCGGACCTGGATGCGGCGCTGAAGATCGCGGCGCGGGTGCCTTCGGCCGCGTTTGGCTCGGTCGAAGTGCGCCCGATCGCGACGGAGATGTAGGGCACCACAGGCAACGTGGGCGGGATGGGCAGCGGCTGCGGGCCCACCCAGCCATCCCCGCCCACATTCTCTGAGGACGTGCCATGACAACCATGCTCATGGCGTCGTCTATCATTGGCGCGGTGACCCCGTCAGCGGCCATCGAAGCGACGTTCAGTGAGCATCGCGCGCGGATTCTCGCGGCGTTGATCGGGGCTCTGCGGGACTTCGAGCTGGCCGAAGACGCGCTCCAGGATGCCTTCGTGGCCGCGATCGAGCACTGGCCGCGCGAAGGGACACCGACCAACCCTCCCGGTTGGCTGTACACCACCGCCCGGCGCAAGGCCACAGATCGTCTCCGCCGGGCCACCGTGTACAGCGAGAAGGCGAGGGAGGCGGCCATCCTGGCAGAATTGGAGCGGGAAGAAGGCGCCGGGGTGAACCCCGATTCCGACATCCCGGACGAACGGCTGCGGCTGATGTTCACCTGCTGCCACCCGGCTCTTGCGCTGGAGGCGCGCGTGGCACTGACGCTGCGGACGATCGGCGGGCTGACCACCGGCGAGATAGCGCGCGCGTTCCTGGTGCCGGAGGCGACGATGGCTCAGCGCCTCGTTCGGGCGAAGCGGAAGATCCGGAGCGCTGGCATCCCGTACATCGTCCCTCCGCGCGAAGAGCTGGGCGAGCGGCTCGAGGGCATGCTCGCGGTGGTCTATCTCGTATTCAACGAAGGCTACTCAGCAACCGCGGGAGAAAGCATGGTCCGGCGAGAACTCTGTGCCGAAGCGATCAGGCTCGGGCGGATGCTCGTGGAGCTGATGCCGGACGACGCGGAAGCGACCGCTCTGCTGGCGCTGATGCTGCTCCAGGATTCGCGGTCAGTTGCGCGGGTAGGTCCGGATGGGCGGCTGGTGACACTGGAGGAGCAGGACCGAAGTCTCTGGAACGCCCAGGCTGTGAGCGAGGGCCGGGCCCTGGCCGCCGCGGCGCTTCGGCCTGGGGGTGCCGGGCCGTACCAGGTCCAGGCGGCGATCGCGGCCGTGCATGCAGCGGCAGCGACGGCGGCCGCCACGGACTGGCCGAAAATCGTGGGACTCTATTCGTCGCTGGTGGACCTGGGGCCGGTGGTGGAGTTGAACCGTGCCGTCGCGGTGGCCATGGCCTACGGTCCCGCGGCGGGCCTCGCGATTCTGGACGAGCCGGGACTTGGACAGGAGCTCGATGGCTACCATCTCTTCCACGTTGCTCGAGCGGATCTCTGCCGAAGAGCTGGCCGCAACAGCGAGGCGGCGAGCCACTACGCTCGTGCGCTCGAACTGGTCAGGAATGCGGCCGAACGGGCGTTCCTGGAGCGACGGCTGGCGGCCGTCTCCGCGGCCGACGGCCGGGGACAGGCGGGCGAACGCTGATCAAGGGTAGTCGAGCGGCCACGGTTCGGCGGGGGGAGTGACGTTCAGGGACGTGCGGCTTCGCGCGTGACCAGCCATTCGCTTTCGCCGACGAGTTGCAGTTCGAGGCTGGTAGCGGTTGCGGAGGCTACGGGGCGGAGGATGGCTGTTGCGCGGCCCTGGCCGAGGAGGGCGACCGATTCGAAGCACCAGGCACCCGGGGATGGCGTTCCTTCGGATCCGCGGACGCTGTCGCAGCTGCCCCAGAAGTCGCCACCTTTCGCGGCCACGTGGCTGCGAAGGACGACCTCGATGTCGCGGGGCATAGCGACGGGCGACCGGGCCGGGAGCGGCGGGACGGCGAAACCTTCGGCGCGGGCGACCATCTCGTTGAAGGGCGCCTGTCCGCAGCCACTACCGCCGATGCCGACGATGCCGGTGTCGTCGAGGAGCAGCGTAAGCCCCTTCTCGCCGTTGGTGACGATCACGATGTAGCGGACGCGTGGGTCGGCGCTGGTGCTGATGACTGCGTGAACGGCGCGGGGGAGCGGCTCGGAGAAGGCGTAGGCGGCAAGGTCCGAGGCGGCCGCGGCAGCCCCGTAACCGTCGCTCTCTGCGCAGCCGCCAAGGAGATACGCCGGAACGGACGCGCCAGGGGCCTGTCCGGGCAGGCAGATCGCAGGCTGCAGGTACCCGGATGGGCGACCGTCATCCGGGACGCAGGCGGCGGTGGTTGGACGAAGCAGCCTTGCCAGGGCCTCGGGTTCTGGCGCGAGGATCGCCTTCAGGGCAGCATCGAGCGGGGCAACGTTCGAGACCAACGCCCCTGAATAGGCGCGGTGGAGCGACCGGAGTTCGCCGATGAGATTGCCGCTGGTGGGGAAGGGCTGGAAGACTGTTGGGGTCTGGCCACCGTCGAGCTGGGTGCGGGTCGGGCGTCCGTCCAGGATTTCGTCGGCGTTGTCGCCGCTTAGGCCCAGGCCGGTGATGTGCGCCGTACCCTGGGTATCCCGAGCGAATGTGAAGTAGAGGACATTGGGAAGGGCCGCCCGCACAAACGAGATCGAGAACTGACCGCAAGCGAGGTCCGTGGTGAGACAGCCCCGTCCGGCGGCCGAGGACTGGGCCGCGGCGAATTCGAGGATTCTCTGCCGAAACTCCCGTGTCGTCACTACTGCGCCGTGGGACCCGTGAAGGGAGATGGGATAGCCTTCACGGATCTCGCCGGGCCGGGCCCCGTCACAGAGCGGGTATGGACCACCCAAGCCACCGGCGACGGGGCCCGGGCAGACGGTCGCCGTGGGCCTGGCGAGTTCCATGATGGCGTCGATCGCACTGCGACGGAGGTAGTCCTCTATCTCGCGGGCGAGCTTGCACGAAACGTCCTCGCCGGAGTCAGCGCAGGCCACGGACCGCCCGAGGAGTCCTCCCACCGTCGCAGTCGCAGTCGCATTGGGGGTTGTGGCCACCG
>CAZQCR010000034.1:0-1210 GCA_964591745.1 uncultured Anaerolineaceae bacterium
CTCGCCGCGGTCGCTCTCGCCTGACGGGCTCCGCGTTGGGCGGTCCCCTGAACGGACGCGGCGCCGGCCGTTTCGCGCCGTACAGGGCGAACCCTTACGCTACGGCTCATATTCTCGCGGGGGGGTTGGCCGTGGTAACGAAAGTCGGGATTAACGGGTTCGGGCGTATCGGGCGCCAGGTGCTGAAGGCGATCACGGATCGCTACGAAGGAAAGCTCGAGGTGGTCGCCATCAACGACCTCGTCCCCGTCGATACGAA
Organism: uncultured Anaerolineaceae bacterium; assembly: GCA_964591745.1. GTDB lineage: Bacteria > Chloroflexota > Dehalococcoidia > Tepidiformales > Tepidiformaceae > JANMTH01. The sequence continues at coordinate 260 of CAZQCR010000034.1, forward strand.
CGTCCACCTCCTGAAGTACGACAGCAACTACGGGCGCTGGCATCGCGATGTCCGCGGCGACGGCGACGCGATCGTCGTCGATGGCCGCCGTATCGCGGTGTTCAGCGAACGTGACCCCGGCGCCATCCCCTGGGGCTCCGTTGGCGCGGAGATCGTGATCGAATCGACCGGCCTTTTCACGGACGCCACCAAGGCGGCCGCCCACAAGCGCGACTCCGTCCGCAAGGTGATCATCAGCGCCCCGGCCAAGAACGAAGATGTGACGCTGGTCCTCGGCGTCAACCCCGAGGCCTATGACCCGGCGAAGCACCATGTTATTTCGAACGCCAGCTGCACAACGAACGGCCTGGCGCCGGTCGTGAAGGTCATCGTCGATAACCTCGGCCTGCTGAAGGGCCAGATGACCACGATTCACAGCTACACCAACTCCCAGCAGATTCTCGATAAGGCGGCTGGCACCGACCTGAGGGAGATGCGCGCCGGCGGCCTGAACATCGTCCCCACGTCAACCGGCGCGGCCCGCGCCCTCAAGCTCGTTATCCCGGAGATCGAAGGCAAGCTCGATGGCCTCGCTTACCGTGTCCCCACGCCCACCGTCTCGATCGTTGAACTGGTCGCCCTTACCGAGAAGGACACGACGAAGGAGGCGCTCAACGCCCTCATCACCGAAGCAGCGGGCGAGAAGATGAAGGGCATCCTCGGTATCACGATGGACCCGGTGGTCTCGATGGATATGAAGGGCGACGAGCGGTCGAGCATCGTCGACGGTCTCTCTACGAACGTCGTCGGCGGGAACCTCGTCAAGGTCGCCGCCTGGTACGACAACGAATGGGGTTACGCCTGCCGGATCAGCGACCTCTGCTCGTACCTGGTTTCTCGCGGCCTTTAGGCCGCCGTGTAACGGTTCACCTTGTGGATCCGGATGGCGAACTGGCCTACGCCGAATCTCGG
>CAZQCR010000034.1:1310-19438 GCA_964591745.1 uncultured Anaerolineaceae bacterium
TGTAACGGTTCACCTTGTGGATCCGGATGGCGAACTGGCCTACGCCGAATCTCGGACCATCGAGTTCACGGAGCGCCAGAAGCTCTATGGCATTCAATGGCACGTGGTCGGACAGGCGCCGCCGGGGGAGTACGAGCTACGTTTTCTTGTTGATGGCGCTGGTCCGATCGTCGCGCTTCCGTTCGTACTCCGTCGGGCCGAAGAAGCCTGAGAGGTCCGCGTCGAGGCCGAACGAGACCTCCGTTTCGACTTCCGTACCGTCCTCTCGGACGACGAAGACGCGAGGCGGCGGGACGGTCGACTTGCCTGCCATGGAGCACCTCCAACGCCTCAATGTTAGCGCACGACGACAGCGCCCGGGGAGCCGGGGAAGGGCCTGAACGTGCCCTCACCACCGCAGGCCGTATTCTGAGCGAGTGACCGACTTTCGCGGCGACGGCCGGCCATGACGGAAGCGACGGAGACGCTCCGGCCTGGCTCAGCACGCCTTCAGGCCGTGATCGCGACGCTCGATCGGAGCCGGCTCGCCTGGGCGTTCGCCGTCGGGCTGGTCGTCCTCGGGGGGGCGCTCCTCCGTTTCCACGGCCTCGGCTGGGACAGGCCCAACGGCGCCGACCTTCCCGCCCAAATGCACCCGGACGAGCGCTTCATCTCGCTGGTGAACGAGCGCATCACCTGGCCTTCCGGTCCGGCTGAGTACTTCGATACCGCCCGTAGTCCGCTCAATCCCTACAACCACCCGGACACGCCGTCGTTCGTCTACGGGACGTTCCCCTTGTTCCTCGTCAAGGCCGTCCACTCGCTGGCCGCGGCGGATGTGCCCCTGCTTTCGTCCGCCACTGACGGCGGCCTCTGCGAGGGACTGGCTGGTCGCGAGTACTCGGAATACGACTCGGCGGTCGTCTGTGGCCGGCACGTGAGCGCGCTGTTTGACACGGGCACGATCGCGCTCGTGTTCCTCCTCGGGATGCTGCTCTTCGGCCGCTGGACGGGACTGTTGGCCTCGTCGCTCTACGCGCTCTCCGTCCTACCGACGCAGCTCGCGCACTTCTGGACGTTTGAGCCGTACGTCGTCACGTTTGGGGTGGCGGCGGCCGTGCTCTCGGTCCTGTTCATCCGGGCGGGCAGCGGCGGCGTGGTGGGCGGGCCAGGGCGCAGCCGCATGCGCGCGGAGGCGCTGGCCACGGCCTGGATCATCCTTGCCCTTGGCCTCTGCCTCGGATTGGCCCTCGCCAGCAAGGTGACGGCGTGGCCGGTGGTCGTCCTTCCGGTGATAGCGACGGGCGTTCGCATCGCGCGGCGGGAGCTCCCCAGGCTCGGGCTGCGCTACGGCGCCCAGGCTATGCCTCGACGCGGGCACTGGACGACGGACCTCTCGCTGCTGTGTACGGCGCTGGTGATCGGAATGCTCGTCTTCCGGGTCGCGCAGCCCTACGCGTTCGCCGGGCCCGACCCCTGGGACATGGGTATCAACCCCCAGTGGAAGGACGACATCTTCGAACGCGAGCTCCGTGCCCAGAACGGCGATGCCGATGTGCCGCCGTTCATCCAGTTCGCGGGCCGCACCCCGTACCTCTGGCCACTGCAGAACATGATCCAGTTCGGGCTTGGCCCGGCGCTCGGAATTGCCGCCTGGGCCGCCTTCCTTGCCGCCTGCGTCGTGCTCTTCAGGCGACGAGACCTCTCCCTCCTCCTGCCCCTGGCGATGGTGGCGATGGTCTTCGGGTTCCAGGGCGGACGGTTCGTAGCCTACATGCGCTACTTCGCCCTGGCCTACCCGTTCCTTGCGCTGCTTGCGGCATGGGGCCTGGTTGCGCTTGCCGCGTGGGCGAAGGAACGGCGGTGGCCGGCCGCGATTCGCCTGGGCGGGCGCGGGTTCACCATTTCTGATCGGTTGCGCGCAGTCCGGCCGGGCTATTTCGCCGCCGGAGCCATGGTCGCCGTGGTCGGCGCCTCCGCCTGGTGGGCGCTTGCGTTCCAGACCGTCTACTTCAACGAACACCCGCGCCTCGCCGCGAGCCGCTGGCTCTACGAAAACGCGGCGCCGGGAAGCCGGGTGAGCGGCGAGATCTGGGACGACACGCTGCCCTACGCCATTCCCGGCGAAGAGGCGGGCAGCTTCCCGCTGGTTCCCCTCTATCCGTTCGATACCGACTCCGTCGCAAAGGTCCGTGGGCTCGTCTACGGGCAGGCTGGTCCCGATGCGAGCCTCGGGCTGAACGGCGCGGACTACGTCGCGATCACCTCGAACCGCGTAAAGGACGCTGTGCCCCGGCTCCCGGCGGAATATCCCGCCACGATTCGCTACTACGAACTGCTGGAATCAGGCGAACTTGGCTTCGACCTGGTGGCCCACTTCCGGGTGCGACCGTCGTTCCTGGGCCTGAGCGTCGATGACTCGAACGCGGAGGAGTCGTTTACCGTCTACGACCATCCGGAGGTCTGGATCTACCGGAAGACTGAGCGTTGGACTGCGGACCGCGCCTTCCAGCTGCTGAACGAGGCCCACCCGGAGCGCGCGATCAACCTCCTCCCCAGCCAGGGGCGGACGAACGGTCTCCAGTTCACGCCGGACGAAGCGCGTGCGCAGCAACAGGGTGGCACGTTCAGCGACCTGTTTGGTGGCGGCATCACGAACCGGCTGCCCTGGCTCTGGTGGCTGCTCTGGTTGGAGGTCTCAGCATTTGCCACGGTGCCCGCGTTGGCCTGGGTCTTCCGTGGCCTCCCGGACCGGGGCTACGGGCTTTCCAAGCTGGCGGGCTTTGTGACAGTGGGGCTGCTCTCATGGCTGATCGTCGCCTGGGACGTCGCCCACTTTTCGCGCGCGCTCGTGCTGGGCGTCTTCTCCGCGACCGTTGCCGTCGGCCTGGTGACGGCGCTGGTGCGCCGCCGCGCCCTCAAGGCCGACATTCGGGAGCGATGGCCAGTGATTGTGACCACTGAGCTGGTCTTCCTTGCCGTCTTCTCGCTGTTCCTCGCCTACCGCGCGGCAAACCCCGACCTCTGGCATCCGTACCAGGGCGGCGAGAAACCAATGGAGCTTGCCTACCTGTCGGCGGTCTCCCGCTCCACCATTCTCCCTCCGTTCGACCCGTGGTTCGGGGGTGGCACGATGAACTACTACTACATGGGCTGGTTTCTGCTCTGTGTACCTATGCGTGCCTTGCGAACGCTTCCGGAGGTGGGCTTCAACCTTGGGATTGCGACGTATGCGGCGCTTGCGGCAACGGTAGGCTTCTCAACGGTCCACAATCTTGCGGCGATGGGGCGGGGGCTCGTTTTGCCCGCGGCTAAGAGGGCGCTCCCCTCCAGGCGGACGGCGATCATCGTTGGGTTGGCCGGAGTCGTCCTCTTCCTGGGCATCTCGAACCTGGACGGCGGCCGCCAGGCGATCGAACGCTTCCAGCAGCTGAACGTCGCTTCGAGCGACGGAGTGACGCAGACGTATCACTGGCCGCTGTTCAGCGGCGTCCCCTTCCTCGGCGGGCTCGTGGGATTCGTTTCCGGGCTTTACCGGTGGGTGAGCGATGGTGCGCCGCTTGCGCCTTACGACTGGTGGCGGGCCAGCCGGGTGCACGCTCCGGCCTTCGATATCACGGAGTTCCCGTACTGGAGCTTCCTCTTCGGCGACCTCCACGCGCACCTGATGGGCCTGCCGTTCTTCGGCTTGGTCATCGCCCTCGCGGTCGCCTACGTGAGAACAGCGGCGGACGGTCTTCGCCGGCAGGCGCTGGCGATCGCCCTGGTCATGGGCATCGCGTTCGCGTTGGTGCGAATGGTGCACACCTGGGACTACTACACCGCGCTGCTTCTCGGTTGCAGCGCGATTGCCGCCGGCCAGCTCCTGGCTCCGGGCCGGTGGCAGACGCGCTGGTGGGCGATGGCGCTGCACCTGGGGGTCGCGGCCGCCGCCATGACGTTCCCGTTCGTGCCCTACGGCGCCCACTTCGAGGTCTTCGACTCTGGCCTGAAGCGAGCTGTGGAGACCACGGATAGCGGTCAGTACTTCGCCCACTTCGGCCTCTTTGTGGCGATCGCCGTCGCGTTCGCCGCTGTCCGCTACGTGGAAGAAAGGAAGGTCTCCGCCCGGAACTCGCGCAACCCCGTGCTCGCGACGCTTGCCGGGCCGTGGGAAGCGGGTTCGCTCGCAGTCTTCCTCATCGGCCTTACAGCGTTCACGTGGCGGTTCGGCCTTTCGACCATCGCCTTGAGCGCCGTCCTCTTGATCTTCCTGCTCAACCTCCTCTGGTTGGAGTGGCGCCGCGGCGAAGGCGATGTCGCGCGCATCCTCGCGACCGCGATGTTCGCCGCCGCTATCGGGATCGGCGCCGGGATCGATATCGTCCAGGCGAACTTCGATATCGAGCGAATGAACACGGTCTTCAAGTTCTCGCTCCAGGCCTGGCAGCTCTACGCCCTGGCCAGCGGCTATGGGGTGTACTACGTGGCGCGCGCACTCTGGCGGGTGGAGCGCGGCCTGCCGCGGGTTCGCCGCGGGCGCGGACTGGCCGCTTTCGCCACCTCCGCCGTCTTTGGCGTGCTCCTCCTCGGCTCCGTCGCCTACCTCTGGTCGGGCACGCGGGCGCGCCAGGAGACGCGCTTCGCTGGCTCGCCTTCGTGGACCTTGAACGGGCTGGCTTACCTGGAGGTTGGGACGTTTTCCGAGGATAAGGGGACGCCCGATCCGACCGACGACCGTGTGCTCGTCTTCAACGAGGATCTGCCGCTGATCGAATGGCTTCGGGAGAACGTGGAAGGCAGCCCCGTGATCGTCGAGGCCGCCGGACCGCTCTACCACTGGGCGAGCCGCATCTCCTGGAACACGGGGCTACCCGCAGTAATCGGCTGGGATTGGCACCAGGTGCAACAGCGCCAGGCTTACGACTATCTCGTCCAATCGCGCCGCGCCGAGACCGCCCGCTTCTACACCGACGTCAGCCCCTCGCTGGCCACCCAATACCTCCGCAAGTACAACGTCCGTTACGTGGTCGTCGGCACAACTGAGTTCACCTTTGGAACCGAGGCCGGGCTGGCGAAGTTCGACTACATGCCCGAGCTTGTCGCCGTCTACCGCTCCGGGCGGTACGTCATCTACGAGGTCAAGGCCGAGTAGCCAGGCAGCCCGCCGGGCGAACGTCAGCGGAGCATCGGGAACTTGCCGCTGCTCAGTGTCTTGGCGATCTTTCGCGCTTCGAAGAACTGCTTCAGGAGCTGGTTAACGTCGTGCGCGCCCGTGCCGCTGCCGCGGGCGATCCGCTTGCGCCGCTTGCCGTCGATCTTGTCCGGGTGGCGCCGTTCCCACGAAGTCATGGAGAGGACGATCGCCTCCGCCCTGTTGAAGAAGCTGTCGTCCATGTCGTCGACGTTGAGCTGGGCCTTGATCTTGTTGAACCCGGGCAGCATAGAGACGAGCTGTCCCAGCGGGCCCATCTTCCGCACCTTGCGGAGCTGTTCGAGGAAGTCCTGCAGGTCGAAGGAGCCCTTCTTCATCTTCTGGGCGAAGGCGTCGGTGTCTTCGTCGCCCATCTGTTCTTTCGCCTTCTCGATCAGGCTGAGCATGTCGCCCATACCGAGAATGCGGCCGGCCAGGCGGTCCGGGTAGAACTGTTCGAGGGCGTCGGTCTTTTCGCCCATGCCGATGAACTTCACGGGGACGCCGGTGACCGAGCGGATGCTGAGGGCCGCGCCGCCACGGGCGTCCCCGTCCATCTTCGTCAGGATCAGGCCCGTCGTGCCGACCTTGTCGTGGAACTCCTTGGCGGCCGTGACCGCGTCCTGGCCGGCCATCGCGTCCGCGACGAAAAGCACCTCCGACGGGTCGAGCGCCTGGCGGAGGTCGGCGACCTCCTTCATCATCGCCTCGTCGACATGGAGGCGGCCAGCCGTATCCACGAGGACGTGCGTCATCCCGTTCTTGCGCGCGAACTCCAGCCCGTTCGCCGCGATCTGGCGGGGGTTCACGCTCGTACCTTCCTGGTGGACGGGCACATCGAGGCTCTTCGCCAGCGTCATCAGCTGGTCTACGGCCGCCGGGCGGTAGATGTCGCAGGCTACCAGCAGCGGCCGGTTGCCCTGCTTCTTCAGCAGGTTGGCCAGCTTCGCGATCGATGTCGTCTTCCCCGAGCCCTGGAGGCCCACGACCATGATCACGGTCGGCGGCCGCGAGGCCGTCGCAAGCTTTGGCGCTTCGCCACCCAGCAGCTCGACCATCTCGCGGTGGACGATATCGATGACCTGCTGGGCCGGGCTCAGGCTGCGAAGGACCTCCGCACCGAGCGCCTTCTCCTTCACACGGGTCGTGAATTCACGCACGACCTTGAAGTTCACGTCGGCTTCGAGCATCGCCATGCGCACTTCGCGCATCGCCACATCGAGGTCTTCTTCGGTCACCACGCCCCGCGAGCCGAACTTGCGGAACGCTCCCTGCAGCTTGTCGGTCAGCGTTTCGAACATCGGTACCAGTGTAAGCGAGAAGCCCGTAGTCGGTAGTCAGTAGTCGGTGCGTCGTTCCGTTCACGCGCATCCTTCCGTGTCGTCTTTACCATCGTGTAGGGTGCCGTTCCCCGGATCGGTCTACGCTCATCGCATGGACAGACAGGCTCCCCCGGTTCGTTGGACCGCCCGCCAGCGCGAGGTCGGCGCCCTCCTCGCGCGCGGGATGACGAACGCCGCCATCGCCGAGCAGCTCGGACTCTCCCTCGACGGCGCGAAGTGGCACGTCCGCGAGATCATGTCGGTCCTCCAGGTCGATTCGCGGGACCTGGCAGCCGAGTACTGGCGCCGCGAGACCGGGATGCGCGTGCGGCTCTGGCGCTGGGTCGGCGCCCTGGCTGCTGGCGGGCGGTTGGCGAAGGCGGCGGGCCTTGGCGCCCTCGGCACCGTTGTAGCGGCCGTCGCGATTGGCGCCGTTCTCGTCGCCCGAAGCGGCGGCGAACAGCAGCCGGCGGCCGCTACCGTCACAGCGACCGCATCGATTGGGACGACAGCCACGCCCACGCCCGAGCCCGGTGCGCCCGCGACGCCCGGCGGTGGCGTGCTCGGAACCATTGACGGGTTGCCGGTCTACGAGCTCAAGCTGTCAGCTCAGGCCTGGGAGATCCCGCCCGACTTCGTGATCTACGTCACCGACGTCTGCTCCGCCTGTTCTGGCGGCGACACCTACCGGGTCAGAAGATTCGGGGGCAAGGTCACAGTCGAGCTGATTCCTAAGGACACGCCTGCGGGCATCCCGCCAGGCGGACCCGTGAGTCTCCCCGTCATGGACGTGGATTCGGGCCGGATGGCTCTGCTCTGGTGCGTTTCTGAGCTCGGCTTTTGCGGGAAGCGCCACGACGGGAGCGTTGACGCAGTGCCCCGCGTGGTCCTTGTCTCAAACGACGGCGGCATTACCTGGAAGGAGATAGGTCGCCTGACTGGCGCGACCGAGATCATGGGGTTCCAGGACGGGCAGGTGGTCGTTCGCCGGATCGCTGGAAACCAGCTCTCGTTGATTCCCTCGGGCGCCCCGTACAGTGGCCCGATCCTCGAACCACGCTGGGCGTTGCCCGCCGGGAACGCAGTGACGACATTCAACATTGGGCCCGAAGATCCGGGGGCGTTCGCCAACGAGCATTCACTTGCGTTCGGCCTGCACAGGCCCGGTTCCCGGCCAACCGAGTACGTCACCCTGCCTGGTGCCTACGTGGGGCGGCTCGTTCTGATTGATGACATGCGACTGCTGACTCAGGCCGCCCGGGGTTCGAAGATCGTCCTCGCGGGTGGCACGACTGTGGATCCACTTGAGCTCGGATCCGTGCTGATCGACCTGGTCCGACGCACAGTGCATCCCGTCGCGGGCCTGGCGCTCCCGTCCGGCGGAGCCGCGATCTTCGGGGTTCGCGCCGGCCCCTTCCTCGAAGTGGCCGGCGCTGGGGACTGCCTGAATGTGCGCGAGGCGGCCGCGCGGTCAGCCGCCGTGGTGGCCTGCTACGTCGACCGCGTCCTGCTCAAGGACCTTGGCGAGGTGCGAGAGGCCGACGGCATCCGCTGGCGTCGCCTGCAGACGCCGCTTGGAGTCGAGGGCTGGGCTTCGATGGAGTTCCTGAAGTAGCGAGAGAGCCCCTACCGCTTGCGCGCGATCACGTCCCGCGCCGCCTGGGCCACACGCGCCGGCGTCAGGTCGAAGTAGTCGAGCAGCTCATCCCACTTGCCGCTGGTGCCGTAGCGGTCGACGCCGACGAAGGCGATGGGGGTTGGCAGCGTTTCGGCCAGTACCCGGGCCACCGCTGTGCCGAGTCCGCCGGTTGTCTGGTGCTCCTCGGCGGTCACGATCGCGCCGGTCTCGCGGGCGGCGGCTATGACCGCATCGCGGTCGATCGGCTTGATCGTGGCCATGTTCAGCACGCGGGCGGCAATCCCTTCGCTGGCCAGCGCCTCGGCGGCCTCGAGGGCGATTTCGACCATCACCCCGCAGGCGATGATCGTCACGTCGCTCCCGGCGCGAAGCTGGTTGGCCTTGCCGATTTCGAAGTGGTAGCTGGCGTCGTAGAGCACCCGAATCTTCGGGCGGCCGGTGCGCACGTAGGCGGGGCGGGTGGTGTGACCGACGGCGACGATCGCCTGGCGTGCTTCTTCGTAGTCGGCCGGGACGATGACGTCGAAGGCGATCAGCGAAGTGGCGAGCGAGAGGTCCTCGATCGCCTGGGCGCTGGCGCCGTCTTCGCCGACGGTGATGCCGCCGTGGCTGGCGACCGCCTTCACGTTCATCCCGCCCCGAGGTTGCGAGACCGAAGTGCGCAGCTGGTCAAAGCAGCGCCCGGGGAGGAAGGCGGCGAAGCTGGCGATGAACGCCGTCTTGCCCGCCGCCGCGAGCCCGCAAGCGATACCGACCATGTTCGCTTCGGCCACGCCGACGGTCATCCAGCGCTGGGGGTGCTTGTCGCCGAAGTGGTGGCCCATCGTCGAGGCGGAGAGGTCGGCGTCGATCGCCATGACATCGACGCCTTCTTCCACGAGCTGGAGCAGGGCGACTGGGTAGGCCTCGCGCGTCGCCGCCGATGTCACCGTCGGCGTCGTCACAGCCCGGCCTCGATCTCGGCGAGCGCGGTTGCCAGCTGGTCGGCGGTGGGCGCCTTGCCGTGGAAGCTCGGGTTGTTCTCCATAAAGCTGACACCCTTCCCCTTCACCGTGTGGGCGACGATGCAGCGTGGCCGTTCGTGCGGGCGTTCCGCTTCGCCGATCGCCTGGTCGACCGCGGCCATGTCGTGCCCATCGACTTCGATAACGTGCCAGCCGAAGCCGCGCCACATCTCGACCGGGTGGGTTTTCATGATTGTGTCGGCGAAGCCGTCGTTCTGGATGCCGTTGCGGTCGACCATCGCGATCACCCGGTCGCCGAGGTCGAAGTGGGGGACGGCCATGGCCGCTTCCCAGACCTGGCCCTCGTTCAGTTCGCCATCGCCCATCATCACGAAGCAGCGGAAGTCGCGCCTATCGGCCCGCCCCGCCATGGCGTGTCCGATGGCGAAGGAAAGGCCCTGGCCAAGCGACCCGCCTGACATCTCGATGCCGGGCGCGGCGCCCATTGAGGGATGGCCCTGGAGCGGGCTGCCGAGGCTACGGAAGCTCGCCAGAAGCTCGGTGCTGAAGTATCCGCGTTCGGCAAGGATGCTGTAGTAGAACGGCGTCGCGTGGCCCTTGGAGAGGATGAAGCGGTCGCGGTCCGGCCAGGCGGGCTGTTCGGGGTCGCAGCGGAGGTGGTTCCAGAAGAGGGAGACGCCGAGTTCGACCGCTGAAAGCGAGCCGCCGGGGTGTCCGCTCTGGGCGGCGTACACCATCCGCACAATGTCGGCGCGGACGCGTTTGGCGACGGCCTTGAGTTCGGCGACGGAGTGGGCTGGCGGGGCGAGGGTGGTCACCGGCAGAGTCTACAGAAGGGATGAGGGATGAGCGATGAGCCATCAGCGATGAGGGTGGCACGGCCGGCTACTCCGCTCGGCGGCGGTGGACGGCCTGCCAGAGGACCATCGGGATGAGGGCGACGAGCCAGGCGGCGATCAGGACGAGCGAGTAGACGACGGCGCCGCCCATGATCAGCGGCCGGGCCTGCGAATCCTCCGGCCGTCCGCTCACGTCCCAGAGCTGGGAGAGCTTCTCCCGGAGCCAGTAAAAGCCAGGCATCTCCGCCTCACTTCGGACGTTCGTCCGCCGGGCGAAGTTTACTCCACGCAGCCCACTCGTCCCGGCGCAGAACGCGGCTTGCTTGCGTCAGATGGCGTGACCCTGGCGCCACGCGTCGAGGAGCGCGTTGGCCTGGCGCTCGCCCAGCCAGGCGGCCGCTTCTTCATTGGAATGAAGCCGGTCGCGATTCCCGTAGAAGTCCTTCGGCGGAGCATCGGCCGGGTCGAAGGGGTCAGCGCCGAGATAGGTTACGTGGACGTCGGCCGCGAACCGCTTAAGGGCGTCGTGGGCCTCCTTCTGAACGAACGGGTTGCTCGTCCAGCGGTCCAATGTGGGATGGAGCACGATGCCCGTCCGCTCCGCCTGGAGAAGCCGCCGGGTAACGACCTCCACCGTCTCTACGACCTCGGCGACCGAGAAATGCGTGGCGCCGCCAACGGTGTCGAGAAGGAGCGATCGGCCGGCGTGATAGAGACGACGCTCCGTGATCCATCGCCGCCGGCCGGCGGCCGCTCCTGCCGAGGCGGCGAGCCGACCCGCCCACGGAAGACTCCGCTCGATCTTGAGCGGCACGCTCTTGTAGAGGTACCAGTAGGCGTTCACTTTGAACATAACGAGTTCTGGCCGATACCGCGCCACCCACCGATCCACGATCGCGGGAAGTTCCGGGTCCGGCCAGGCGGCACGGACCGTCAGCTCGACGGGTCTCCCCAGTTCCCGCTCTACATGCCGGGCCGCCACCACGTGCGCACGGGAGGCCATCGGAACGAAGTCACCGACGTCGTCGCTATTCCCAAGCCAGAGGACGCGGACCGCAGCCTCAGCCACGCCGCGATGCCAGCCGGTCGCCGCAGAACGCGGTCAGCGCGCTGTTCAGGGCATGCGCGGCTTCCCACTGGAGGAAGTGCCCGGCGTTCCGGACGATGAACGGCCCGACGTGGTCCGGGAAGACGACGGCGGCCATCCGGTCGAATTCGGGATAGAGGACATGGTCGCTCGGGCCGAAGAGGATGAAGCAGCGCGTCGGATTCGTCTTCACCGTTGCCACCATCGGCGGCTCGCTGCGGGCGGCGGCGTCGAAGGCGCTTTCGTAGCCCCCGAAGCTGGCCCGCATCTTCGCGTCATCGGCCCAGGGCTCGGTCATGAAGTCGATGGCCTCGTCGTCGAAGGTGCCGGGGTGGGCCCAGAAGCGGGACGAGTAGAACGTTGCGATGTAGCGCCGCCGCTTCTCCGGCGTGTCGAGTTCGGCGGCGAGGGCGTCGGCGTCCGTCCCCTGGCGGCGGAAGTAGTCGGCGGCTTCACGGGGGGCGCGGCTGTTCATGCCGGCCATCGTCGCTTTGTCGTACGGCACGGGTGAGTTGAAGAGGACCATGCGGTCGGCGAAGCCGGGGTAGCGGAGGGAGAGGTCCTGGATGACGGGCCCGCCGAGGTCGCCGCCGCAGAGGACGACGCGTTCGTGGCCCAGGTGGTCGTGCACCAGGGCATAGAGGTCGCGGCTGTGCGAAACGACGTCGTGAAAGCCGTCCGGGCCGACTTCGCTTTCGCCGAAGCCGCGCAGGTCAGGGACGATCACCTCGAAGCCGGCGGCCACGAGCGGTTCGATGTTGCGCCACCAGATCCGCTTCGTCTCGGGCCAGCCGTGGACGAGGAGGAGGGGCACGCCGCCCTGCCCTTCGTGCACATACGCCTGGCGGAACCCCCGGGGGCTGGCGTACCGGGTGGCGAAGCGTGTTGGATCGGTGTCAGGTGTCATCGGGGCCAGTTAACCACCGGCGATATTGAAACGCAAAGGAACGAAGAGAGCAGAGGGCCCCTGGCCTGCGTTCGAGGCATGCTCTCTCGTCTTTGCGTCTTTGCGTTTTCCCTCGTCAGGCCGCGAGGAAGGGGACGAGGTCCCACTGCTTGCCCATCAGCGGCGCGGAGGGCACGCCGAGCCAGCGCTCGATCACGGTTGCGTAGATCGAGCGGAAGTCGGTGGTGTAGAGCAGGTTGCCGCGGTCCACGAGCTGCGTGAGGCTGGGCTGGTCGCCGTAGAGACCGCGCTGCACCCCGCCACCAAGGGCGAACATCATGCTCGCTGAGCCGTGGTCCGTGCTGCCGTTGCCGTTCTCTTCGACACGGCGGCCGAACTCGCTCCACGTGAGGACGAGGACATCGTCGGCGCGGCCCTGGGCGGCGAGGTCGTTGTAGAAGGCGGTCAGCCCTTCATCGAGCGTCGTCATGAGGCCGGCGTGGTCCTCGGCCTGGTTGTTGTGGGTATCGAATCCGCCGAGCGTGAGGTGGCCGACGCGGATGCCGAGCCCGCCGATGATCGCCTCGGCCAGGAGCTGAAGGCCCGAGCCAAAGCTGGTGTCGGGGTACTCCACGGCCGGCGTGTAGCGGCCAGCGGCGGCGGCCAGCTGGGCGGAGCTGGTCACCGCCGTGTCGGCCGTCGTTTCCAGGAGAACGCCGTAACGGGAGTTCGCCGGGTACTGCTCGTAGAGCTTCATCAATGTGGCGGTTCGTGGATCGCCGGCGGCGGCGTTGGTGCCTTTCACCTTAAAGGCGTAGTCATCCGGGCTTGTCACCGAGGGGATGGAGATCCGCTCCGCGCGAAGCTCCGGCGGTGTCGAACTGCCGACGTTGAAGCCGAAGAAGGGGTCGTGCCGCTGCGACTCCATCGCGTCCAGGGTGCGCCCCAACCAGCCGTTGTCGAGCTTAAGCGCGGGGTCGCCGGCCTCCCAGATGGCCATGGACTTGAAGTGGCTGTAGTTCTGCTCGGGGTATCCGACGCCGCGGATGACGGCGAGCTTGCCGTCATCCCAGAGCCCCTTGAGCCCGGTCAGTTCGGGCGCGAGGCCGTAGCCGGCTTCGAGCGGGAGGATCTGCTCGTCCGGAATGGCGAGCCTGGGGCGGGCCGAACGATAGACGGAGTCGGCGATCGGGATGACGGTCGCCAGGCCATCGTTGCCGCCGGCGAGCTGGACCATGATCAGGATCTTCTCGTTGCCGGCTGCTAGGGCGTAGGCGGGGTTCTGGCTGCCGAAGGCGAGGGCACCTTTGAGCAGCGACCCGGATGTCGCGCCGATGCTGACCAACGCGGTGCCGCCGCGAACGAAATCTCTACGTGAAAGCATCTCAGGCCTCCTTAGACCAGTTGGTATTCGGGGCTGCCGGCGACGAGGTAGGCGACGGTGGCCGCCCGTTCCTCTGGGCCGCGGATGGTCTGGGCGTGGGCGAGGATCGCCTCGCGGGAGCCAGCGCTGATCTCGCCATCGAGCAAGAGTTCAAGGGCGGTATCGACGGCCGCCTCGGCCGTCGTGGCCCCGCCCAGCGCCGGCAGCGGCAAAGGCCGCCCGCGTTGCAGCAAGACCTGGTCCAGGAAGTTCACGCGGGCGAAGAAGGTACTTGAGGAGAGCCAGCTCCCGCCTCCCGGCCAGCCCGCCACGTTCGGTGGCTCAAAGAGCACCTGGTCCATGGCGGTGTAGGCGTTGTACCCCCCTCGCCCGCGTCCTCCGCCACCTCCGGCCGGGCTTGCGATGCGGAAGTCCGTTTCGATCCCGAGGGCGCGCACGAGATGAACGAGCAGTTCGATCGGGCTTCGAACCTTCGCCCGGTAGGCCCGTTCGCTGTAGAACTCGTCGCTGCTGAGAATGGCGCGAACGACCTCACGGATGCTGTGGCCGCTCGTGTCCCAGGTCTTCACCAGGCGATCGATGATCGCGGGCTCGGGATCGTCGTAGGCGAACTCGCGCCAGAGCCTGGTTGTTACATAACGGCCAGTCGCGGGCTGCTTCATGATGATCCGGATGATCGCCTCGCCGTCGAAGTTCCCCGATTCGCCGAGGAAGGCCTTCTGGCCGCTGTCGTGCAGCCGCGGCCGGATCTCGAACGTGGGGAGGTATTCGGCCTCGATCTGGCGAAGCAGCGCCTGGCGCTCGGCCTCGGGTAGCGTGGAAGGGTCGACCTTCGCTCTCGGCAGGGGCGAAAGGCGCCAGCCAGTGAACGCGCGGGCGGCTTCGCGCACATCTTCCTCGCTGTAGTTCCCTTCGCCCATGGTGAAGAGCTCTAGCAGCTCGCGCGGGTAGTTCTCGTTCGGGTGTTGGGCGGTGCTCTCGACGGTGTCGAGGTAGGTCATCATCGCCGGGTCCTTGCTCACCGCCTGGACGAGGTCGTCGTGCTTGCCCATGGCGCCCGCGCGAAAGAGTTCATTCTGTGTAACGAGCCAGTGCGCCCGGCCTCCGCCTACCTTGCTCACCTGGCTGGTGAGGAGGCCGTGCCAAATGAGGGTCATCCGCTCTTCCAACGGCCGGGCGGTGTAGGCCATCCGCGTGAGCCACCAGCGCTGCATGTCCTGGATGACGCGGCCGCGCATCGTCTCTGCGATATCGAAGCGGAGGCTGAACGTCGCTTTCTCGACGCGGGCATCGAGCGCACTGTTGTCGATGGTTTCGTAGTCGACCAGGCGGCTCACGGCCTCGTCGCGTGGGAGATTCGCGAAGGTCTCGATCTCGGCCCGTGTTCCGCCGAAGCCGGCGCGCCGAAGAAGATGTGCGGCGCGCTTCAGCGGGTCGGAGATTGCGGTCCCCGAACTGGGTGTCGTCGTGGGCGCGGCAGTCTTCGTCCCGGCCACCGTGGCGATATCGGCAAGCGTGGCATTGGCAGGCTCGGCTGACCCGGAGCCGCCCCCACGGCCTGCGGCGAGGACGATCGCCGTTGCCGTCCCCGCGGCGGCAGCGCCCGACGCCCCGACAAGGACCGCACGGCGCGTTCGCCGGCGACTGAACACACTCGGGCCGTGTGGCCCGCCTGGCGCTTGAGGGTCGAGCGGTGGTTCCAGCATCGCGGTTCTCCATCGCCCTGGCTGGGGCGTCGAAGCTACTATGGCGGCGGCCGGTGGGGAGGTGACGGCCGCAGGATCGACTTTACCGCCGCTTCACGCACTTCCGCTCGCCTGTCGCTGGCTTTACACGAAAGCTGGATACTCAGCGTCACGCGCGGCCACCGCCACGCCATCTGCATGGTGATGAGAAATCGGATGCCTTCGCGCCGGGGATTCAGCAACGAACGGCTTGGCCCACTGAAGCTCACCTTGAGCGCCGTCGCCATCGCCGGCTTCGCCTCAGGCTGGTACGCCTTCACATCGAGCCACCCCGCGCCCGTGGACGCGCCGGCTGACGCCCCGAGCACGACTGCCGTGCCCTCGGCCACGCCAACCGTCGCCGCCCGTAGTGGCGCCGCCTCTACCGCACCCGCGTCGGCCACCACCGCCGCGCCCCAGCGGCCAGCGCCGGTACCGACGGCCGCACGCCGCACGAGGGCATCCTGACGTGAGCTGGCGCATCGCCTTCGCCGTCGCCACCGCCCTCGTTCTCGCCGTGGGCGTCGCCTCTGTGCGGGAGGACCCGGAGGTGGGCACGTCCAGCTGGGATGCCGCGCGGGCCGCCGGATTCGCGGGCTACCTGTTGCTCTGGGCATCGGTTATGACGGGGATGGCGGTGAATCTCCGCCTCCGCCCGGGTGGAGCGCCGCTCACGGTCTCGGTAGAGACGCATCGCATGCTCTCCGCGCTCGGGCTTTCGTTCGTGACCGGCCATGCGGTGGCGCTGATCCTGGACCCGGTGGTGCACTTCTCGCCCTGGGACGCGGTCGTTCCGTTCACGAGCGCCTATCGGCCGTGGCAAACCGGCGCCGGCGTGCTCGCGCTCTGGCTCGTCGCCGTCGTGCTCGCCAGCACGGCGTTCCCGGCGCTGGTCTCGCACTCCCGCTGGCGTGCCCTCCACTACTTGAGCTTTCCCTGCTGGGCGCTTGCCTTGCTGCACGGCTTCACGGCCGGCACCGATACGAACGGCGGGTTCGCCCTCACCCTGTACGCGGTAACGGCCGCCAGCGTGGCCGCGCTCGTGACCGTTCGTGTGTTTGGGCGCGCCTGGATGGATGAGCCAGCCCAGCGGACGACGGTCAGCCGTTAGCGGTCGCCACGTGTTCTCCTCGCGCGGCCATCAGCCCATCGACGATGCGTCCGTCACGCACCTTCTTCAGTTCGCGCTACTCGTCCAGGCCAAGGCCCGTAAAGAAGGCGGCGGGGTCCGGCTCTCGGCCGAGGAAGGCTCGCACCATCTCCCCGCCATCGATCGACCCGCCGGGCTCAAGGATGGCGCGGCGGTAGCGGGCCCCGGTCGTCGCGTCCGTGTTGCCAGCGAACGCGGTGTACATGTCGTCACCAAACACCTGCGACCAGAGATAGCCGTAGTAGCCCGCGTCGTAGCCGAAGAGGTGCCCGAAGCCCGACTGGAAGTGCGTGCCCGGGGTGTGCGGGAAGCCGGTCAGTTCGTGGAGCGAAGCCACCGCGGCGGTGCTATCGCCGGCGAAGTCTGGTGAGTGGAGCGCCATATCGAGCCGGGCGAAGAAGAGCTGGCGGAGGTAGACGACGCCGGAATCGAGATTCCTCGCGGCTACCATCGCGTCGACGAGGGCCGCCGGGATCGGCTCGCCGGTGCGATGGTGGCGGGCAAACGAGGCGAGGACCGCAGGTTCCCAGCACCAGTGTTCGAGCATCTGCGATGGCGCTTCAACGAAGTCGCGTTCCGTGGCCGTGCCGCTGAAGCGTGAACGCGCCGCCCGTGTCAGCGTCTGGTGAAGGATGTGCCCGAATTCGTGCCAGAGGGTGACCAGTTCGCTGTGGCGCAGGAGCGATGGCTGGCTCGCCGTTGGTTTCGTGAAGTTCGCGACGATGGCGCTCACGGGCGCCTGGTAGCTGCCATCGGCCAGCCGCCGCCCGCGGCGGAGGGTGAAGGCGGCGGCGTGCCCGTACTTGTTCGGCCGGGGGAAGAGGTCCATGTAGAAGCGGGCGAACGCCACGTCGCCGTCCGCTTCAAAGACGTCGAAGGCCTGGACATCGTCGTGCCAGCGGGCCGCGCCGGGCGAGGCCACGAAGCGTACGCCGAGCAGAGGCTGGAGCGTCGAAAACAGGCCATCGAGACAGGCCTGGAGGGGGAAGTACTCTGAGACGGCGAACTCATCGACAGCGTAGCGCGTTTTCATCAGCGCGTTGTGATAGAACCGCCAGTCCCAGATGTTGATCTGCTCTTCGCTGGCGTGCTCGGCCTTTGCCCTCCGGAGCCCCGCGAGGTCTCGCTCCGCCTTTGCCGCCAGGCTGGGCTCGAGCCGATCGAGGAATCCCTCGACGGCCTGGCGGTCCGCGGCCATGCGCACTTCAAGGACATAACTGGCCCAGCAATCGTGCCCGAGGATCCTGGCGGCTTCCGTTCGCAGGGCGATCGCCCGTTCCAGCCGTTCCACATTCTCGGGGCCGCCCTTGCGCTGGTCCTTTTCGAACAGTTCGCGTCGGCGTGGCTCGGATTCGGCGTTGGAGAGAAACGGAAACAGCTCCGGGTAGTCCAGCGAGACCCGGAACCGGGGGCCATCGTCCCCCTGGACGACCGTAAGGCCGTCGATGAACGCCTCGGGCAGGCCGCCAAGCTCCTCGCGGGTGACGAAGATGGCGTCGTCCCAGTCGTCGATCGCGTTCCGAAACGCAGTTCCGATGTCGACAAGTTCGTCGAATACGGCGCGGAGCCGGGCGCGGCGTTCGGGGGCGAGGTCGAAGCCGTTTCGGCGGTAGTCCCGGAGTTCGAAGGCCAGGTAGCGCGCGTCTTCGCCGCGGAGGTGGGCCGCCTCCTCGCTCGACGCGAAGGACCTGATCGCTTCGTAGATGTCCTCGCGGAAGGAGAGGCCGACCATGTATTTGTCGAGCTGCTGGTCGACTTCGCGCCCCTTCTCGCGCAGCGAGTCATCGGCGGAAACGTAGGCCATGAAGGCGAGGGCGCCGGCGGCGAAGGACACGGGCTCGACGGCCTCTTCGAGGGCCAGGAGGGTGTTCGCAAACGTGCGTTCGCCGGCCGGGACCGCGCCGAGTGCGTCGAGGGCAGCGTCGCAGGCGGCGATCGCCTCGCTCGAGGCGTCCTCCAGGGCGTCCGGAGTGAGCGCGG
>CAZQCR010000035.1:0-19127 GCA_964591745.1 uncultured Anaerolineaceae bacterium
CAGCGCATCGTCTTCATGTACAACCGTGGCCAAACGCCCGAAGAGATGGTCGAGTCGTTCCCAACGCTCCAACTCGCCGACGTCCATGGCGTCATCTGCTACTACCTCCACCACCGTGAGGAGGTAGACGCCTATTGCGCTGAGATCGACCGGATCGAGGCCGAGCTCCGAGAGGCATCGCGCGAAAGGGATGACCCGTTCTGGCGAAAGATCCGGGCGCGCAGGGCGGGGCTACTTGATTCGGCTGGCGGCTGACGAGGACGTCAGCTGGACGGTGCTGAATGGCGTGCTCCGGCTTGAGCCTACCATCGACATCGTGAGGGCCCAGCGGTCTGGCCTCGCGGGGCGCAGCGATCCCGAAGTTCTGGCCTGGGCTGCCGTTGAGGGGCGCGTGCTCATCACGCACGACGTATCGACGATGGAGGTCGAAGCGTACGCGCGGGTAGCCGCCGGGCTCCCGATGTCCGGAGTGCTCATCATCCCGCAGCGATACTCGACCGCTGCAGCGATCGACCACATCTGGTGCGCGGCCGTTCTTACTGAGCCGGTGGAGTGGATCGACCGTATCAGTCATGCTCCACTGTAGCGTCCGGTTCGTGACCCACCTCCCGCTCTGAACCCGATACCGAACCGTCACGCTTTCGTCGCCGCCTCCTGCCGATACCTCTGATAGCGCCGTCCTTTGTGATGGCGCCCAGGGGGGCGAGCCATGCGCATCAACGGGTCACAGCTTCACGCCGTAGCCTTTCACCAGCTGACCGAACGGCACGAGCGGACGGAATCACTCCGGGCCTGGCGCGGCGCCCAGCGGCCAGATTTCGAAGGCCGCCTCCGTCCCCAGGGCCGGGGAATCGATACCAGCGCCATCTCCTCTGGTGCTCGCGGCGCGCACGAGGCGTCCAAAGCCAGCGGCCCATCGAAAGCCGGCGACGAGCTCGATGGCCCGGCCGACCCGAAGGTCCGTCTCCTCGTCGCCATCATCGAACGGATGACGGGCAAGAAGCTCCACCTCTTCGACCCGGCCGAAGTAGAGCGGGCATCAGTAGAGGCGCAGGCCGATGGCGAGGCAATGCAGAAGGCCGCCGCGCCCGCCCAACGCGCCGGCTGGGGCGTGGAGTACGACTTTCATGAGGTCTATGCGGAGAGCGAGACCACGAACTTCGCCTCCGAGGGCATCGTCCATACCGCCGATGGCAAGGAGATCCGCTTCAAGGTGGAACTCCGGATGGAACGTCAGTTCCTGGAACAGACCAACCTCAGCCTCCGCCTCGGCGACGCCCAGCTTAAGGACCCGCTGATCCTCAACTTCGATGGCACAGCCGCCGAACTCAGCGACACGACGGTCAGCTTCGACCTCGACGCCGACGGGCAGAGCGAGGCGATGCGCTTCCTCAAGCACGGGAGCGCCTTCCTCTTCCTCGATCTCGACGGCAACGGCCGTGCGACCAACGGCGCCGAACTCTTCGGCGCGAAGACGGGCAAAGGGTTCGAAGAGCTGCGCCAGCACGATACCGATGGCGACGGCTGGATCGATGAAGACGACGCGGCCTTCAGCTTCATGCGCCTCTGGTCACACGACGAGAACGGTAACGACGAAGTGACCGACCTCGCCGATGCGGACGTCGGCGCGATCAGCTTCAGCGCGACAGTCACGCCCTTCGCCCTGAAGGACGCCTCGAACCAGCTCCAGGGACAGATCCGTTCGACTGGCGTCTACCTCGCGGAATCGGGCGGGGCCGGTACCGTTCAGCAGCTCGATATCGCCGTCTGATGGTCAGGCCGGGCGAATCGGCGTCCCGGCCTCGCCCATCAGGGCCGCCTGCGCCGCGTAGAGCTCCTGCGAATAGAGAGCCGCCGTGCCGCTCGCCGCGGTCACCCCGCCATCCACGGCCAGCGTCTGGCCCGTCACAAACGACGATGCGTCGCTCGCGAAGAAGAGGAGCGCGCCCGTCAGTTCGTCCGGGTCACCCACGCGCGCCATGGGCGACGAATTCTGGAAGCGATCGAGGAATTCGGGAACCGCGAACCATCCCGTCGTCATCTCCGAAGGGAACCAGCCTGGGGCGATGCAGTTCACACGGACGCCACGGTCCGCCCAGCTCACGCCGAGGTTCTTCGTCAGGTTCACGACTGCGCCCTTCGAGGCCTGGTAGGCGGAGGCCAGGTTTTGCGAGGCGCCAAGCCCCATGATCGACGAAATGTTGATGATCGAGCCGCCCTTGCCATCCGCCAGCTGCCTTTGGGCCACTTCGCGGCAGCACCAGTAGAGCCCGTTGACGTTCGTGTTGATCGTCGCCATGAAGAGGTCGTCCGGGATTCGCTCTGGGAAGAAACCGGCCTCCGCCGCCACGCCCGCGTTGTTCACGAGGATATCGACCCGGCCGAACCGCGCCCAGGCAGCCGCGACCATGGCCGCGACGCTCGCGGAATCGGTCACGTCGCACTCCTGCACAAGCACGGTGCCGCCGGCGGCCTTGATGGCACTCGCGACATCGTCGAGCTTCTCCACCCGCCGGGCTGCCAGGACAACGTTGGCGCCGGCCTGTGAGAGCGCTTCGGCGAAAGAAACGCCAAGGCCGGATGAAGCGCCGGTGACGATGGCCGTCTTACCTGTCAGTAGAAATCGATCGGTAATGCCCATGGATAGTTCTCCGGGTGTGAAGTGGGCGAAGCATAGCCCACCTGTCAACCGCGAAGGGAGATTCCCCGGGATTCAGCCTTCGCCGGCCTCGGCCGCCGCCCGCCGCCGCGCCGCCGCACGGCGTTCGCGCAGAAGGTGCAGGGCTGCCGGGGCCACGGAAAGCGCGACCATCGCCACGATCATCCCCGTGAAGATCGCCTCGAGGTTCGGAACGGTATGGCCTACCACATAGCCGACCGTCGTCATGCTCACCACCCAGAGAACGCCGCCCGTGACGTTGAACAGGGCGAACCGTCGGTAGGGCATACTCGCCGCCCCGGCCACGGTTGGCGCGAACGTCCGGGCGAAGGCGAGGAAGCGCGCCAGGATGATCGTCTTGCCGCCGTGCTTTTCGTAAAATTCCCTGGCGCGCTCCAGGTGTTCGCGGTGGAACCAGCGCGAATCCTCCCGCGTGAAGATCCTCGGCCCCGCTTTCCGGCCGATCTGGTAGCCCACGGCGTCGCCGAGAATGGCCGCCACGATAAGTACCGGGATGACGAACCAGATACCGTTGTAGTCCGCTATCTGGAGCTGCCCGCGTTGACAGAGCAACCCCGTCGTGATCAGCAACGTATCGCCGGGCAGGAAGAACCCGATAAGCAGGCCAGTCTCGGCGAAGACGATGATGAACAGGCCGGGGTAGCCGACGGCCGAGATCATCTCTTCCAGGTCCACCTTGCGGAACAGGTAGAGCCCAAGCGCCGCGATTGCCAGCACCGCGAGGCCGATAAGCGCGTTTCGGAAGTTCAGTTTCATCGCAAGGGTCCCGGTGCATGGTCGCAACGGCCAGTCTAGCGGGCGGCTCCCATACGCACCGTAGCGCCCGGCTTTACCGGCCGTTCCTGGCCGTAGCGCTCCACGAAATCCGCTTCGCCCAGGATGGCGCCGCGCCGCCGCTCACTTACCGCCAGCTCCATCCGCGTCAGCTGGGCGAGTCCCTTTCGCGTGTCGCTCGCCACGCGCGCCTTGTCCTGCCGCTTCAACCGTAGTTTGAACAGCCAGTAGGTGAAGGCCTTGAAGTCCGCGTAGTCCACTTCGTCGCCGATCATGGTCCTCGTCTGCTCGTAATGCACGGCGATGAGTTCGCGCAGAGAGAGGCCATACACCCTCCGGTACATGCCCCCTTCGTGGTCACGCGGGTCACTCCCCCAGGGCCGGTTGTAGTGCTCTTTGTGGATCTCTTCCTCCACGAACAGTTGCAGGGCCTCTTCTACCAGGACGCCGTAGAGGTAGTTGAGGTGGGCCGAAAACTTCGCCGGGCCAAGCCGGTCGGCGAACTCGTCGTCCTCCAGGTCGATCGGCCAGCGCCCTTCGAACAGCAGCGCTTCGCTCTCCCGGGCCGGAACCATGTCGCGGATCTCTTCGATCAGCCGTTCGGCCAGCAATAACCAGTCGAACGCTTCGCCACCCACGAGGTAGCGGAAGCGGCGTCCCCGGAACGTTTCCTCGGGAACACGCCAGTCGCCGATGGCCTGCAGGAGCGCATCGAACCAGTGTTGCCCGGCGACAATCGACTGGCGCAGGCGGAGCAGCGTCTCATCTGGCGCGGGAAGGCCGTGTTCAGTTTCGCCTTCGGCGGTCTCTGTTGCGCTCGCTGCACTGGACATGGTCTTTCACTATACCAAACGGCAGATCGTGCCGCCTTCAGGAGGTCCCCGATGGGGACCCGTCAAACTGTGGCGACGAAGAGCGACTGCGCCAGTCAGTACCGCGACCGGAAGGGAGCGGCGGCCCAGGCGTCCATCGCCGCCCGGCGCGCCGTTCGCTGGACGGGCGCCCCTCCCCGGAAACCAGAAAACCCGCCACGTGGGCGGGTTTTCGGTTGGAAAGATAAGGGGGCCGTGGATGTGTGGAGCGGACACGACATCCAGCGCAGCCCCACGTGATTTGTACCACTCACGGAACGACTCCGCAAGGGTAAGAATTGTAAACTTTTCGTACGCCTCACCCCCCGGCTGGCGCGGTCTCACGAAGGCTCCAGGCGCGGCCTCGCCGGTTTCGTCGCCAGGATGAAAAAAATCGACCCCGCCGCCGCCAGGCCCGCCAGGATATCGAAGCCGGCACGGTAGTTGCCCGTCTGGTCGTACATCACGCCTGCGATGATCGGCCCAGAGATCGTGCCCACGATGATGATCAGGTTCGATACCCCGAGGATCGTCGCGAATGAGGCTCGCCCAAAGTAGTCCGCCCGGATCGCCGCCATCTGTGGCCCGCGCAGTCCCCAGGCCAGCCCGTGCAGCACCGTGAAGGCCAGCACCATCGCGATGTTCGCGGCGTAGGCCAATAAGAGGATTCCTCCCGCGTGCATGAACATGCAGCAGACGACCAGGTAGCGCTTGCTGAACCGATCGCCGATGGGGCCGCCGAGGATCGTCCCGACGAGAAACAGGAGGGGCAGGACCAGCGTAATCGTCGATGCGAAGCTCAACGAATACCCCAGGCTCTCCTTCAGGTGCGAGATCAGATGCACGTTCATCGCCGAGACGATGAACAGCGCCGAGGCGTGACCGAGGCCAACGAACCAGAACACTCGGGTATGCATCGCTTCGCTCAGCGTGAAGTCACGCGTGCCCGGTTCCCCGGCCGTCTCCACCAGAGACCGCCGCCCGGCCATCATGGGCTCCAGCGGGTCGCCATCCAGCCCGAGACCCATATCCGCCGGCCGCCAGCGGATGAGCTGCGCCATGGGCAGCCCGGCAACGAGGAGGATCACCCCGGAGAGCACAGCCGTTTCTCGCCAGCCGAACGACTCCATCGACTGCACGGTGAGCCGGACAGCGAGCCCGCCGACCGCAAAGCCCGCGGTCGTGAGGCTGATCGCCGTCGCTCGCCGCCGTTCGAACCACTGGACCGCGGCGTAGGTGATCGTCAGGTAGCCGCAGAGGCTTGCCCCGATCGACATCACAAAGAACGCCGCGAAGAAGAGGAGCAGTTCGTGGACCTGGCTGAAGAGAAAGAACCCCCCGGCGAAGATCACGAGCCCCGCCTGGCATACCAACCGAGGCCCGAAGCGGTTCAGGAGCCACCCCTGCAGCGGCCCCACCACGCCGCTCTCCGCCTCACGCAGCGAAGACGCCGCCGAGAGGACGGTCTTACTCCAGCCGAACTCCTCGCGAAGGAGCACCACGTACGCGCCGAACGCCTGTCCGAGGAGCGCCCCGCCCAAGAGCTGGATCCCGGCGCCCGCCGTGACCACCCACCAGCCGTAGAAGACGCCGTTGACTCGCCGCCGGGCACCCGCCATGCCGCGCGCCGCCGTCATAGGCTGTGCCGCGGAGGAAGTTCAGAGGCCGGGCTCATCGTCGGGCCTCCGCCAGTTGTTTCGTCCCGCGTCAGCGTTCCACGCCCACTCCAGGACCGCGGCGCCCCCGAGTGTACAGCCGAAACCTTCTTCGAGGCCGCGGGGCAAATCGGGCCCGCTCGCGGAGGCGCTAATACGGTGCTCTGTGAAGTGCCCCACACAGTCGGCGCGGATTTGTAAAGACTCCCGCGCGACCCTTCGCTTACGTCCCATTTGGGACTATAGTGCGAGAAGCGATTCCGCCGTGTTCGTAGCGTCCCCTAACACCCGGCGGAACGTGAGCAGGCGCGGCCCGGGCAAGTCTACCTCCCGCTTTTTCGTGACTTCCGGGCCGCCTCCCCTGCTCTCCCCCAGGGGGAGCCGTGTGGGCCGATCCCTGAGATCGACGTAAAGACCGCCCAACGGCACTGGTGAAGATGGTTGAGACGGCCGATCTCCACCATGCATGCTTCGCCGCTTTCTCTCCATCCCTCGCCTCGCCCTCGCCCTCCTCATCGGAGCCGGTGTGCTCGCGGCCCTCACCGTGGTGGCCGTCGCCGGCGAACCCGGGGGCGTGCAGCAGGTGGTGCCCCCGCCGGGCTCCATCGAGAGCGGAAGCGACGCCGTAGCCCACGCGAGCGCTTCCCTCGCCCCCGCGCTCAGCCCCGCCGACGGTACCGCCGCCGCGACGCCTTCAGTGCTCGCCGAGGAGGAGGTGCGCGCCATGGAAGGCGCCGTTGCCGCCCCGGGCGAAGACGTCACGGCCTTTGTCGCGCCGATCCCGGATATCTCCAGCGGCCGCTTCCGCATGCCGCTCGTTACCTTCGCCGTGACGGACCGCTACGGCGCCCGTCGTGGCGCCGGGCTCATCCACGGCGGCATCGATATGGCGCTCGATAGCCACTCGCCGATCTACGCCGCCTGCGCTGGCACGGTCTCCTTCACCGGCTACAGCGGCAGCTACGGCAACTTCGTGACCGTTGATTGTGGCGAAGGCTGGTCCACGCTCTACGGCCACATGAGCGCGATCACCTCCGTTCAGGGCCAGGCCGTCGCCCAGGGAGCGCAGATCGGCATCACTGGCTCTACCGGGTACTCAACGGGCGAACACCTGCACTTCGAGATTCGCTACAACGGCGTTCCCACAAACCCGGAAAGCTACCTGGACTACAAGATTCCCCCCGGCACACCCCTCTCCTCGGGGCCGCTCTACTTCCCGGGCAGCGGCAGCAACACCAAAATACCGGTCACGCCCGAAGTAGCCACCGCCACGCCCGAACCGACGCGTACGCCCACCAATACGCCGACCCCGACGAAGACGCCAACGCCGACAGCGACGCCAACCTGGACGCCAACGCCCCGCCCGCCAACGCCGACGCGAACGCCGACGCCCCGGCCCGTCATCAAGTAGACCCTCGCCTCAGACCTCGACCCCATCGATGTGGCTGTGGTCGTTCATCGTCCTGACGGTGATGCGTCCGCTCCCGGCCACGTGGATGCGGGTAAGGGAGGCGTTCTCCAGGGCGAAAGCCCAGGTGGAAGCGGCCGGCATCCCCAGCAACTCGGCGAGGAGCGCCATGATTGCGTTGCCGTGGGAAACGAGGGCGACCGTCTTTCCCCGGTGCGCATCCACGGCGGCCAGGAAGGCGGCATGGGTGCGAGCCCGCAGTTCGCTCACGCTCTCGCCGCCTGGAGCGGAGATCTCGCAGCGGAAGAACGACTGCATCGTCTCCGGGTGCCGCTCGATGAGTGCCTTCCCGGGCAGCGCTTCCCAATCGCCGTAGTGCATCTCCCGCAGGCGCGGGTCGAAGGTGGGTGTGATGGCGTGGCTGGCCAGCGCATGCCGGGCCGTATCAGCCGCCCGCGAAAGGTCGCTCGAGACAGCGGCGTCGATCGTCGTGCCAGCAAGGCGGCGCCCCAGCGCCTTCGCCTGCGCGATACCGAGGGGCGTCAACGCCGTCTCCGAATGTCCGCAGAACAAGCCATCGACGTTCCCGAACGTCTGCGCATGACGGATAACCAGTACTTCAGTGCTCACGCCACCATTCTCGCCGCCCGGCGCTCCTGTGTCCCGCGGTGGCCGCGCCTGCCTCGGTGCACGCCCGCACCCACAGGTTTTACGGAGGTTTTACGCGTGGTGGGCCACTTTGTGCCCCAGAGCTTCACCCTTCCGATGCCCGATGGCCACCGGAATGTTACGGTAAGCGGACCAGCCTTCGGGACGTTTTCCCGTAGGGGTAGCGGAGGACAGGGAATGACCTCGTTCAAGCGGACGACGATCGGAATGGTGGCCGCGGGCCTCATGGTGGCGGCCGTGTTGGGCAGCACCCTCGGCATCGCACTCGCGCGCACGCGCACAGGCGAGACGCTCAGCACCGGCTTCAACCTCATTGGCGGCCCACTCGGCCAGAACGTTGCGCCGGATCAGTTCGTGGCCTGCCTGCCGGCTTCCAGCTGGAAGGCCGTCTACATCTGGGATGGCCAAACCCAGCAGTGGAAACACTTCCTCGCGGGGGTACCCACGTTCGTGAACTCCGTCGGCGCTGGCGGCATGGCCTCCATCCCCAACGGCGCGGGGGTCATCCTCCTCATGAACTCCTCGGTGCAGAATCCCAAGCTCAAGGATGCGAACGCCGAAGCCTGCTAACGGCCCTCGCACGGCATCACGCGAAGCCCGCCACCCGGCGGGCTTTTTCGTACGCTCGCCACGTACAATGTCGTCACGAGGGGGATGTCGATGGCGGTCATCGTGAAGCTCAGGAAAGCTCACCTCCAGGAGATGCTGGCGCACGCGCTTGAAGACGCCCCCATCGAGTGCTGCGGGCTCCTCGCCTGGCGCAATGGCGAGCTGGTCTCCGTCCACCCGGCGAAGAACGTCAGCGCCAGCCCATACCGCTTCGAGATTCACCCCCTTGAAACCCGCCGCTTGATGGAATCGATGGAGGAAGCGGGGAACGAACTCGCCGGCTTCTACCATTCCCATACTGGCAGCGAAGCCCGGCCCAGCCCGACCGATATCCGCATGATGGGGCCGCTCTTCGGCCCGCCCTATGTCCACTTCGTGATCGGCGTCGCCGACCGCGAAGCGCCCCATGCCCGCGTCTTCCAGATCGCCGACGGAACGGCCACCGAGCACGAGTTCGCACTCCTCGATGACGACTGAGCCCTCCCCGGTCGCTCCCCTCGCTCGCTTCTACCAGGCGCCTTCACTCTGCCTGCGCGGCCGCGAATTCGCCTGGGGCTCGCGCACCTACATCATGGGCATCCTCAACATCACGCCGGATTCCTTCAGCGGTGACGGTCTGGGTACCGATGTCGAGGGCGCGGTCGCTCTCGCCCGCCGCTTCGAAGCCGAAGGCGCCGACATCATCGATCTCGGCGCCGAATCCAGCCGCCCTGGCGCTGGAGAACTGCCGCCGGAACAAGAGCTCCGCCGCCTCCTTCCCGCCCTTCTCGCCGTCCGCGCGGCCGTCTCCCTTCCGCTTTCCATCGATACCTATCACGCCGTCGTCGCGACTGCCGCCCTGGCCGCCGGGGCCGACATGGTGAACGACATCAAGGGTCTTCGCGCCGCTCCGGAGATGGCCCCAGCCCTCGCTTCCGCCCGCGCTCCCGTCGTGCTCATGCACAATCAGCGAGGGCGCCCGGACTGCGACGTGATCGAAGGCGTCGCGGCCGGCTTCCAGGCTTCGCTGGCCCTCGCTTCCGCCGCCGGGATCGACCCCGCTCGCATCATCCTCGACCCGGGGTTCGGATTTGGCTGGCGCCCCGAACAGAACCTCGAGCTGGTCCGCCGCCTGCCTGAACTCTGGGAGTTTGGCCTTCCGCTCCTCCTCGGGCCCTCGCGAAAGTCCACGCTCGGTCTCGTCCTCAACGCGCCCGTCGAAGATCGGCTCCATGGGACCGCGGCGGCCGTCGCGCTCGCCGTGGCCGGTGGCGCCGATATCGTCCGCGTGCACGATGTACGCGAGATGGTTCGCGTCGTGCGCATGGCCGACGCCATCGCTCGCGGAACCTGGCGGCCGTCGTGACTACCGTTGTCATCGCCCTCGGCTCCAACCTCGGGGACCGCGTCGGGAACCTGCGCCGCGCCTGCTCGCAACTCGGCGCCGCAGGCGTGGCTATCACCGCTCGCTCGTCAATCTGGGAGACGGCGCCCGTGCCAGCGGACCAGCCCGCGTTCCTCAACGCCGTCGTCGTGGCGGAGACGGCCCTCGGCGCTCGGGAACTGTTGGTCGCAGCCAAAGCGATCGAGTTCCGCCTCGGTCGCCGCGCTTCGCGCCACTGGGGACCGCGCCCGATTGATATCGATATCCTCTTCTACGGGGACACCGGGATCGACAGCGATGATCTCGTCGTCCCCCATCCGCGTAGCGCAGAGCGTTCCTTCGTCCTCGCGCCGCTCGCCGAAGCGTGGCCTGGCGTCCTCCCCGTGCTCGGCCTGCGCGCGCTCGATCTTTTGGAGCCAACTGGCCTCGAGGGCCTGGAGCGAACCCCAGAGTCGCTGGCGGAGTAGCCAGCCGTTCCGAGCCTTCGTATCTCTGCGCCTTTGCGTCCAGTCGCCCTCAGGCGACGTGTACGGCTACACCCATTTGTGGTCGTCGAACTTTTCGCCGCCCGTCAGATGGATGGCCGCCGCCCATGCAAACAGCCCACCGATGACGATGACGATCGGCGCAAAGAGCAGCCCGAGGAGTGCGCTCTTTCTTCCCGTCGCGAACCCGGCGGCGAGCACTGCGGCCGAACCTCCGGCGAGCCCAAGGCCGCGCACCAGCATCTCGCGCTGGGGCAGGAGCCGCTTTGGTTCCGGCGGGGCCGGCTTGTGCGGCCACTCAGGGATGTTCGCTTCTCCGTGCTCGACGCTCATGCGTCACGCAGGTCCGGCGGAAGCATATTCGGGATCCCGTCTTCGATTGGGTAAGTTTGGGCGCAGCCGGTACAGGTGAGTGTGCCCTCGATGATCTCGCCATCCACTTCGCTCGTCCTGGCGAGGGCGAGGTCGGCTTTGCAGAGCGGGCAGACGAGGATCTCCAGCAAGTCGTCGCGCATGGCCGCCATCGTACAACGGCTCGCGGCTTTACCCCATCGCCTTGAACCTTGTTGGCCAGTGACCGAAGGTGCGGAGATGGCCTCTTCGGATTCCGCGCGACCATGAACTGGCTCACGCTCGTCCTGCTCGTCTTCATCGGTTTCGTTACGTATCGCGCCTACCGCAACGGCTTCATTCGCGAACTCGTGTCGCTCTGCGCCGTCATCCTCGCCGTTCCTGTTGCGGGCATCTTTTACGATGATATGTATCCAAAGGTCCAACCCATCATCGAAAACGAACGGCTGGCCAGCCTCGTCGCTTTCATGGCCATCCTCCTCGCCGTCGTTCTCGCCGGGCAGATAGCCTCCTACATCCTCCGCAACGCCGTCACCATGCTGAACCTCGGCGCCATCGACCATGTCGCCGGTGGCGCGTTCGGCTTGCTTAAGGCGGTCATCATCGCCCAGGTCGTTCTGATAGCGCTCATCGTCTTCCCCAATCCGAACCTCAAGGGCCCAATCGACGATTCACCGGTCGCGACACGTCTGCTGGATGCCGCGCCGGCCGTTCTCGCTTTCCTCCCCGGCCAGTTCGAACGCACCCTCGATCTCTTTCTCGGCGGTGCACGGCAGGTTGATGAGAACGTCGGCCCCGAACCCACGCCCGATACCGAGGACCGCTAACGGCTTACGGCGCTGGCGCGAGGCCCTTCCACGCACGCCACGCCCGCACCAGGCCTTCCCCTTCCATCGCCCCGTAGAGTTCGTGCCCCCGTTTGTTCCAGTGGACGCGGTCCGCCTGGCGGAGCGCCTCCTCCTCCTCCATGGAGTCGATCGGAGCTCCAGAGATGTAGGACAGGTGGAGCCTCCCGCAGAGTTCGGCCATCTTCCGGTCGACGTCCGCCGTCAGCTCCTGCGCCCTCCGCTGCTGGCGCGGCGTGCGGAAGTAGATCGGCGTCGCTGCGCCCCGCACCACCACCAGGCACTCCTCCCGCGCCAGCACACGCCGAATGACCGACTCCAGGACGGCGACGGTCTCGTCTCCGCTCAACATCGCCGCCGTGCCGATCGTTCGCTCGGCCAGGCCTTTAACCGGCTGCATCGGGCGGCTCTCCGTCAGCCACTTCAGCCCGCCGAGGTGGTCGGCGCCCGTGGCGAGCGGCCGCGCTGGTCCCGGCAGGATCCGTCGCAGCCGTTCAGCGATCGTCCCGTACAGGAACCAGTATGCGCTTACCCATATGAACACGACATCCGGCGTCTCGGCCTCCATCCACCGGTCAACGGCGGCCACCAGGCCGGGTGTCGGCCAGAGCGTCTTGATCACCGTTGTCGTTGGCTGGCCCGAGGCTTCAGCCAGGGCCCGCTCGGCGATCGCCCAGGTCCGCTCCTCGGCGGCCGGGATCGGGAACGTGTCCGAGCTGTGGCTGAGCCTCAGGATCTTCATCGCCCGAAAGTCTATCGAGAGCGTGTCCTACGCTCCCTCGCGACGGGCCGATTCCTCAACGCAGCCGGGAAGGCTCCCGACACCTCGCGGTCAACCGCCTGGCGCAATCTCCCGCCTTCCCCGCGAACCTTGCGCGGCCCAGCCGCCCCCGTTAGCGTTCGACAGCATCGCAACCTAGCCGGAGGACCTCAGGATGGCCAAATTCGAAACCCTCGAAATCGACCGCGTCGGGAGCGACGGACGCGTCGCCCGCATCACCCTCAACCGTCCCGAAAAGATGAACGCCCTCTCTCAGGAGCTCCTCTTCGAGCTCAACGACGCCCTCCACGACCTGGAGGCCGATGCCTCCGCCCGTGTGATCATCCTCCGCGGCGCCGGTCGCACTTTCTGTGCCGGGTACGACCTCACACCGGCCCAGGGCCGCGGCGCGGATGGCGTTGTCCGCCGTCACGCCGCCACCGACGAAAAGGGCCGCCGCCTCGTCATGGGCATCCGCACCGGCATGCAGCAGATCACGGATATCCAGATGTACTTCTGGAACATGGCGAAGGTAACCATCGCGCAGATACACGGCTACGCCCTCGCCGGCGGCTGCGAACTCGCGATGATGGCCGACCTCGTGGTCGCCGCCGAAGACGCTCAGATGGGCCACCCGGGCGTTCGCGGCCTCGGCGTCGCCCGTAACGGCGTCATCTGGCCGCTCGTCATCGGCATGCGCAAGGCGAAGGAGCTCTACTACCAGGGCTCGTCCATCTCCGGCGTCGAAGCGGAGAAGATCGGCATGATCAACTACGCCTGGCCCAAGGAAGAGCTCGAAGCCCGGACGATCGAATTCGCCGATCGCATCGCCAACCTCACCCACGACCACCTGGCCATCCTCAAGGTCAACATGAACCGGTTCTACGAAAACATGGGGATTTACTCCTCCGTGCGCTCGTCCACAGACCTCGATGCCATGGGTCAGTTCACCGGCGAGGCCTACCTCTGGCAGGACAAAGTGCGCGAAAGCTTCGAACAGGGCACAGGCCTCAAGGGCGCCCTCGACTGGCGCGACGGCCGCTACCACGACTACCGCCAGAAGTCGTAGGGAATCCATGCGGCGGCCGCGGCGACCGCGACCCCCGTTAGCACCAACAGCGCGATTCCGCCGGGAGGAAGGGCTCGCTCCTTCCCGGCTGGTTTCTTGTCAGTCGGGTGGGCCGGAGCGGCACGGCGGAGCCCTGGACTGTTCGCTGCGGTTCGCTCTCGGGGGGCCGGGCGGAAGGCGAAACCTCGCGCAATGGCGATAACCACAACATCTGGAGAAGCCGCGCTCGTCTCAATCGCCCATCGTCGCCCGAGCAGATCCGCCCCGGCGTCGGTGAGCCGCCCGCTTCTCGCGATCCGGCGGCGCTCGCGCTCCAGCGCGCGTGTCGTTCGGCGGGCAGGCAGGCGCACCGCTCCACCGCCGACGAGCTCCGCGACGGTCGACCGGCGGACATCCATATCGACGAGACGGAACGCCGCTTCCGCGACCTCGGCTTCGCGCGACTTTGCCGGAGGCTCGATGAGAACGATGGTTCCGCCCTCAACCAGGCGGTTCCGGAGCGCCGCTCCGAACTCCGCCACGCCACGCCGACCGCTCCCCGGCCGCCAGCCGTAGGGAAGACAGGCCGATAGCACGACAACGTCGTACCGCTCGACCGCGAGCGTTTCCTGCGCAAGAACACCCTCCAGGGTCGCCTCGACCGCAACGTCCAGGCCGCTCTTGAGGGGGATGAACGCCCGCATTTCCGCGCTCGGCTCCACGCAGGTCAACCGATCCTGGTGACGGCTCAGGAGACGCAGCGCGAGCGCCGTGGCGCCAGTACCGGCACCGATATCGAGAATGCTCAACGGGCCGGGCCGCAGACCGGCAGCGTCGAGCGCGAGGGCGATACTGGCGGTTCGCTGGACCATGTAGACCAGCACATACGCCGCCGCGGTACCGACGCTCCCATATTCGGGTTCCCGACCCAGGCGGAGTGCACCCAGGGTGGAGAATCCATCGGCAAGCTGATCGGCCGCGATAGGGTGCCTGGCGGTATACGCGTCCCAAACTGCGAAGACGCCCCGGTCAACACCATCGGCAAGGCGGACCCATGTCTCCTCGTCCATCGCTCAATCCGGAGGCCGGAACCCGTCGGACCCTTCAAGCAACGGGCGCTCAGTCCCCAGGGCGGCGCGAATCTCGGCGCACGCTCGCTGGTATTGCTGGCGATGCCATCCGTCGCCATGCACACGGGCCTGGGTAGCGGAAGGGGTGCTGGCTCGGAATCGGGCAGCGCCTTCATGAAGGTACTGCGCGACGTACTCCTGCGCGTCAAGCTCCGCAAGCCGTTCGCCGAATGACCTCGCGTCGCGGACCGGCAGGAGCGGAGCGAGCGAGACGCCGATGGCCACCCCCGCCGACTTGAGCTCCTCAAGCGTCTGCCAACGGCGCGCGATCGACGGACAATGGGCTTCGTACCGGCGTCGCACATCCTCGTCATCAGTCGAGACCGTGACGTTTACTCGAAGGTGTTCGAAGCGCCGGAGAAGGTCGATGTCCCGCGTCACCAGGGGGCTACGTGTCTGGATCGTGAGGCGGGGCTGAACCGCGAGTAACGCCTCCAGCACCTCGCGCGTGATGCCATGGTGCCGCTCGGCCGACTGATACGGGTCGGTAACGGACGACATGTAGATAGTGTCGCCCCTGCGGAGACCCGAACGCTCCGATTTCGAATTGATCGCCCGCTCGATAAGCGCCCGTGCGTTCGCTTTCGCGCGCACCCAATCGCCCCAGCGGTCCCGCAGCGCTTCCGACGGTGCGAAGCTACGCGCATAGCAGTAGTCGCATCCGAACTGGCATCCGCCGTAGGGGTTCAGGGTAAACTTGTAGCCAGCGATGAAGCCGTTTCCGGCCGTCAGGATAGACCGACTCTCGACCATCGAGACGCCCAACACCTCTTCCGTCGCTTGCGCAGCCATAGGCCAACGGTACGGCCGCCGCGCCAGAAGAACAAGTGTTCTATGGCCATCCCTTTAGGGCGCCCGTTCATTCTTCTAAATTGCGAGGCCCGCTACTTTACTCGGGCGTGTGGCCACGAAGCTTCCTTTAATCACTCACTGAACTGAACAGTTCTTCTAGCAGTTCTACGCCGCCCGCTCACGCAGGCCCGTCACCCGCACCTGGCCGCGATTCCCAAGGACGCTCCGCAAGCTGCGCGCGAAATCCTCCGAAGCGGCGGCGCGCGGAAGGTCGAATTCTGTGTCGTTGCCTTCGGTGTCGTGGATCACCAGCCGAATCTCGTCCGTGCCCGGGCGGTCCTTGAGCATGCTCACGATCATCTTCAGGAGGGCGGCATCTGCCACCTCGTCCTCCGTTTCGTGGAGTGTGATGATCAGGCGTGCGGTATCGCCGCTCACCGGTGATGTGACGCCCGGCCGGGCCGCCTCTACCGTCGCCGCCGCCTGCGCGGGCGGAGCGGCGCCGTTCGCGGGAGCCGGCCGCTGTTCTGGCCGCGGTCCTCGCCGGGCGCGGGCCGGTTCAACTTGCCACTGGTCCGCTGCGAACCCGACGACGGCGCCCTCGGCCCTATCGAACCGCGCCGCCTTACGGACGTTCAGGTTGAGCCGGTCGGCCCGCTCGCGTAGTTCCAGCGAAACCAGCAGTACCTGGCCCTCGGCCCAGACAGCTTCGCCCGTAAGCTCGATCGTGTCGCTCCAGACGGTCAGTTCCGCCGTTCCGGAGAGGTCTTCGAGGTCGACGATGTAGAACTTCCGCCCATCTCGCGTCGCCCGCGCCTGCACACGCGAGACGAGGCCGGCCACCGTGACCGCCTGGCCCACCAGCTCGAGCGAGAGATCGGAGAGCTGATGGGTCGTGTACGGGGCCAGGTCCCGGGCGACGGAGCCGAAGGGGTGCTCGGAGAGATAGATGCCCAGGAGCTCCTTCTCCCACGCGAGCATGTCTTCGCGACGGGCTGGCTGCTGTTCGAACTCCAGCGCCGGCATCGGCGTATCCACCTCGCTGCCGAAGAGATCGAACATCGTCGACTGGCCGCTTTCGCGGAGTTCCCGTTCGCGGCGCGCGAGGTTCATCAGCCGTTCGAGGTTGAAGTTCAGCGTGCCGCGATCGCCGAAATACGTTTCTGGGAAAGCACCCGCCTTGATCAGGCTCTCGATCGCCCGGCTGTTGGCGTTGGCCAGGTCGGCGCGCTTGCAGAAGTCCTCGATGTCACGGAAGATCCCGCCCTTTTCGCGGGAGGCGATCAGCCCTTCGACCGCGCCCTGGCCGACGTTCTTGACGACGCCAAGGCCGAAACGGATGGCCAGCGAGCCATCGGCCTGCCGCTCCACCGTGAAGTTGTCTCCGCTGTGGTTCACGTCCGGCGGCAGGACGGCGATCCCGAGCTTGGTGCATTCGGCGTAGGCGGCTGCGATCCGATCCTGGGTATCGGGCGCGCTTTTCGTGTTCTGGAGGACTGCGGCCATGTAGGGCACGGGGTAGTTCGCCTTCAGGTAGGCCGTCTGGTAGGCGATGTTGCCGTAGCACCAGCTGTGGGCCTTATTGAAGGCGTAGCCCGCGAACGGCTCGATCAGGTCGAAGACGGCGCTTGCCTCGGCTTCGCTGTAGCCCTTGCTCATCGCGCCGGCGACGACGCCCGCCCGCTCGGCCTCCATGATCTCCTTCTTCTTTTTGCCCATCGCCTTGCGAACGATATCGGCCTGGCCGAGCGTGTAGCCGGCGAACTGCTGAAGGATGAGGAGCACCTGGTCCTGGTAGACGATGACGCCGTACGTCTCATCCAGGATGTTGGCGAGCGCGGGGTGGGGGTACTGGATCGCAATCTTGCCGTGCTTGCCATCGATGTAGCGTGGGATGTGCTGCATCGGCCCCGGACGGTAGAGGGCGACGAGGGCGCAGAGGTCCGCGATGGTCGTCGGCTGCAGGTCCTGGACGTAACGGCGCATGCCGGAGGATTCCAGCTGGAAGACGCCGAACGTCTCCGCCCGGCCAAGCATCGCCATCGTCTTCTCGTCGCCGTCGGGGAGGGCGACGAGGTCGATCGCATCGCCCGTAGTATCGCGGATCAGTTCGACTGCCCGGTCGAGGATGGTGAGGTTGGAAAGACCGAGGAAGTCCATCTTCAGGAGCCCGATCTTCGCGACCTGATCCATCGCGAACTGGGTCATCGGGATGGACGTTTCGTCGCCGCGGCTGGGGCGCTGGAGCGGGACGTGGTCGATGAGCGCGTCGCGAGAGATCACGACGCCGGCGGCGTGCGTGCTCGAATGGCGGGAGACGCCTTCGAGCTGGCGGGCGATCTCGACCAGCTTGCGGACCCTCGGGTCAGTCTCGATCAGCTCCCGCATCTCGGCCGTCTGCTCGACGGCGTCTTCGAGGGTGATGTGGAGGGCGTTCGGGACAAGGCGCGCCACCTTATCGACGTCGGCGTAGGTGAGACCCTGGGCGCGGCCGACATCGCGCAGGGCGGCCTTCGCGCCCAGCGTGCCGAAGGTGATGATCTGGGCGACCCTGTCGTGGCCGTAGTGGTCGTAGGCGAAGCGGATCATCTCGTCGCGGCGGTCGTCCGCGAAGTCGAAGTCCACGTCGGGCATCTCACGCCGTTCGAGGTTGAGGAAGCGTTCGAAGATGAGACGGTTGGCCACCGGGTCGATATCCGTGACGCCGAGCGTATAGAGGACGAGGGAGGCGGCGGCCGAGCCACGGACCCCCATCCGGATCCCCTTCTCGTGAGCGTGGTCCGAGATCTCTTTGACCACGTACATGTAGTCCGAGAAGCCCGTCTGCTTCAGGACATCGAGTTCGTAGGCGAGGCGGTCGCTCAGCTCCTGGGTGACTTCGGGGAAGCGCTTGTGGAGGCCCTTCGTGCAGATCTCGGCGAGGTAGTCATCGCTCGTGCGGTCAGCCGGGATGGGCGGCGCGGGCAGGAGCTGGCGGTCGAACTTGAGGTCGAGGTCGCACTCGGCCGCGACGAGCTGGGTGTTCGTGATGAAATCCGGCCGCTCGGGGAAGAGGGCGAGCATCTCCTCTTCGCTCTTCAGGTAGTAGCCCTTGCCATCGAACTTGTAGCGGTCCTTCTGGTCGACGGTGGCGTTGGTGCCGATGCAGAGGAGCGTGTCGTGCGCTTCCGCCTCGTTCGGGTGGGTGTAGTGGCCGTCGTTCGTCGCGACGACGGGGATGCCAAGCTCGCGGCCGATGTCGGCAATCACCGGGTTCAGCCGGGTGAACTTCTCGTCGCCGTGGTCCTGGACTTCGAGGTAGTAGTGGCCATCGAAGACTTCGCGGTACCACTTTGCGACCTCGATGGCGCCTTCGCGGTCGCCCTCCTGGATGCGGCGGTGGAACTCGGCCGAGGGGCAGCCGCTGAGGACCGTGATCCCGGCGCTGTACTGCTGGAGGAGCTCGCGATCCACGCGGGGCTTGTAGTAGTAGCCTTCGAGGTTGGCCCGGGTGACGAGGGCGATGAGGTTCTTGTAGCCCTCCATGTTCCGGGCGAGCATGACGAGGTGGTAGGGCTGGTTGTCGCCCCGTTCGCGGCTGTGGCGCGTGCCCTGGGCGACATACGCCTCGACCCCGATGATCGGCTTGATCCCGCGGGACGTGGCTTCGCGGTAGACGTCGATGGCACCGTAGAGAGCGCCGTGGTCGGTCATGGCGATGGCGTCCG